>WFVH01000025.1 GCA_015491735.1 Gammaproteobacteria bacterium
AGAGGGGCAATCGGTGCTGCTGGAGGAGTACGCCCGGCGCATGATTACCGAAGAGGAGATGCACCAGGGAGAGGTGGACAAGATGCTGCGCACACCGGGGGACGTCGCCATATTCTCCGAAGCCGGATAGACCATGAACAAAACATCAGATAAAACCGTTCGCCCGGACGATACACTCCGCGAAAAACCACGACCGGGAGAGTCCCGCGTATCCACAGACGCGCTTTTCAACGGTACGCGGGAGTTGATCATCGAGCATACGGGAGAGGAGTATCGCTTGCGCATCACCAGCAAGGGAAAACTGATTCTCACCAAGTAGAACGTCAAAACAGTATACAGCAGTCGCGTCAGCCAGCCACCCCGCCTCCGGGCAAAGGTAGCCAGCCATTATTTTTTGGTTCGGTACCTTTTGTTCAAGGAGGTTTTTTTGTGGGTCTTTTAGCCCTCTCAACCATATCCTTGTTGGTAGTGACTCTGGTTCTGTCTGAGGCCGCAGCTGCCGAGCAGAACACCGCAGAGATCACCAGACTGCGCGACGTAGTGGTCACCGGCACCCGCACCGAGAAACCGGTGCTGGAGGTGCCGGTGCGCACCGAGGTAGTAAACCGCAGGGAGATCGAGAAGACCCACGCCCGTGATCTGAAAGAGGCGCTGGAGGATGTGCCCGGCCTGCTGCTCAAGCCCATCCACGGCAAAACCGGTTTCCAGGTCTGGCTGCAGGGAATCAATTCTGACCGGGTACTGGTGGTACTCGATGGCGAGCCCATCAGCCCCAGCACCGGCTCCTCGGTTGATCTCAGCCAGATCGGCGCAATGGATATCGAGCGCATCGAGATTGTCAAGGGCGCCACCTCGGCACTCTACGGAAGCAACGCCATGGGGGGTGTCATTAATGTTATTACCCGCAAACCTTCGCTGCCGCAGAGCTATCAACTGAGCCTGGATGGCGGCAGCTACGGAGACAAAAACCTCAGCGGTGACTCCAGTGACATCAGCGCCCGCCGCCTGGCAGCCAATCTGGCGCTGAAACGGCCTGGCGGGTATCTGCAGCTCAACGCTGATCTGCGCGACAAGGATGGTTACACCCTCGACCCGGACACCTTTGTTTCAGAAGGTGAGGAGGGCAGCAAAATCAACCTTAATCTGCGCCTGGCCTGGACCCCGGATGACCAGACTGAAATCTATATTCTACCGCGCTATTACCGGGAGAATATCAGCAACAACACTCTTTCAGACCTTATCCCCGGTGTCGGCAAACTCAAAAAGAGAAAAAATGAAGATGCCAGTCGCTTCGGCACCACACTGGGTGTTGAACGCAAACTGGATAACGGTGGCCGGTTGCGCGGCTGGCTGCTTCGAGAGAACTGGCAGGATGTCACGCAGCAGGATGTCATCGCCACCCCGGAGATAGAGCAGCAGCGTACCGCAGAGATTGATACCTGGCGCGCCGAATTGCAGTGGGACAGACCCGTGGGTGAGAACCAGGTTCTCACTTCCGGGCTGTTGCTCGGCCAGGAGGTCATGAATCAATACCAGGGGACTGGCCGGATTCGCGCCCCCGAAGTGGATAGCGCGGAAAAACGCAACATCGAGGCCTACTTGCAGGATGACATATTTATTGGCGAACAGTGGGAGGTCGTGCCGGGAATACGTATGCAGGAGGACAGTGATTTCGGTTTCCATGTTGCGCCCAGGATCAACGCCATGTTTACGCCAAAGTGGTTTGCCGATGTCATCACCAATGTGCGCATGGGTATTGGCCGTGGTTACCGGGTGCCAAATCTGAAAGAGCGCTTTTTTGTCTTTGATCACAGTCAATTGGGTTACATGATAATCGGCAACGACGAACTGCAACCGGAGAGTTCTGACAGCTACCAGTTAGGCATCGAATTTGCGCGAGCGAATGAATTTCATGCCGACATTACCCTGTTTCACAACCGAATCAAGAATCTCATCGACACCCGGATCAATCCCGCCAAATCCAACCCCGCGATGAACATTTTTGATTACCAGAACTTTGCCCGCGCCATGACCCAGGGGGTTGAGATCAGTGGCAGTCGCCGTGCGGGCCGTTTCGAGATGAAAGGCAGTTATACCCTGCTCGACAGTAAAGATCGCGATACAGGGAAAACGTTGAAAGAGCGCCCCCGCCACCAGATCAAGCTGGGGGCAGACTGGTACAGCAAGGCGGGGGGAACCGTGCTGACCTTGCGGGGCGTCTACCAGAGCCGGGAGTTTTATGATGCGGAAAATCTTCTGGAGTCACCCGCCTGGACCACCTGGGATCTGAAACTGACCCAGGCGGTTGGCGACAGATTCAAGCTGTTCGGCGGCATCGACAACCTGACCGACGAGCATCGTGACCCCGATGTCCGTTACGACAGGCGGCCCGAAGCGGGGCGCTTCATCTATCTGGGGGTGCGTTTCGATGGCTGATGAACCCGGACCGCATACCCTCATGAGCAGGCTGCGGAGAGCGGGGCGTGAAAAATCAAACACAAGCACCCCTGCTCCGGTTTTTTGCGTCCTGCTCTCCACAGCTTGTTTAACGGTTTTTCTGCCTGGCAGACGATTTTTCACTATCCACAACAGGAGTAAACAAAGATGAAACCACGCAAACGGCAAATCGTTCTGTCGCTCCTCATGTCCATGGCCCTGATCGGATTGAGCGGATGTCTGCATGAAGAGAAGGATGCAGCTCCTGATCCCGAGTCCGTCCCCGATCCGGAACCTGATCCCGAACCCGACAATAGCCTCTCTCTGATTGAGCTGAATGCCACGGCAGGAGGATTCGGCGCGCAGCCGGATGACCCGGCCAACAAGTACACCTACTTCAACCTGCACACGGGAAAGGTGCTGGAGTTGACGGACGCTGAAGCGGATAACTCCACCGAATGGCATGTCGCCTTCAAGCGCACCAGGATCAAGCTGAACGGGGGAGCATCCGGCCCCGGTTCGGTAAAAGGCGCGGTCGCCGACCGGCAGGAGGATTTCCACCTGCCCGACGGATCGCCGAATGTCCCGGTATTTCTCGCCGCCACGGCCGAAAGCGAGCTGGCGGTATTCGAGCGCGTCACCGACAGCACGGCATTGACCTTCGAAGAGGAGAACAGGGAGCCGGCGATCGAGGGAGACGGAAGCAGCGCCGGCTGGTGGCTGTACAACCCGCAAGACCACACCATAACCGCCAACAGCGGCGCCTGGTGGCTGATTCGATCCGCCAGGGGGGACAGCTACGCCAGGATGCGCGTAACCCATATCGCACAGGCGGACAAGGAGGTCACGCTGGAGCTGTTCGTCCAGGGCAAGGATGACGACCGCTTCTCCGCCACCCCCGTCACCTGGATCGCGGCCATTGGCGCCGAAGGCGGCAGCAGGTGTTACGACTTCGACAACACCTCCCAGGTGGACTGCACCGGCCTGGGCGCAGGCAGCTGGGACATCATGGTGGATATCTCCGGCCGGGACTGGAATATCTGGACCAACGGAACGGTCAAGGGGTTTGGCAAGGGAGGCGCATTCGGAAAGATCGATGAGGCCGACATCGGCAACTACCCGGGCGGCACCGTAACCGCCGGGGGAGAGGATATCGCCGCCCGCTATCAGGCCGACCGCAGCGGACTGTTCAACAACAACAGCTGGTACGCCTACAGCCTGCAGGGCAACAGCAGGCTCTGGCCCAACTACCGCGTCTATGCCATCGACACCGGCACGGCGAGGTACAAGCTCCAGATCATCGGCTACTACAACACCGGCGGGATCAGCGGTCACATCACCCTGCGCTACGCGCCCATCCCCGGCTCCGGGACGGTCAACGTCACCCTCGAGGAGTGGGGCATCTCGCTGGACAAAACCGCGGTCAAGGCGGGTAAGGTCAGCTTTCGGGTAACCAACAAGGGGCCGGATGACACCCACGAGCACCGTATCGGGAGAACAAGGATACCGTCGATCTGCCGCGCCGCCCCGGCATGAGCGGAACCAGCACAACGGTCAGAGTAGCCGTCCGCTTTGCGCCCGGCCCGGGCAGAACGGTGGCGGAAACCGTTGCCTGGGGCGGAGCAGATGCCATCGTCAACGCCGATCCCGCCGGGAACCTGAGAGGCCGCTCCGGCGGCTGGCTGTTCCACTGCCACATCCTGCCTCACGCCGCGCGGGGCATGATGTCCTACGTCGAGGTACGGGCAAACGGCGGGGAGAACCCATGAAACTGTTTTCGGAGCATTCCCCATGACGACACACACACCCTTTTTCCAGGGAAGAGACCGTACGGGCAGGGATGCCCACCCTTTAACCAGATCCGGATCGCTGGACGGAGGAGGGAAACCAGCGGATCCGGAAGAGCAGAATGTACCGCCGCCCGGAACACGCATGCCACCGCCCCGGGAAATCGAGGAAAACCTGGAGCTGTGCATCCGCAGATATCAGCGAAACCGCCGGTACGAACGGCTTGCCGGGAAAATCACCGAACTGCTGGCGGCACTGCTCGCCCACCCTGAAGCGGACGAGGAGATCCCCCGCTGGAAGCTGTGCCAGTATCGGCGCATGGCGAAACGGTGGCGCTGGATCGCATCCGGGCAGGGTGGAACCGGCAGGTTGTGAGCGGCAATGAAACACCGGTAATAACAATTTCCCCCGCTTCCCACTGTTTGAAGCACCGTTCCTCCGTTTGGTCCGGGAAGCGGGTTTTTCTTTTGATACATAAGGAGGTTGAGCATGACAAACGAGCGCATAGCGGAACTGGACCGACTGGCCAGCGATGCCATCCGGGAGTGCCGGATCCAGGGGCAGCCGGACAACCCTGTCCTGGAGTTCTGGAAAGGGGTCAAGATGGTGGTGGATGAGTTGAAGCGGGAAAGGGCGAGCCGCCAGGATGGCGGGAAAAGCGAACCCACGTTCGTGGGCAGAGGTTCAAGCCAGAACATGTACCCATCCGTCGTTGCCGGCGCTTCGGAAAGATCTATTGAGAAAGGGGTGAAAAGATGAGTTTGAGCAAGATGTGGCCACAGTTCGTCCTTCAGGCAGGCATATTCTGCGTAATGCTCCTTTTTGCGCACTACTGCCAGGCGGGAGCCGCAAAAACCGGGTTTCTGGTGATGGCCCGGGATCGCGGCTTTCTCGGTAATCAGGAGATTGTCGCAATAGTGGAGCAGTTCCGGCAGGCGTACCCGGCCCGGCTGGCTCTGGTCGGATACAACCAGCCAGGAGTAAAAACCAGTTATGACGAGTACATTCATCGGGCGGTAAGTGACCTTGAAAGAGTGGGGGCAGAGAAGATCATCGCAATCCCCTTTTTCCTCTCCGATGCCGATCCCGTCTATAAACGGTACCGGGATCGGGCAAGGGAGTTTGCGGAATCTGCCACCCTCGAGTGGGCGCCAGCCATGGCGGAGAGCTATCTGACCGCCCAGATCCTGCTCGATCGGGTGGAGGAGTTGAGTACCGACCCGACTCAAGAACGCCTGATAATAGTCGGCACCGGCGCAATGGATGAAGCCAGCCACCAAGAGATAAAAAAGGATATAGACGCGTTGCTTGGCGAAATTACCGACCGCCACCGGTTCGAGGAGATCGCTGTTCACGTCTATTATGATCAAAATGCAACTGATGCTGCGGAGAAAAACAGGGCGATCGACGAGCAGATAGTTCGCACTGCGGCAAAACGCGGGCACGCCCTGCTAGTGCCCTTTTTCATTGGCGTCAAATTCGATCAGCGTATGTCCCGCGAGCACTGGCTGGCGCAGCGGTTCGCGGAGTTCAGAATCGACGTGGGCAAATCATTGCTGCCCCACTCTGACCTGCTGACCTGGCTCGAAAAAACCGCAAACCGTCACTCACCCGCATCGATGGATCAGATCGGTGTGTTGATCATGCCCCATGGCTCCATTCAACCCTACAATGACGGACTGGAAACGGTCATCACACCACTGCGAAAGCGCTACCGGGTGGAAGTTGCGCCCGGCATGGGTGACCCGCTGATTCTGGGACAGGCGGTACGGAAGCTGGAGCGGGACGGAATCAAACGAATCATCTTCATCCGCATGTACGCCATGGAGGAGAGCATGAAGGCGAAAACCGACTATATCCTCGGGCTGTCCAGGCAGCCCCCGGGCCACCATCACGGATCACTGCCGCCGCGAATCCGCAGCAGCGCGGTTTTCTACCCCTTTGGCGGCTATGAAGAAGACCCTCTCATTGCAAAGATTCTTGAGGAGCGTATTCTGGAGATCAGTGAACAGCCCAAAAATGAAACTGTCATCCTGCTTGCCCACGGAGCCGGGGATGATGAGACAGACAAACGCTGGATCGACATCATCAACGGTAACATCGAGCAAATACGCAAGAAGCTTCCCCCGTTCAGATCCATCGAGGCCATGACCATGCGCGAAGACTGGCCGGACAAAAGGAGACAGTCTCTGGAAAAGATCCGGAGGCGGATCGAAAAAGGCAATCAAAACGGTGGCCGCGTACTGATTGTCTCGAACCGCCTGTATGGCTCCGGCCCTTACCAGCGCCTGCTCGGGGAGGCCGGCTTCAAAATGAACCACCAAGGGCTGGTGCCCCACCCCAACCTGACGCGCTGGCTGGAGAAAGGCATTGAACAGACTCTCCATTCAGCACTGCTGCCAGCAGCCTTGCCGGAGAAGAAGGCGGGTGATACTACCAGAAATGTGTGGTAGTTGAATCCACGGGGGAGAACCGGTAACTGTCAGAGCAAGTCTGAACTACTACAACTAACAGCTTGCAATCTCCAGTTGTAACCGTTTCACCAGCTGCTCCACTTTTGCCATGGTTGCCAGATACGCCTTGCGGAATGCTTCTTGCTCCTTCTGTACCTCTGCATGGATGCTTGCCTGTTTGCGATGCTCCGTCTCCAGTCTTTCCCGTTTGACCGGATCTTTTTCTCCCCGGGCCATGACGGCAGCCAGCCGTTTTTCATGCTCCTTCAAGCGGTTTTCATGATCCTCGATAACATCGGACAGATGAGTGGCAACATCACGATAATCGGGAAGTTCTCTCTCCAGTTGATACAGTATCGCTTCGATACGGCGCTGTTTTCTTTTCCAGCCGACGATATCTTTCTTCCATTTTCTGTGCTCTCTATGCCAAGTTGCATACTCGGCCTGCATCGCCTTGATCTGCGCAGTCAGCGCGGCTTGCGCCACGAGCAGCTGAGTCACGGGTGATTGCCATGGTATTGCCAGCTGTTTACCCATCTCTCTCCCCCCGGATAAACCGGTCATTGAAACCGCCGGTGCATGAACCGGATTCCGATCGGTCCGGTTCCTCAACCGGGAAAGAGCCGCACCGACTCAGCTCTGCCCCTGGATACAATCTTTTGCCAATCGCTCTCATCCCGCTTGCCATACTGCAGCAGCAACAGTGTCTTGCCATCCATTATGGATTGATGCAGATAGGCCAGATCCTCACCGGGTATACCCATGCGCCGCAAGGCGATGGTCAGATGCGTAACGGCCGCCGCACCGCTCATCAATCCGCTGCCCACAACGGCTCCGGCAATCAGCTCGGCAAAAGGACCCAGCACCAGCAATGGACCAACGCCGGGAATCACGAACAATCCCATCGCTCCGGCAAGCAAGCCGCCCAATGCGCCCCACACAGCACCCTGTTCGCCCCAAACCTTGAAGCGCTCACGCTCACTTTCATAGGAAACGCCGAGAAAATCGTCTCCTTGACCTCGGGCGCGCTGCAACAGGGAGATTTTGTCCATGGGAAAATCATGCTCAATCAGCCGCTCAGCCACCGCGTGTGCGTGCTGCGGATTTTCAAAAACGGCAGCGAGTATGGTCATCGCCGTAATGCTCCTCCATTTCCTGAGCTACCTACCCCGGTCGACCTTCTTCGTTATATGGATTCGGGATCGCTGTTTTTCAAGAGGCGAAAAGAAAAAGCAACCACTCTGCGAACTGCAAATTTTCAGGGTTACAAGAAAAGTAACTATTCAGCATCGTATGAAACAAGCCGGTAACTGTTCAGATTGCCCCTGAAATCCGTCAGTTCAAGGCGAAAAATGGGAGTTTACGCGTGTAAATGACCATTTTTCAACGCAGAAATGGCGGATTTCAGGGGTGAGCTGAATAGTTACCAAGAAAAAACCATCCCGCTCACTCCCGCCTGCCGCGCCAGATGGATACCCATAACCAGGCAAGCCCCAGACAGGCAGCGATAAAACCCAGCACCACGAACAGGGAGTACCCCAGCACCGTTGGCCCATGCTCCGGAGCAGTAAGAACAATCGAGGTGCCAATAATCAGCGCCGCCGTCACCATACCTACCGAGATGCGGCTGGCGGCGCGGTCCAACTGATGACCGAAGTGATCGAGGCGGGTGACATCCACATGAACCTGCAGCGCGCCGCGCCGCGCCATGCGCAGCAGCCGGCGGATGTCGCGGGGCAACCCGGTCAGCAGCTCGAAACCCCCGGAGAGGTTGCTCCACCCCTGCTTCACCAGGCTGGAAGGCAGGTAGCGTTTCATGATGATGCGCTGCAGAAACGGAGTTATCTCGGCCACGATATTGAAATCCGGATCCAGCTTGCGGCCCAGCCCATCCAGAGAGACAAATGCCTTCAGCAGCATGGAGAGGTCGGGGGGCAGGCTGAGCTGGTGGTCACGGAACAAAGCCATCAGATCAGCCAGCATGGCGGTAAAATCCAGCTGTTTCAGCGTCAGTCCGTGATAGGAATCGAGAAAAGCCTCCAGCTCATCGCTGAGCCGGTCGGTATCGACCGCGCTCGTCCCGCCGGTCCATTCCTGCAGTACATCGATGATATTGTCGGTCTCGCGCATCATCATCCCGTACAGCAGATCCACCACCTGCTCCCGGCGCAGTTTTGACAGGCTGCCGGTCATGCCAAAGTCGATAAAGGCGATCCGGTTTTCCGGCAGATAGAACAGGTTGCCCTGGTGTGGATCCGCGTGGAAAAAACCGTCTACCAGCGTCATCTGCAGAATGGCGTTGACACCCCGCCGCGCCAACAGCGGGCGCTCCAGCCCGGCCGCCTCGATGGCTTCGAGATCCCTCGCCGGGATACCCTCGATATACTGCTGGACGTTGAGGCGCCTGCAGGTCCACTGCCAGTATATTTTTGGAATGATGATATCGCGCCGACCGGCGAAATTGGCGGCGACCCGCTCTGCTGATCGGGATTCGTTTTCCAGATTGAGCTCCCGGCGCAGCGAGCGGCTGAACTGGCGCACCATTGCCACCGGATGGTAGCGGCGCAGCTCGGGGATCTCCGCCTCGGCAATCTCGGCAAAACGGGCCAGCAGATGCAGATCGGCGTTGACCGTCTTTTCGATACCGGGGCGGCGGATTTTGAGCACTACCCGGGCGCCATCGCTCAGCTCTGCCCGGTGAACCTGGGCGATGGAGGCGGCAGCCAGAGCATCTCTCTCCAGGCGCGGAAATATCTCATCCGGCGGCTGGCCCAAATCCTCCTCCAGTTGCGCGTACAGCGCTTCAAACGGAACCGGAGGAACCTCATCCTGCAGCTTCTCGAACTCATCGATCCACTCCGGCGGAAACAGATCGATCCGGGTGGCCATCACCTGCCCCAACTTGACGAAGGTCGGCCCCAGCTCCTGCAGCACGACGCGCATCCGTTCCGGTGCGGTGGTTTCCTCCACTTCACCACTCTCCCCCCAGTGCAACACCCTGCCCGCCTGCTCCAGAAACCGGCCGATTCCCAGCTTGCGCACCAACTCACCCATGCCGTGACGAATCAGCACCGAAGCGATGGTGTGCAGACGCCCCAGATCGCGGGCCGCACCCAGCGTTTCCCAGAACATCAGTGGTTGTCGTCCTGCGGCTCCCGTTTTCCCTCCGCAAGAGCGATCAGGGCCTCCCCCGCTCCGGCCAGAACGCCGCGGGCAATCTGGCTGATGCGGCTGGCTGCCGCCTCCCCTGCCCCGGCGGTATCCGCACCCAGCTCCCGCAGCCGGTTCTGCAGGCTTTCCATGTTTTCGGCAACGTGCCGGCCCACGCTGGTGCCACTGTTGTGTGCATGGGCTGCCAGATCTTCGGCGATGCCGCGGACAATCTCTCCACCGTTTTTGGCGGTGCGCTGCAGGGTTTCGACAAAGATATCCTCCAGGCTGTCCAGATCATTCACCGAGCGCTTCAGTTCACCGGAACTGAACTCGTTTATCCTTCCTGCCGCCTCTTCGATAGCCAGCCGGAAGGCATCCGCCGCCTGAATCAGCGCCTGCTCGAGACCGGCCGCAGTTTCGCTCAGACTCTCCTTCAGCCGCTCTCCCCCTTTTGCCACCGCATCACCGGCGCCCGCCATCACCGCTTCGGCGACCGATGTTATACGCTCCCTGTCCAACTCACCTTTGCCCAGCGCCTTCAGCGTGATGTCCCGAACCGCTGCCTGCACATCTTCATTTTTCTCGACCGCCTGCTGCACGATGTTGCGCACCTGCTGCAGATCACTGCTGGTTTCGTCTGACATTGTATTCAACTCCTCTGGTGCTTAGTACTCCGTCAAGGTAACAAATCAGGATTCAGTATCCATGGCGGCGTTGATGGAATACATCCCTGTATTCCACCCCTTCGGGGTCGCTTCGCGCTCCCAATCCACTCCGGTGGATTGGTGCGCCTCTTGCAACGGACGACGGCCATTTGCTGCGAGGAGCGCCTTGCCCCGGACGCTGGCCGGCAGTCGGCGCCTCTCAAATCAGTGCTGCATCCTTGCGGCGCAGAAAGCGGTACGTGGCCATCTTTATCATGTCATTGAACAGGAACCAGACCAGTGCATAACCCCACATCCATGCCGCATACTCCCAGCCGATAGGGGTAATGAGGAAACCATACACCGCTATCAGCGTGCCCAGAATCTCGGTTCCAAATGTGGCGAAAAACAGCAGTGGCGCCGGGAAAGGCCGCTGCCAGAACCACCCCTCCACCCGTGTTATATAGAGGGTACTGTGTCCGGCGATAATCAGCTTGAGGAACAGCAAGCTCTGAATGATCTCCTCGGGGAAAGCCATCCGCTGCAGAATATAGAACAGCAAAAACGATGAAACCACCCCGGACACCCCCAGCACGGTGGCTACGGTCAGCAGCTCCGGCATCTTCCAGCGTACCGGTTTTTTGTCCACCCTGGTGCGATCGTAGGCGATGGCGAGAATGGGAATATCGTTGAGCAGCGCCAGCAAAATAATCATCAGTGCGGTGAGTGGGTAGAAGTTGAATACCACGATGCTCAACGCCATAAACAGGATGATGCGGATGGTCTCGGCGATGCGGAAAATGGCGTAGCTCTTCATCCGCTCGAAGGTGATGCGCGCCTGTTTTACCGCCTCGTTGATCACATCCAGGCCAGGAGCGGTCAGAATGATGTCCGCGGCGGCGCGCGCCGCGTCGGTAGCATTGGATACCGCAATGCCGCAGTCCGCCTTGCGCAACGCCGGCGCATCGTTCACCCCGTCACCGGTCATTGCCACGATGTGGCCACCTTTCTGCAGCGTATCAACAATGCGGTATTTGTCTTCCGGCACCACCTCGGCAAAGATATCCACCTCCTCGATCATCTCGATAATGGCCGACTCATGGGTATGGATAAATTCGCGCTCCAGCAGCGTAGTGTCATACATCTCCTGCACGCTGTCCATCACCGCTCTGGCAAACTGCTGCGCCTCGTTGCGGGGCACCTCCGGCTTGAGGCGCTGGTAGATGGCCGCAGCCAACACCTCCGTCAGCCCCAGCAGCTCGTTACCGGCGCTGCCGGAGAGCTGGCTGGAGTTCATGGCGTGCGGTTTCAGACCCAGCAGATGGCCAATCTCCCGGGCGATGGCGCTGTTGTCGCCGGTCACCATCTTTACTGTAACGCCATAGCCGCGCATCTCCTCGATGACCCGGGCCGAGTCCTTGCGCGGTGGATCGTATAACGGAATCAGGCCGATCAGTTCCAGCGGCTTGCCATCCTTCTGGCGACCAACCGCCAGCGTACGGTAGCCCTTGGAGGCCAGCAGATCCACCATCTGGTTAACACTCCAGATCTCCCGCTCCGGCAGCTCGGCCATCTCCAGCAGCACCTGGGCAGCGCCCTTTACCGCAACAAAGCGCTCCCCGTCCTTTTCGATCACAGCCTCGGTCCGCTTGCGGATGGGGTCAAATGGCGCAAAGTCGATCTGACGCCAGGAGCGCCAATCCAGTTCGGGGAAGTGCTCATCGATGTAGTGGAAGATGGGCAGCTCGATGGGATCACGATTCTCCAGCCGGGAGGCCAGCGCCGCGACCAGAAACAGCTCCTGCT
This sequence comes from Gammaproteobacteria bacterium, assembly GCA_015491735.1. GTDB lineage: Bacteria > Pseudomonadota > Gammaproteobacteria > Thiohalospirales > Thiohalospiraceae > DRMK01. Next base: position 12,281 of record WFVH01000025.1, read on the forward strand.
CCTGATGACTCCCCAGCATCAGCGGTGATGCCACTTTCATCTCGTTGCGGGTCAGCGTGCCGGTCTTGTCGGAGCAGAACACATCCATTCCGGCCAGCTCTTCGATGGCGGTCAGGCGGCTGACAATCGCCTTGCGCCGCGCCAGATTAACCGCACCCACCGCCATGGTCACCGACAGCACCGCCGGCAACGCCACCGGGATCGCCGCCACGGTCAGCACCATGGCGAAACGGGCGATTTCGATGAAATCTTCATTGCGGAACAGCGCCACCATGATGATAATCAACACCAGCACCAGTGTAATCAAAATGAGAAAATTGCCGATCTGAATCACCATCTTCTGGAAGTGGCTGCGCTCTTCCAGACTGGCTTTGGCCACCAGCGCAACCACCGAGTGGAAGTTGGTGCGGGTTCCGGTATTGACCACCACCGCCAGCATCTCTCCCTGTTTGGCGATGGTGTTGGCGTAGGCCACTTCACTGGTTTTTTTGCTGACCGGCAGTGACTCTCCGGTGAGCGCGGACTGGTCTACCAGCAGATAGTCCCCCTGCACCAGCTGCACATCCGCTGGCACGATGTCACCGATCTTGAGTTTGATGATGTCACCGGGAACCAGCTCGCGGGCGGCAACGGTGTGATACCTGCCATCGCGCATCACGATCACCTCGGTGGCCAGGCGCTGCTTGAGCGCCTTCAGCGCATTGAGGGCCCGATGCTCCTGAAAGAAGTCCAGGCCGGCGTTCACCAGCAGCATGATGGAAATGATGGTGAAATCTTCCCATTTCTGAACCAGCGCGGAGAGAATCGCCGCAATCTCGATCATCCACGGGATCGGCCCCCAGAAACGGCGCATCACCCGGTGCCAGAGCGGCTCCTCCTTTTCCCTGATCTCGTTGTAACCGTAACGGGCCAGGCGCCGGCGCGCCTCCTCATCACCCAGCCCTTTTTCCATGTCGACCTGCAATTCCTGGAGGGTTTTTTCTACGCTTTGCCGGGCGTAATCATCCGTCGACTTGAGATGTTGACCCTCCCCGGGCGTTTTCCTGCTCATCATTCATCACCTTGGCAGCGTGCAATCAGTCACCGTTTGCGCTATAAATCTGATATTGGGTTAGTAACTTCCCGTTGCAACCTCTGTAAAAAAACATGAATGTGCTGAAACTGCGCCATGTCGCCATTGACACCCATAAGGAAAATGTAGCCTATCTGCACCGGGACTGTACGGTCTATCGCACCGAGGGGTTTCAAGCCCTGAGCAAAATAGAGATTCACAAGGCAGAGGATGGTGCGCCGGTCATTGCCGTGCTGAATGTGGTCGATGATGAGTCTATCACCGCGCCGGGCCAGTTGGGTTTGTGCGAGCAGGCGTTCCGGCAGCTGGGGCTGGAGGAAGGCGCACCGCTGAGGGTCACCCACGCCAAACCGCCGCTGTCACTCAAGGCGGTTCACCGGAAAATAGCCGGGGAGCGGCTGGACTTCGATGATTATCTGGCCATTTCAAGGGACATTGTCGCCAACCGTTACTCCAAAATCGAAATGGCCGCCTTTCTGGTTGCCTGTGCCGAAACAGGGATGGAGCGCGAGGAGGTGCTCTATCTGACGCGCGCCATGATCGAGACCGGCGAAAGACTGGAGTGGGGGGAGCCGCTGGTGGCGGACAAACACTGCATCGGGGGTGTCCCGGGCAACCGTACCACCATGGTGGTGGTCCCCATCGTCGCCGCACACGGCATGTTGATGCCAAAGACCTCGAGCCGCGCCATCACCTCCCCGGCCGGCACTGCGGATACCATGGAAGTGCTGGCTCGCGTCAAACTGGAGATGGAGCAGCTTCACGAGATCGTGCGCCGGCAGCGCGGTTGCCTGGTGTGGGGCGGAACAGCAAGGCTGGCTCCGCTCGATGATATCCTCATTTCGGTCGAACGCCCCCTGTCGCTGGACTCCTCGGGCCAGATGACCGCCTCCATTCTGTCCAAGAAAATCGCTGCAGGTTCTACCCATCTGCTAATCGATATCCCCGTCGGCCCCACCGCCAAGGTGCGCAGCAGCCTCACCGCGATGCGGTTGCGCAAGCTGTTCGAGTATGTGGGCGACCGCCTGGGTCTGCATCTGGATGTCATCCTGACCGATGGCCGTCAACCCGTCGGGCGCGGCATCGGCCCGGTACTGGAGGCCCGCGATGTGATGGATGTGCTGAACAACCGGCCCGACGCCCCCACCGATCTGCGGGAAAAATCGTTGCAACTGGCCGGCAGAATACTGGAATTCGATCCGGATGTCCGCGGTGGACAGGGATACATCATTGCACGCAATATCCTCGACTCCGGCCGGGCGCTGGAGAAGATGCAGGCTATTGCCGAGGCACAAGGCGCAAATGAAAAGCCACCCCAACTGGGGCATCTGCGCCACAAGGTGGTGGCTCCGCGGGGCGGCCGCGTCGAATCGATCGACAATCTGCAGATGGCGCATATCGCCCGGCTGGCCGGCGCACCACTGGACAAGGGCAGCGGCGTCGATCTGCACAAAAAGGCTGGAGATCCGGTCGAGGCGGGTGAACCGCTGTACACCATCTATGCCGAATTTCCTTCAGACTTCCAGTTTGCCCGGGAGGCGGCCGCGAATATGAGCGGCTATCAAATCGGATCCCCCCCATGAACAGCGGTTCGCTGGTACTCGGTTTTCCCGAATATCGCCAGCAGGCGGAGAAGATGGCTGCCGCCGCCGGTTTTCCCTGCAAGGCGGTGGAGATCCACCATTTCCCCGACGGTGAAAGCCGCATCCGGTTGCCGGAAAAGCTGCCACAACGGATCATCTTCTGCCGCAGCCTGTACCAACCCAACGAGAAACTCATCGAACTGTTCCTCGCCGCCGCCACGGCCCGCCGCCTGGGCGCCGTATCAATCTCCCTGGTGGCCCCCTATCTCTGTTACATGCGCCAGGACAAGGCGTTTCACCCGGGCGAGGCTATCAGCCAACGCATCATCGGTGAACTGCTGGCCAGCCACTTCGATGCACTGGTCACCGTCGATCCGCACCTGCACCGGGTCCACAATCTGCAGCAGGCAGTGCCGGTGGAACGGGCCATCGCCCTCTCCGCCACCGGCGTTATGGCCGCCTGGCTGGAAAAACAGATGGACAATCCCCTGCTGATTGGCCCGGACGAAGAGTCCGTTCAGTGGGTAGCCGCCATCGCCAGACACAACCAGACAGACTACTGCATCGCCAGAAAAGAGCGTTTGGGGGACCGGAGCGTGCGTATCACACTACCCGATGGCAACTACACAGGCCGCCATGTCGTTCTTGTAGATGATGTGGCAAGCACCGGGCAAACCCTGGAAATAACAGCGAGGGAGTTGCTCCCCCACAAACCGGCCAGCATCTCGGCGCTGGTTACCCACGCGCTGTTTTTTGATGACACCCGGCAACGCCTGCAGCGCGCCGGAATTGAGCAGATCTGGAGTTGTGATACCGTCCCTCATCCAACCAACCGCCTGCAACTGGCAACACTGCTGGCGGGCGCGATCAAGTCATAACCTGTCCGCGCGTACCGCTGTGTTCAATGGGTCAACGGTCAATAACGGCGCTTCCGCCCCGGCCGGGGAGACTCGAACCCAACCTTGATGGTCTTGCCGTTGAAACTTTTGCCATTCAGGCCGGCGATAGCGGCCCGGGCCTCATGACCCTCCATCTCGATGAAACCGAATCCCTTGCATTGACCGGAAAAAACATCCATTACCAGCTTTACCGAACGCACCGTGCCAAATTCGGAAAACAATGCCTGGAGGTTCTGCTCATTGGTATTGGCAGGCAAATTACCTACAAATAATTTTTTCAATTCTGCACCCCTTTCTGGAGCATGAAACTGTTGTAAAACCCATTAGTTGCCGCCAGTTGCAATCTGTATCACAACACGGCAGCCAGCAAACACCACGTTTCCCGCCGGCACCCCCGTTTTACTGCAAACGGTTCTATTTGTCACGCTGGATATAACAAGGTGCTGATGCCCGGCAGGGAGGTTCGTCAGAAACGGCACCAATGGAGACGGTTTTGTAAAAAAAGAACCCCGCCGAAGCGGGGCTCTCCATACCTGTTAAACCGATAACGCTCTATTCAAGAGGCGGTAACACTGGTTGCCTGGGGACCCTTAGGACCGTTTTCAACCTCGAAGGTGACCGCCTGGCCTTCGTTCAAGGTCTTGAAACCCGAATCCTGAATCGCGCTGAAATGCACAAATACATCTGCGCCACCGTCATCCTGAGAGATAAAACCAAAACCTTTGGATTCATTGAACCACTTTACAGTACCTGTAGCCATATAACTTTTACCTTAATTTGGAATAATAATTGAACAACACTGCATACAGGTAATGAAACGGGGAATTTCGGGAGTAACGGGACGGAACAACCAATGCCGCCAATAACAAAATCTGTAGCAGCGTCCATTGTACGACAACCATCCACTGTTTTCCAGAAAAAACTTGAAAGCACGGGGAGCAGCCATCGATCCGCTTGATTTGCGCCATCCCCACCCTCATCTATCTGGTAGCCCATGCGCTTATCAAAGGAGAAATCACAATGAACCTGCACGAATTCGAAGAACTGGATTTTGAAGATGCCCTCGATCTGCTTGAAACCCGTTTGATAGATTTGCAAGAACGCGTTAACAAAATGGAGCAGTTGGAGAACAGCAAAAACGCCACTGTTCGCGGCAAGGCCCGGCAAGCGCTTGACCGGATCCGTCAACACCAGGCAGATATCGAAGAACGGCTGATCAGACTGAGAAAAATCAGGGCGGCCGAACTTGCCGGGGAAAGCAGCAATCTCCTCAGCGCAACTTTCTCGCTATTCGACCAGGCCGGGGAGCGTATCGATCGGTTCTTCCGGGAAACAGACAGATCATCCTGACTCAACACACTTTTCCAACGCCGTGTTACCAGGGAAAACCATCCGGCAATCACTCCCTGGCAACGCCCTCCCTGAAAAACCCCTTGATGCAACGGCCATGTTGTGTGGAATCGAGCAGCAAGCTAACATGACCGCTACAACCGCTGATCTGGCTCGGCGGATAATACCCAAACGGATCGTCTATCATGGATATTGTTACGCAGGGTCTGGTGGGGGGTACGATGGCCCTGGCCTTCGCCCGGCGCAGGGAGTCGAAGACCGCTGTATTGATCGGTTTTGCCGCCGGCTTGCTGGCGGATGCAGATGCCTTGATCAGATCGCCGGGCGATCCGCTGTTGACGGTCGAGTTTCACCGCCATTTCTCCCACTCCCTGTTTTTCATTCCCTTTGGCGCAGGGATCGCCTTCCTGATCCTGTGGCCGTTCTTGAGAAGACGCATTTCGCCCCAGCGGCTCTATCTGTATGCGTTGCTGGGTTATAGCATGAGCGGCCTTCTCGACAGCTGCACCAGTTATGGAACCCTTTTGCTATGGCCATTGAGCAGTGAGCGATTCGCCTGGAGCATCATATCCATTTTTGATCCCGTTTTTTCCCTCATCCTTGTTTTTGCGCTGATATATGGTGTTACGAAAGCGCGCCCGGCAGTTGCCAGAGGAGGGCTGCTGCTTGCAGGCGCTTACCTGGCAGCAGGTGTTTTTCAACAGCACCAGGCCGAAACGGCAATCCATGAACTGGCCCGGCAACGCGGGCACACGATCGAGCGCCAGGTAGTAAAGCCCACCGTTGCGAACCTGATACTGTGGCGCTCCGTCTATGAGAGCGAAGGGGTTTTCTTCATTGATGCCGTCCGGATCATACCCTTTTCGTCAGCGCGCATCTATCCGGGAGGGCGGCTCGCGAAATTCGATACCCGGCGGGATCTTCCGGAGTTGAAAGCCGGTTCAGCCGTTGCGCATGACATCTCCCGCTTCATCCGTTTCTCTGACAACTTTGTCGCCAGGCACCCGGCCCGCCAGAACATGCTGATTGACGTAAGATACTCCTTGCTGCCCACCGGGGTTGCGCCACTATGGGGGATTGAAATGCCACTGACCTCCCAGCACCAGCACTCCCGTTTCATTCACTTCCGGAAGATATCCGCAACCGACAGAAGCCGGTTCATCAGAATGCTGGCCGGTAGTGATTTACCTTCCACGGCGCAGTAAAACCGCGCCGAGCACGCCTGTCATGAACACAACCACTGGCAGATTGCCCCATGTCACGTAGGGGGTGGCGCCCTGGCGGGGTTGTGCCTGACCGGTCAACGCCGCCACCTGAAACTGCGGAGCAGTGGAGACGATACCTCCACGATGATCGACGATTGCCGTTATGCCGGTATTGGTGGAACGCAACAACATGCGTCCGCCTTCCAGAGCGCGCATGGCGGCTATCTGCAAATGCTGGTGGGGGCCAAAGCTGTCCCCCCACCAGGCATCATTGCTCACATTGACCAGAAATGCCGCCTCTGGCAGGGTTCGAATCACTTCGTAGCCAAAAGCATCTTCATAACAGATGGAGATTCCGACCTTGTAACCCGCAGCCTGCAGCAATGGCTGCTCAAGCGGTCCCGGACTAAAGGAGGACATGGGCAGATCGAAAAAGGCGATGAGGCCTCGCAGCTGCTCCTCAAACGGCAGGAAATCCCCAAACGGGACCAGATGATGCTTGCGATAGAACCCCTGATGGCTGCCCAGGCTCATCACGGCATTGTAGTAGCGGCCTGTTGTTTGATCGATGATGGGCAGTCCCACCAGAAGGTCGGTATCATGATCCATCGCCGCCTGCCGAAGATAGGAGATAAAACCGTCCTTCAATTGATGGTGGAAGGCGGTGACTGCCGTTTCCGGCCAGATAACCAGGTCGCTGTCCCAGTGTTGCGCCGTAAGGCCGGTATACAGCTCCAGACTCGGCTGTAACTGTTCAGGAAGCCATTTGATCTCCTGGGGGACATTGCCTTGCAGCAGGGCTACCTTGATTGGCGCATCAACCGGTTGAGTCCACTCAACCCTGCCCGCCAGCCATGCCCCCCCCCAAAGAAGCGCCAATGCAGCCAGACAGTGCCAGCGGCAAACCGGCCGAAGCAGTATCAGCGCCAGCAGACCGGCGCTGAACGCCGCGGCCCAGGATACTCCGTACTCCCCCAGCACCGGCGCCAACCCGGCCAGCGGAGCGCCAATCTGGCTAACACCCAGATTCAGCCAGGGAAACCCGGTAAGGAACCAGCCACGCCACCACTCGAACAGCGTCCACAGCGCCGGCATGACTGCCAGCAAACCAAGCGTTGCGGTTAACCGCCAGTCGCCACGCCACCGGCTTAGCAGACGTGTGGTCACGTAACCCAGTAACGCCGGATACAGCGCCAGAACAGAGACGAACAGCAAGGTGAACAGAGCCGCCAGCGGAATGCTGGCAGAGCCGAATTTATGTATCGATACGAAAATCCAGGAGACGCCAACACCGAACATCCCCAAACCAAACAACCAGCCACGCCAGAACGCCCGGACCGGCGCAAGCGGCAGCCAGGCCAGGAACAGCAGCGCCGGAGAAACAATTGCGAGGGGAAACAGATGGTAAGGAGCAAAAGCGAACGGCAACCCCGCTCCTGCTCCAAAAACCAGCAGATCGCCCCGCCACCCTGCAATCACCCCACCTGGACGCTCTGGAGTGGACAAAAGGATCCTCAACCCTGATCCGGCGCAGGCTCTTGCGGTTGTTTACCGGCACTGTCGATTTTGGTCACCTGGAGCAGATGGATTCGGCGATTGTCGGCGCGCAGCACCTTGAACTGAAACGGGTCGAGGATAACCGTCTCTCCCCGCTTCGGCATATACCCGAAACCATGCATCACCAGACCACCGATGGTATCAAACTCCTCGTCACTGAAATCACTACCGAAATACTCGTTGAATTCGTCGATAGGGGTCAACGCCTTGACCGTATGCCGGTTGGAACCGTACTGCATGATGTAGGTATCATCGTCGAAATCATGTTCGTCCTCGATCTCGCCGACAATCTGTTCCAGCACATCTTCGATGGTTACGAGTCCGGCCACACCCCCATATTCATCAACGACGATGGCCATGTGATTGCGGCTGGCCCGAAACTCCTTCAACAACACATTGAGCCGTTTGCTTTCGGGAATGAACGCCGCCGGCCGCAGCGCCTCGCGAATATCGAACACCGCATCCTCCCCCTGCGCCAGCAGGGCGAGCAGATCCTTGGCCAGCAGGATGCCGACAATCTCGTCCCTGCTCTCGCCAATCACCGGAAAACGGGAGTGGGCCGACTCGATAATCACGGGAAGATAGGAACGGGGATCGGCATCATGCTCCACGACAACCATCTGGGAACGGGGAATCATGATGTCCCGCACCTGCATCTCGGCTACCTGCAGCACCCCCTCGATCATCGCCAGGGCATCGCTGTCCAGCAGGCCGCGCCGTGACGCGTCCCGCATCAGCTCCAGCAGCTCTTCCCTGTCACGGGGTTCTCCCTGATACAGAACCTGGCCAATCTTCTCCAGCCAGGAACGGTGCGGCTTCTCTCCGTTCGCCGCAAAACTGTCAGAATGACCTTCTTCGTTCATACTCCATTCACACCATTGACCCACCAACCATTATGCCGGCTTCGGCTGTTACCCGCTTTGCCCGCAACAGGCATTGAAAAGGCCCGCTGCGGCCACCCCATAGCATATGTCGAAAACAGAATCTGCCAACGTGTCAACCCGGCATAGTGGGTTGCCGGGTCAATAATCATAGGGGTTGTCATAGCCTAATCCGGCCAGGATGGAAATTTCAAGCGTTTCCATTTTCTGCGCCTGGCGCAGTTCAACATGATCATGCCCAAGCAGATGAAGAACGCCGTGAATAACCATATGCGCCCAGTGAGCCAAGCAGCGCTTGCGCTGTTGAGCCGCCTGCCGCACCACCACTGAAGCACATATTACCAGATCGCCCAGCAACGGGAGTACCACGCCGGGAGGATTCTCGAACGGAAACGACAGTACGTTGGTGGGGGCCGGCTGATGACGGTAGATCCGGTTCAGCCGGGCGCTCTCCTCCGGCTCCACGATACGAATGGTCAACTCCACCTCTCCGCTGGCAAAGCCCACCCCTTCGAGCGCTGCCCGTACCCACGCCTCGAACTGCTCGCTGCCCGGGAGTTTCTCCACCGTCTCCACGGCTATTTGTAAATCAACGGTAATATTCAAAACTGCTTTTCAACAGCAAGCGCTACTCTTCAAACCGTTCATAGGCGGTCACAATCCGCTGCACCAGCTGATGACGCACCACATCCCTGGCCTGGAAAAAGGTAAAACCGACCCCCTCTACCCCCTTCAGCACCTCCACCACATGGCGCAAACCGGAACGGCAGCCCCGCGGCAGATCGATCTGGGTCACGTCACCGGTAACCACCGTCCGGGAGCCGAAACCAATCCGGGTGAGGAACATCTTCATCTGCTCCACGGTCGTATTCTGCGCCTCATCGAGAATGATGAAAGAGTCGTTGAGCGTGCGGCCGCGCATATAGGCCAGCGGCGCCACCTCTATTACATTGCGCTCAATCAATTTGGCGACATGCTCGAAACCAAGCATTTCGTACAGGGCATCGTAAAGCGGCCGCAGGTAGGGATCGATCTTCTGGGCCAGATCCCCCGGCAGAAAGCCGAGCCGCTCCCCTGCCTCCACCGCCGGCCGGGTCAGTACGATGCGCCTCACCTTTTCCTGCTCCAGCGCCTGCACCGCACAGGCCACTGCCAGATAGGTCTTGCCGGTACCGGCGGGACCAATGCCGAAGATGGCATCCTGCTGTTGAATCTGCTGCAGATACTGCTGCTGGTTGGCTCCCCGCCCGCGGATTTGGCCACGCCGGGTCTGAATGACAGTCTCCGGCACGCCGGCAACAGGCTGATCCAGCTGGCTGTCAACGCCGGAGTGTTGCAGAAAGAGATGCACACCGGAAGGGGTCAGCGGCTTCTCGGCCGTCTCCCGATACAGCGCCTGAACCACCTTGCTGGCCAGCCGGACAGCACTGCTGTTGCCGATGACCCGGAAGTTGTTGCCGCGGTTGTTGATCTCCACGCCCAGGCGGCGCTCCACCTGGCGCAGGTGCTCGTCGAGCTGCCCGCAGAGATTGGCCAGACGCTGATTGTCGGCAGGTTCGAGAACGAAATCGACGCTTTGCAGGGACTCGGTCATACACAGAGACTCCGCGGCGCGGAGTGCACGACCAGCTCGCCGCGCAGGGAGTTCGGCAGCGCCTCGGTGATCTGCACTTCGGCAAACCGCCCGATCAGCGACAGGTCGCCGGCATCAAAATTGACCACCCGGTTGTTCCCGGTGCGCCCCCTGAGCTGCCGTTTGTCCTTGCGGGAGACGCCATCCACCAGCACCGTCTGCACCGTTCCAACCATGGCGCGGCTGATCTCCGCCGCCTGCTGGTTGATGCGCTGCTGCAAAATGGCCAGACGCTGCTTTTTTACCTCGGGAGCGACATCATCGGGAAGCGCGGCGGCGGGCGTGCCGGGGCGGGCGCTGTAGATAAAACTGAACGAGTGGTCAAAACCCAGCTCGGCGATCAGGTTCATGGTAGCCTCGAAATCGGTGTCGGTCTCGCCCGGAAAGCCGACGATGAAATCGGAAGAGATGGAGATATCCGGCCGCACGGCGCGCAGACGGCGGATGATCCGCTTGTACTCCAGCACGCTGTGGCCGCGTTTCATCATCGCCAGAATGCGATCCGATCCGCTCTGCACCGGCAGGTGCAGATGGCTGACCAGTTGGGGGATCTCCGCATAGGCCTGGATCAGGCTGCTGCTCATCTCCACCGGATGGGAGGTGGTATAGCGGATCCGTTCGATACCGTCCACCGCCGCCACGTAGGAGAGCAGCAGCGCCAGATCAGCATGCCCGCCGTCATCCATCATCCCGCGGTAGGCGTTGACATTCTGCCCCAGCAGATTGACCTCACGCACCCCCTGCCGCGCCAGCAGCGCCACCTCGGCTATCACATCATCGAAGGGGCGGCTGATCTCCTCCCCCCGGGTGTAGGGAACCACGCAGTAGCTGCAGTATTTACTGCACCCTTCCATAACGGCCACATAGGCTGACGGCCCGTCGGCGCGGGGTTCGGGAAGCCGGTCGAACTTTTCAATCTCCGGAAAGGAGACATCGATCACCCCTCCCTGGCCACGCTGCACAGCCTCCAGCATCTGCGGCAGGCGGTGCAGTGTCTGTGGACCAAACACCAGATCCACACAGGGCGCCCGTTTGCGCAGCAGTTCACCCTCCTGGCTGGCCACACAGCCGCCCACACCGATCATCAGCCCGGGACGCCGCTCTTTCAACTCGCGCCACACCCCCAGCAGGGAGAACACCTTCTCCTGCGCCTTCTCGCGGATCGAGCAGGTGTTGAGCAGCAGCAAATCCGCCTGCTCCGGCTCGTTCACACGCTCAAAGCCGTGTGAGGCATTGAGCGCCTCCGCCATCCTGGCGGAGTCGTACTCGTTCATCTGACAACCAAACGTCTTGACATAGAGCCTGCGCTTCATGAAATAAAGATCCACCTCTGTGCGGAAAAACAACGGTAAAACGCGCTATTCTACCGCAGGGTGGTTACTACTCACAATCACCAGGAGAAAACAGGACTCAGGCAGTCACGGGTTCAGGCTGTCACCTTTTTGTCTTTCAGCAAAGGCAACAGCACCTCTGCCAGCTCCTTGGGTTTGAACTTTCCAACATAAGCGTCAGCGCCTACGCTTTTCCCGATATTGCTGTTCGCGGCCGCGGACAACGAGGAATGCATGATGACCGGAACGCCTTTGAACCGGTTATCGCTCTTGATTTTTTTGGTCAGCACATAACCGTCCATTTCCGGCATCTCGACATCGGTCAGTATAAAATCGAGCTTGTCTGCCACCGATACCCCTTCCGCCTCGGCCTCGGCCGCAATCCTGCATAGTTTCTCCCACGCCTGTTTCCCGTTTTTGGCGCTGGTGTGGTGGATTCCCATCCGGTCCATCGTCATCTCAATCTGGGTACGGGCAACCGAAGAGTCATCGGCGAAAAACATATTTGCAGGTACTTGCGCCTTCTCGATGCCATCGAAAAGATGGGGGTCGGCCGTGCGGCCTGTCGTTTCGTCCAGTATCTTCTCCACATCCAGTATCATCACGATACGATCCTCTTTCAGATCGGCCACGGCGGTCACCAGCCCGCCATGACGGTGCGCCATCATCGCCGGCGGTTCCTTGATGGAGCTCCACTCCATACGCACGATCTGATCCACCGAGTCCACCAGGAAGCCCTGCATGTTATAGTTGTACTCAGTGACAATCAGCGCATCCGGTTTGCTGCTGACTTTTACATCGCAAAAATGGGACATGTGAATGACCGGAATCATGACGCCCCGCAGGCTGACCATTCCCTCCACACCCGGGGGCATATCGGGCGCACGAACTATTTCGGGAACCCGCAGCACCTCTCTCACCTTGAATACATTGATCCCAAACATCTCTTCACGCCCGCTGTTTTCATCCACGCCAAGACTGAACAGCAAAATCTCCAGCCGATTGGCGCCAGCCAGACCCGTTCGATCATCTACAGATTTTAGAAAATTTGACATCACCTACTATCCTGCTTGTCCCGGTACAAACCCTGTTTCAGCCGTCGCCTACTTCGACAGCCAGCCCAATCATCAACCCGGCAGTCCGATTTCGTGACGGGTCACTACTCTGTAACGGCCGTCGTGCAGAAGTACTTGAGTGGTTTCATACCCTCTTCATTTGTTGTGGCACTTGAGGCATAAGGCGCTGCCTGTATTGTCCACGCGCAAGAAGGTCGGGTTGGTGCTTTCATGGGGGTCATGACAAGATGCGCACTGGATAAAACCGTTGAACAGCCTTACTTCCGTCAAACTGGCTGGATCATGGAGGGAGCTGTCCGCCGCAAACAGGGCGGCGTCATAGCGGAAGTTAACAGGGTGATCGTCTGTCAAATCCGCACCGATATTGGAGGTTCCGGCCGGCATCACGCCACCGGCGCCGGTGCCGGTCATGGTTGGATTTCCCCCCGTTGCGTTGGAGGGGTTGTTCAATGAGTTGATCGCGACTGTTCCATCATGACATGAGAGGCACAGGTTGCTCACCGCCGCCGTGGCCGCATTGGTTCCCCCGAGATCCGAAACACTCGAAGCACCATCGAAAGTCGGGCTGGTATACACACCATAACTGGCCGTCGTCGATAAATCATGATTCCATAAGGGAATATTGTCATTTTTTATCGCCTGGTGGGGTGTGTGGCAAAAAATGCAAATCTCTGTTTCATCGGTGGATTTTACCGAGCCGGTGCCGGTGATGGACAGATTGTGCTTGGTACCTACGATACTGGCATACAGGGCGCCCGAGGGTACCAGCAACCCCGCAAGGGCGACAACACCCAGTCGCAACGATAACTGTTTCAAGCAATGTTTCATGGCTGCACTCCTCCCCTGATTCAGGGTCTCAGGGTTCTTGTTTTAATTACCAGCGGATGCGGGACTGTGATTCCCGGACAGATCACTACTTAGTATCGTCGTTTTTCGCCAGGCTTTTAATCTGCAGCGTTTTCTTTGCGTTTATTTTACTGTTGAAACAGTTTTGTTGACCGGTGATCTGTCATACCGGGGCGGTCTCCATCAGGTTGAGAGAAAGGTGAAATGTAACTATTCAGCTCACCCCTGAAATCCGCCATTTCCGCGTTGAAAAATGGTCATTTACACCCGTAAACTCCCATTTTTCGCCTTGAACTGACAAATTTCAGGGGCAATCTGAACAGTTACCGGCTTGTTTCATACTATGCTGAATAGTTACGGTGAAATCAGTATGCTCGATCCCCTTGTATGCGGGAGACAAATCACCATCCTCAGAAATGACAACAACAAGTGCAAGGCAGTCTCCTGTTCAGGCCGCTGAGAACCGGAGGGCTGCCCTCCGGTACACACCCGTATCCGCTCGACACAAAACCACCCGCCAGACCCTTCAGCAGGTTCGGCCCACGGCGGGCGCCCGGCGCCGGCGACTCATGGCAATCAGCATGGCCAATCCGCTCATCATCAACCAGACCGCCGCCGGCACGGGAACCGGAGCCACTTTGGCGTAACCGATATCTCTCAAAATCCCCAGCTCGACTGCTGACAGAGTACGCGTACCCGTTCCGGAATAAACCGACGACTCCATTACCAGATCGCGGCCGGTGAAATATTCATCATCCAGATGGGCAACACTGCTGCCAGGCTCGAAAGGATTGGGAGAGTAAAGATTGACCAGATTGCCACCGTTTGCCGCTACCGCATTGGCGCCACCGAAAAACAGCCCCTCTGTTCCGGTTCCGCCCGTCACGTCATCCACCTTGGCGGCATCGAATACACCATCCGGATCAATCAGCGGCTCACCTGCGCCATTGGTCAAAAACTGATCGAATGTAAACCAGGTATCAGGTGTCCCCGGAGGGAGATACTCCAATCCACCACCCGCGTCATCCACCGCCGAGGTAAACCCGAACGCGTGTAGCAGCTCATGCACGGCGGTAGCTTTCAGGTCATAGGAGCCGTCAGCGACGCTGTCACCGGTGTCCCAGGCTGTATCGGAAGAAAAATTCCATTCGATAAAACCATCGGCCGCACTACCATTGACATCTGCACCGGTGAGTATCTCACTCTGAACGAATGTCTGCTGAAAACTCCCCCGGTTCAGATAGACACTGCTTCCACCCCCGGCAAGAATGCCTGTGCCGGGTTCATCCAGGGACATAACGTCAAATTCCAGGGACGCGGTATATCCGGTAAAATAAGAGCCGAGATCGTTCGCTGCCGCCTGGAGCGAGGCTCTGCGCTCTGCCCCGTAGACGGGATCCCAAAAACCGAAACCGGAACCAGCATCAAGGTAGTTGAAGTTGAACGTCAAGGCGGCATGCCCCGCTTGAGGGTTCGACAACCCAATCACCAGCAAACCGGCCAGGAAAACATGGCGCCCTCCAAACCACCTGCCCGTGAATTTCAAAACCCTCATTTTGATAATCGCCAGCACTTTTTTCTCCTTGTTTTCAATAAATAAACACCAACACGCTTACCTCGAGCGAACGACC
The DNA here is from genome assembly GCA_015491735.1 of Gammaproteobacteria bacterium. Taxonomy (GTDB): domain Bacteria; phylum Pseudomonadota; class Gammaproteobacteria; order Thiohalospirales; family Thiohalospiraceae; genus DRMK01. Next base: position 27,345 of record WFVH01000025.1, read on the forward strand.
ACCCCGGCGTTCAACAAACAGATGGCAGAATCGCCGGAGTCTCTATCGATAGCATACCCCATTCCGGTGTGACCATGTTGTAAAAACTCCTGACAAAACAAGCACTCATCCACAGCAAAAAATCGCGCCCTGCATCGGCTCCCCGGTTCAAATGCTGTCCACCGCTTCACTGAGACGCTGAACCGCAATCACCTCCAACCCGTTGACTCCCTGCTTGGGGGCATTGGCCCGGGGTACGATGGCGCGGCTGAAGCCGTGGCGGGCGGCTTCGCGCAGACGCTCCTGGCCGCTGGGGACGGGACGCACCTCCCCGGCCAGCCCAATCTCGCCAAAAACGAACAGATCATTCGGTAGCGGCCGGTTGCGCAAACTGGAGAGAACCGCCAGAAGCACCGGCAGATCAGCAGCGGTTTCGGTGACCCGGACACCCCCAACCACATTGACGAACACATCCTGATCATGGGTCGCCACCCCTGCATGACGATGGAGCACTGCCAGCAGCATGGCCAGCCGGTTGTGTTCCAGCCCCAGGGTAACCCGGCGCGGGTTGCTGAGATGGCTCTCATCCACCAGCGCCTGCACCTCCACCAGCAGGGGGCGGCTCCCTTCACGGGTCACCAGGGTAACGCTGCCTGCCACTGGCCGTTCATGCCGGGAAAGAAAGATGGCCGACGGGTTGCTCACTTCGCGCAGTCCCTTCTCCGTCATGGCGAACACACCCAGTTCGTTGACCGCACCAAAGCGGTTTTTGACCGCGCGGATCACCCGGAAACTACGGCTGCTCTCCCCCTCGAAATAGAGCACTGTGTCCACCATATGTTCCAGTACCCTTGGCCCGGCCAGTTGCCCCTCCTTGGTGACATGGCCAACCAGAAACATGGCAATACCGCTCTGTTTGGCGAAACGAACCAACCGGGCGGCGCTTTCCCTCACCTGGGCAACGGAACCGGGAGCCGACTGAAGCAATTCAGTATAAATGGTCTGAATGGAGTCGACGACCATCACCTGCGGACGCTCTTTCTCCGCCAGCGCGATAATGCGCTCGACCCGGGTCTCGGTCAGCAGCCGTACCCCTTCCATCGGCAGTTCCAACCGTTTGGCACGCAGGCTGATCTGCTGGGGTGACTCTTCGCCGGTGACGTAAAGGGCGCTGATCTGCTGCGCCAGCATGGCCAGCGTCTGCAGCAGAATGGTGGATTTGCCAATTCCCGGATCGCCGCCGATGACCACCACCGATCCCGGTACCAGCCCTCCACCCAGCACATGATCCAGTTCGGACAAACCACAGGGGATTCGCGGCGCTTCGCCACTGCTCTTGACCTCGGCAAGCGACGTAACCTGCAACCCGGAGGTGCTGCCGGCATAGCCGCCAAAACGGCCGCCGCGCTCCTTGTCCGTCGCTGGCGCCACAATCTCAATCAGCGTATTCCAGGCACCGCACTCACTGCACTGACCGGCCCATTTGGGCAACTGGGCACCGCATTCACTACAGCTGTAGAGCGTCTTCTTTCTGGCCACCGTCAGTCGTTGAGCAGGTGCGTGGGCAGGCCATCGATGCTGGTCAGATTGTTTCTCACCCAGTAGTCGCGAATCCCCTCTTCACCTTTTTTCCCGGCCCACTCTTTCAGCGTTTCCCGTTCCCGCAGGACACCTTCCACCACGGGGACACCGTAGCCACAAGAGGTCTGCACCGACCCGATCTCCATCAGGATGATCTGCCGCTCACCGGGCTGGGACGGAAAACAGGCATGGTACTCCCGCCAGGCGTCATCCTGCTGCCGAATCACCCTCCCCCGCCCATACAGTTTCAAAATCAGCGGTTTCTCCGAGAAGCTGCAAAACATGAAGGTGATGCGACCGTTCTGCTCGAGGTGGGCAGCCGTCTCGTTGCCGCTGCCGGTGACATCCAGATAACCGGCTGTTCGCTCATCCAGGCAACGGAAACTGTCCATCCCCTTGGGAGAGAGGTTGATCCGCCCCTGCTGCGGCGCCGTCGCAACGAAAAAGATCGGCTGCGCCGCGATGAACTGCTGTAATGCCGGTGTCAGGGTTTCATAGAATTTAGCCATGGTTTCAATGCTCAACAAACGATAAAAAGAATCTGGTAACTATTCAGCTCACCCCTGAAATCCGCCATTTCTGCGTTGAAAAATGGTCATTTACCCACATTTTCGCCTTGAATCCACGGCGAATTCCGGGGGGCATCCAAGCTGTCACCCTCACATTCTACACTTCGCTGAATGGTTACCTGTCAATGTTGCCGGGTAACTACTCAGTACTCAGCATGGTATGAATCATGCCGGTAACTATTCGGTTTCGATAAAACGCACCCGGCTGCGGGCCACGCCACACAACAGTTCATAGGCAATGGTGCCGGCATGTTCGGCAATGGTTTCAACCGGAAGGCCCCTGCCCCACAACACAACCGGATCTCCGATAGCAGCCTGGGGCTGACTGCGCAGATCCACCGTGATCATGTCCATGGATACGCGGCCGACAAGCGGCACCGGTTTCCCGTTGAGCAGCACCGGCGTCCCCGGCTGCGCATGGCGTGGATAACCGTCTCCGTAACCGACGGCAACCACACCGACCGGCATCTCTTCCGGGCATTGCCAACTGCCGCCATAGCCAATGGAGTCACCCCGTTTGAAGTAGTTAATCGCTATCAACGCCGAATGCAGCGTCATTACCGGTTGCAACTGGCAGGCCTCGCCACGCCCGCAAATAAAGGGAGAGACGCCATACAACATGATTCCAGGCCGCAACCAGCCGCGGCGGGTTTGAGGCCAGCCCATGATTGCCGCGGAGTTGGCGATACTGCAGCCCGTACCAAAAGTGGCGGTGGTTGTATCAAACCTGGCCAATTGACGCGCAGTACGGTCATCCGCCGGATCATCGGCACTGGCCAGGTGGGTCATGGGAACGACCGGGTTGGCAACATTGGCACACGCCGACAACCGTTGCCACGCCGCAACGCTTTTTTCTGGCGGAAAACCCAGCCGGTGCATGCCACTATCCACCTTGAGCCAGGCTTTGATCGGAGTCATCGATGCTGAACGTTCAAGCAAACACAACTGCCACTCATGATGGATGACAGCCGTCAATTCATGCCTGGCGATAACCTTTAGTTCGGAGCTGTCGAAAAAACCTTCCAACAAAATGATCGGGTGAGAAAACCCGGCATCGCGAAGACACAATGCCTCTTCGATACAGGCTACGGCAAAGGCATCCGCCCCCGACAGCGCCCGCGCCACCCGAATCAAACCGTGACCATAGCCATCCGCCTTGATTACCGCCGCAACCGGGCAACCAGGGGCCAATGCCCGGACCCGGAGCAGATTCCGCCTTAGTGCAGAAAGCCCGATTTCCGCCCGAACTGCACGACTCATAAATTGTGACCACGCTCAATCAGAAAACCCATGCGGCACCCCCGCTGAATATAACATGGGTGATCCAAAAAACCACACGATTCTGACAGTTTGAAAGGCCTGACCCGGTAAGGAACCCGCTCGGCAAGCCATTCGAAATGGACCCTCCCTGGCGGTGGACAAGCAAACAGATCCTTCTGGACTTGGACTATATCACGGGAATGAGAACCCCTTCACGGAACAGGAATATCCCGGACATGTATAGTCACCGCTAACTTCAACTCAGGTGATGTTGAAAATTTCCCGGCAACAAACATCAAACAGCTCAGGTAGATAATTATGTTTTTGAAACCAATCTTGATTCGTACGGCTTCCGCTGTCTTCCTGGCTTCGCTGCTTGCAGCGTGCCAAACAGAAACCCCTTCAGCCTTCGAGAATGTAGAGGATGACGACTCCCCCATCGCCGAAGACGACGGCAAAAACGGTGACACACCGCCAGCAGACAACGGCAAGAAAAATGATGACACGCCTGATGGCAAGGACAACAACACGCCAACCATAGACGACGGCAAGAACAACGGCATGCCACCGGCAGACGACAGCAAGAACAACGACACACCGCCGGCAGACGACGGCAAGAACAACGACACACCGCCGGCAGATGATGGCAAGAACAACGACATGCCACCGGCAGATGACAGCAAGAGCGACGACACGCCACCGGCAGATGATGGCAAGAGCAACGACATGCCACCGGCAGATGATGGCAAGAGCGACGACACGCCGCCGGCAGATGATGGCAAGAGCGACGACACGCCACCGGCAGATGATGGCAAGAGCGACGACACGCCGTCGGCAGATGATGGCAAGAGCGATGGCGCGCCGCCCCCGCTATCTTCAAATGACTCCTACTCTTGTACCCATACCGGTAACGGAATAGATTACCCGGTCGGGCCTGGCCAGCGTTACGCTTCGCTTGCCGATGTTCCCTGGACCACGCTGGGAGCGGGAGATACCGTGCGTATATTCTGGCGCAGCACCCCGTATCGGGAAAAGATCCTTCTCAGTACACGCGGCTCGAAAGAGCAGCCAATCCGGATTTGCGGAGTACCGAACGCCGATGGCGCACGCCCGGTTCTCAGCGGGCAAGATGCCACAACTTCACCCCAGTTCAAAAACCTGGACAACTATTTTTCCAAGAACCATAGTAACTTCCAGGGTCTGGGGCTGATAATCATCTCTGGCAACTATGACGAAAAACCGGCCAATATCAACATTGAAGGGTTGCATCTGAAACAGGCCCGCACCGAGTACAGCTTTACCGATACCGATGGAAACAGGAACTCGTATGGTAACGGAGCAGCCTGCATTCGTGTGCAAGCCGGCGACAACATCGTGATCAAAAACAACGAGATCGAAAGTTGCGGCAATGGTATCTTCACCATGTCACAGGCGTACAACGAGGCCAGCCTGACCCGTAATATCCTTATCGAGAGCAACTATCTGCATAACAACGGGCAACCCGGCAGCTACCGCGAACATGGCGTGTATATTCAGGCCATCGGGGCAACCTATCAGTACAACCGGTTTGGACCGAATGCCCCCGGTGCCGACGGTGCGACGCTAAAAGAGCGGGTGGCCGGTTCGACTATCCGCTACAACTGGTTCGACAGTGGCAGCTCCCGCGTCATGGATCTGGTGGAGGTTGAAGATGCCGGCCCTTGGTATCTGGAAAAAGTCTATCGCCAATGGGCTTCGGAAAATGGCGAAGCAATCGACCCGGAGCGGCTGGCCAAAGTGCAGGCAGCAGACGCGAGTTACCGCAAGACCTTCGTCTATGGAAACTTCATCAAGCACGTTGGCAGCAAGACCAATGCGGGCAACCTGATCCACTACGGTTATGACAATGATCCGGAATACGCCCGTGAAGGAACACTCTACTTCTACAACAATACCGTGTCGATTCTCAACGATCGCAGCGATAGCTGGCGGGTTAGACTGTTTGACGTCTACCTTTACGACGAAAGTGCGTCCACGCCGGCGAAAGAGACGGTAGAGGCCTTCAACAACATCATCTATCACAGCAGTGAAACACCCGGCGCAGAGCCAAGCCATTTCTGTTTCGGGCGATACAGTGGCACCATCAACCTCGGTGTCAATTGGGTTTCGGACAGCTGGAAAGCAGCGGAGACCCAATCGGAGTGCTACCCCGATCCGAAAGAGCAGCCGACCATCAACGGAACCGCCAACCTGGCAGGTACTGCGAGCGAAGCGGCGCCGATCGATCCGAACACGCTTGAACCCAAAAGCGTCACCAGCATCCACAATCAGGTTCAGGCGGCGGCGGATGGAGTTCCCCCGGTCACGGAGCAGTATACACCCCACCTGGGCAGCGAACGCCGCTCTACCGTGAGTGTTCCGGGGGCAATGGAACTGCCCTGATGCGGGGGTGAGAAAAGGCGTAACCAGAACCACACAGAGATACCGCAAGCTGTCGGGTATGCACTGTGTGGTTCTTTTCGATTCTTGACCCGGCCACAACAGGGATCGTGTTCAGCCGCGTAGTACGCGGCTGAACACGATCCCTGTTGTGGCCGGGTCATCAATAACATCAACACCATAAAATCAAACAGCACAGCAGAAGAAGACGTTCAGGTTCCCCCTGTACCCTAGTACTCCGTCAAGGTGATAACTTGGGATGCAGAGCTTCCCAAACCGGCCAATGCTGCGTTGCACTCCTTGGAAAGGGCATGCCATTCCCGGCGGACTGCGCCTTGCCTTGGCCGGTTTGGGAAGCTCTGCATCCCAAGTTATCACCTTGACGGAGTACTAGATAAACCCAACCTTGTTGACAAGGTTGCAGATTCCGCAACCGGGGAACAGGGGGCAATCCGGGAAGCGTCAATAACCGGTAACCGCCCTCTTTCTCAAATCCGCGTTTCCCTATTTCACTTCAGCCGCCCGCAGTTTCTGGGCCACCTTATCGAGAACACCATTGACATATCGATGCCCCGATTCACCTCCAAACGATTTGGCGAGTTCCACTGATTCATTGATGATTACACGATAAGGAATCTCGGGGCGCTGCATCAGTTCATAGGTTCCGAGACGCAGGATAGCCCGTTCGACGGGATCCACCGCCTGCAACTCCCGATCCAGAAACGGAGCAATCTCATCATCCAGCGCATAGACCCGGTCAGCCACCCCATGAACAAGTTCATGAAAATAATCGATATCCACCCGGGCCATGGAGTGCTCGGCGACAAAATGCTTGCAGATACCGGAGATATCCTGGCCGGTCATCTGCCACTGATAAATTGCCTGAACGGCCCGGCTGCGGGCCCTCGTTCTTTTTCTGCTCATTCGACTTCGATGATTCGGTTTGGCTCGTGGGCCGATATCGTTACTGCCAACCTGGCAATCATTTTTGTTTACCCCGTTGAAACGAGAGGTTACAGATTGAAAAGACAATGGTAACTATTCAGCATAGTATGAAACAAGCCGGTAACTGTTCAAATGGTTTTTCATCCCTGTCAAGGAAAACAGATGGCCTGGCAACGCATCAGAAAAGAGGGTGGCCGGATCAGCGGCCTAACTGTTTCAGCAGGTTAACCATCTCAATCGCGGTAAGCGCCGCATCTCCCCCTTTGTTGCCCGCCTTGGTTCCCGCGCGCTCGACCGCCTGTTCAATCGTATCCACGGTAAGCACACCGAATGCCACCGGCACTCCGTACCGCTGACCAACGGCCGCCAGCCCTTTGGCGCATTCGCCGGCGACATAGTCAAAGTGTGGCGTGGCGCCCCGAATGACCGCCCCCAGCGCAATAATGGCGTCATACTTTTCCATCGCCGCCATTCGTTGGGCGACCAATGGAATTTCATGCGCTCCAGGCACCTTCACCACCTCTATATCACGCTCTTTCGCTCCGTGGCGCAACAGGCAGTCGACTGCTCCCCGCTGCAAGCTGTCCACGATCAGGCTGTTGAAACGGCTGACTGCCAGACCAAACCGGGCACCCTCTACAACCAAGCTGCCCTCCACTGTGTTTATACTCATACCGGCTCCCCGTTACCCTGAATGTAACTATTCAGCTCACCCCTGAATATACTCCACTACCTCGAGACCAAATCCGGACAATGCATGCAGATGTTTTGGCGCACTCATTACCCGCATCCTGCGCACACCAAGATCCAGCAGAATCTGTGCCCCAACACCATAGGTGCGCAACTCGCCACCGGACGGCGCTGCCGGAAGCGTCACCCCCTGATCTTGCAGTTGATACTCCTTGATGCGCCGCAACACCTCGGTTTCCTCCTCGGCCTGACGCAAGATGATGACAATACCACAGCCATTCTTGTCAATATACCGTAACGCCTCACCCAGGGACCAACTGCCCGTCCCCCGTTTGCCGGCAAACAGATCACCCAAACTGTCCTGCATATGTACGCGAACCAGCACAGGCCTGTCACTGTCGATATCGCCCTTGATCAACGCCACGTGCAAACGCTCATCGATTTCATCCTGATACAGTTTCAGATTGAAATCCCCATACGCCGTTGGCATGTTGCACTCGGCAACGCGATGGATGGAGTGCTCGTTCTCCAGACGATACTTGATCAGATCGGCGATGGTGCCTATTTTCAACCCATGCTCGACAGCAAACTTTTCCAGATCCGGACGGCGCGCCATGCTGCCATCTTCATTCAGCACCTCGACAATGACCGCCGCAGGCTCGAAACCTGCCAGCCGGGCCAAATCGCATCCGGCCTCGGTATGACCCGCGCGGGTCAGCACGCCGCCAGGCTTGGCCATCAGGGGGAAAATATGGCCGGGACGCACCAAATCTTCTGGCCGGGCTTCAGGAGCAACGGCAGCACGCACCGTCATCGCCCGATCAGCCGCCGAGATGCCGGTGGTCACCCCGTGTGCCGCCTCAATGGACAGGGTGAAATTCGTGCCATGTTTTTCATTGTTATCGCGTACCATCAAGGGGAGATCCAGCTGTTTGCAGCGTGCGGAACTGAGCGTCAGGCAGATCAATCCCCGCCCATAGCGGGCCATGAAATTGATATCCTCCGGCCGAACCCAGGTTGCCGCCATGACCAGATCGCCCTCGTTTTCACGCGCCTCATCATCCATGATGATCACCATCCGGCCTTGACGAATATCTTCAATAATATCCTCTATCTTATTTAACTGCATGCGTTTTTATACATCATCTCTGGCCAAACCTGCTGCGGCTAAAGCACTCCTGGTCACACCGCTCCCACCCGGTCGAACCTCCCGCCCACCGAGCAGCAACCGTTCGAGGTAACGGGCGATTATATCAACCTCCAGATTGACCCGGCACCCCGGCCGGTATCCCTGTATCGTCGTCTGCTGCAAAGTGTGCGGCACAATATTCAGCTCAAACTCCGTTTCCTGCACATCATTTACCGTCAGGCTGACCCCATCCACGCAGATCGACCCTTTTTTGGCAATATACCTTGCCAGGTGGGCCGGCGCCCGAATTCGAAGCCGGACAGAACGACCATCTTCCGAGCGCTGCACCAACTCTCCCACGCCATCCACATGCCCGGTAACCAGATGACCGCCGAGACGGCTGGAGAGGGTGAGCGCCTTTTCGAGATTGACGGAAGAACCCACGCCCATCTCCCCCAGCACGGTATGCATCAGTGTTTCACGGGAGACATCCGCCCAGAAACCATCATTCAGCAGAGAAACAACGGTCAGGCAAACACCACTGACCGCTATACTGTCACCCACGGCTACATCTGAAAGATCCAGCCCCGCCGTGCAGACGCGCAGGCGAACGTCCGCTCCTTTCGGCTCCCGGGAAACCACGTTGCCAATCGCTTCAATAATACCTGAAAACATGCTGCTATAACTCAAAGTTGAATTGATTTCTTATCAACTCGGGCTGTGATGCGCCAATCCCTGCCAATCGCACGTATCTCCCGAATATCCACTCCAATACGCTCCTTCATGTATTCAATCCCTGGCAGATGAAACAAACCCCTGCCCATGTCACCCATGATATGGGGAGCAACGTAGACTACCAGCTCATCGATCAACCCTGCCTGCAGCATTGCGCCACTCAGGGTGGCGCCCGCCTCCAGCATTATCTCATTGATCTGCCGCTGCGCCAGCTGCAGCATCACCGCCTCCAGATCCACTCCCCCCTTATGGAAAGGAACGGGAACAATCTCGCCACCGGTACCCGCCAGATCCTCCCGCCGATGACGGAGGGCTTCACCACAGAAAACGATGACATCTCCCGGTGCAGAAAACAAGCGGGCGGAAGATGAGATTCTGAGCCGCCGATCCAGCACCACCCGCAGCGGCTGCCGCGGCTGTTCCCCCAACTCCGGCGAACGCACGTTGAGCAGTGGATCATCAGCGATTACTGTTTCTATGCCGGTAAGAACGGCTGAACTGCGGGCGCGCAGTTTCTGCACGTCTGCCCGCGCCTGCCGGGAGGTGATCCATTTGCTCTCTCCGTTGGCCATCGCCGTACGCCCGTCGAGACTCATCGCCAGTTTGCATCGCACCCAGGGCCTCCCTCGGGACATGCGACTGATAAATCCCGGATTCAGCTCCTCGGCCTGATCCCTCAACACCCCTGAAACAACGTGAACACCGGCGTTGCGCAACGCCGAAAACCCCCGCCCGGAAACCCTGGGGTCGGGGTCCGGCATCGCCGCCACCACCCGCGCCACCCCGGCCTCCAGCAGCGCGTTGGTACAAGGGGGGGTTCTTCCATAGTGACAGCAAGGCTCCAGTGTCACGTATACCGTCGCCCCGCGCGCCTTCTCACCGGCCTGAGACAGGGCGTTGATCTCTGCATGAGGTTCACCGGCTTGCCGGTGCCACCCCTCTCCCACGACAACCCCCTCTTTCACCAACACACAACCGACCCGGGGATTGGGATCGGCAGAGTAGATCCCGCGAGCGGCAAGGCGTAAAGCCTGTTGCATAAACTGGCAGTCGGCGCTGTTCAAGGCAGTTTCCGAAGTAACAAGGGACATGCTAATATTACCGCAACTCATTGAGATGATATTCAGACATCAACAGGAATCAGGCCGGTCATGAACGCCAGCGACAACACACCAAAGCGAAGACGCTTCACGCGCATCCCTTTCGTGGCGAGAGTCATTCTTTCCAACGACAGGGGAATCTGGCACGGTGACCTGCTGGACATATCCCTGCATGGTCTGCTGATGTCAAAACCACAAAACTGGGATGGTATCATCAACAGTGACTGCCGTGTGGGAATATCGCTGGAGCGCGGCGGCCCCTCGATCGATGTCAACGCCCGCATAACCCATGCCGATGGTCAGTTGCTGGGTCTCTGTTTCGAGCAGATGGATGTACAGAGCGCCACCCACCTGCACAAACTGATTGCGCTCAACCTGGGCGACGAGCACTTGCTGGAGCGGGAGCTCGCCGAACTCATCAAACTCAATCTTACCACTTGAGCCGGTAACTGCCCGGTCGCCCTTCTCCCAACTGCCTGCCCGGAAGTTCCATGCATTTCACCATTATCCCTGTCACGCCGCTGGCGCAAAACTGCACGCTGCTCTGCTGTGAACAAACCCGCCGCGCCGCCATCGTCGACCCCGGCGGAGAGATCGAGCATATCCTGGCGACAGCCCGGAGAAAAAAGGCGGAGATAGAGAGGATTCTGATTACTCATGGACATTTCGATCACATCGGTGGAGTGGCTGAGCTGGCCACACGACTCTCCATTCCGATTGAAGGGCCACACCGGGAAGACCGCTTTCTAATCGAATCCCTGCCTCAGCAGTGCGAATACTATGACTTCCCTGCGGCGCACTCCTTCACACCGGACCGCTGGCTGGCAGAGGGCGATCGGGTAACGTTTGGCAATCAGCAGTTGGAGGTGCTTCACTGCCCCGGTCATACCCCTGGCCATCTGGCCTATTTTCACAGGGATGAACGACTGGTATTGGTGGGTGATATACTGTTCAGGGGTTCGATTGGCCGTACCGATTTCCCACGCGGAGATCATGCCACCCTTATCAACTCCATCCGCGAAAAACTCTGGACACTGGGTGACGACGTGCAGTTCATTCCCGGCCACGGCCCGCTGTCCACCATTGGTGAAGAGCGAAGAACAAATCCCTGTGTGTAACTATTCAGCTCACCTCTGAACAGTTACCGGCTTGTTTCATACCATGCTGAATGGTTACCCCTGTGTTTAGTGGCCAGGTTAATGAACAGCAACGACTCAGCGGGTTGCAGAGTTCGAAAGTAACCGCTATCGCATGAACTCGAACAGCGACAGCCCCTGCACCTTCAGATAGACCTGTTGCGCTGCCTGCATCCCGACCATCTGCCGATTCAGTTTTCCGACCGCCTCCGCATAGTCAAGATCTTCCAGGCCGGACATGACCTCCTGCAAATTGAGAACCGTATCTTCATTTATGAATACCTGCCCTTCCACGCTATTCAAACGGCTACCAACGCTGGCGGATACGTTGAGAATATGATCCAGTGCGTTATCCAGTTCCGCGATTGAGCGGGTAATCTCCATCTTGGCCTTGGTCTCTTCCGATGCAAGCCCTGACGGCTGACCCAGGGCATCGGCCAAGCGTTTGACGGTGGCGAATAAATCCTGGCTGCTGGAGGGTTTGACGGAAAAGGTATCGGCGCCGACCACAGGGTCTCCCGCAAGGGTGACGGCCACCCCGTCGAAAACAATCTCCTCGCCGGGTGTATAGGTTTGGGGAAACCCGGAAACAGCGGTGCCCAACGTATCGTCGGTAACCAGCACCTGACCAGCAGCGGGAAACGAAATGGTATAGTCGTGGCGGGTGTACGCCATGATGTTATCCACCCGGCCCTGGTCGATGGTTGCTGTACCCGTATTGGCGGGGTTGTATTCCGTGGCGAATACACGATTGCCGTTTTTGATACGCATGAACACGTCGGAGCCCGGATCACCATCGTCGACAAAGAAATCCGGTCCAATCTGCAAACGGCGCTGACCGTCATCTCCGTTATACACGACGACATCGGCACTCTTCACGAACGGTGGTGTCTTTCCCCGGTTGCCGCCAAAAATGTATTCGCCGTTTGCATCCATCGTATTGGCCATGCCGATGAGTGCTTCCAGGCGGGTGTACACCTCTTCAGAAATGGATTGGCGGCCGACATCAGACAGCGCACCGTTGGCGCCGGCCACAGCCAGTTCGCGCACCCGCTGAATACTGTCCACCACGCCTTTCAATATACCCTCCTCCGAACCGAGCCGGTTCCTGACCTGATCGGCGTTGGACTGATACTGTTGAAGAATACCGATGGACTCCTTGAAAGAGTGAATGCGTGTCGCCGCGACAGGATCATCCGCCGGAGAGAGAATCCGTTTGCCGGTGGCCATCTGCTCCTGAGTCCGGCTCAACGCATTCTGGCGCTCAAGAATACCGTTGATGGAGGTCTGCTGAAACTGGCGGGTGGATATTCTCATCGCTTATCTCCTGACCGCACCCAGCAATGAGTCAAACATGCTTTGTGCTGTACTGATTACCTGCGCCGAAGCCTGGTAAGCCTGCTGAAAACGCATCAAGTTAGCCGCCTCTTCATCAAGATTGACGCCAGATACGGCTTCCCGCGCGCTCACCGCCTGACGCAACAGGGTCTGCTGTGCCTGATTGGCGATATCGGCCTGGTGGGTTTTCGTGCCGACATCGGTAACAATTCCCGCATAGGCATCGAGAAAACTGGCGGTCCCCTTCAACATGCTGTTTTCGGTCTGCAGCCCGGCCAGAACCAACATGTTGCTGTTATCACTTACCCCTTGAGCATTGTAGCCGATGGTGAACCTGTCCCCCAGGCCGGGTTCTCCCTTGATGTGCGACTCATAACCAAAACCCAGCGCATTGTCCGCCACCACATCCAGACCAACCGCGGGATCATAGGTGTTCGGGCCGGAAATCAAAACCGGGGAGCCTGCTACAGAGGCGTCATAGACGCGATACTGATTTGGCGTCACAGAGTCAAATTCAATGAGCAGCGGCGGCGTCAGCGCGCCGGGAGTGCTGCTGAATTCCGCTCCTGTCGTGTCGGAAACAGCGCTCAACGAAATCTCGCCACTACCGATGTTCCCCAAATCGGAAGCTACCCGTACCGGAGCAGCAGCGGCGACTTTTGCGGTATCGCTAATCAACACCTCCAGGGAGCGGGCCATGCCTTTTGTTGGGCGGATAAGAAACGAATCCCCCGCAGCGGGAGATACGCCGCCGACATCAATCCTGAAGCCGTCCACCGAGGTAAAGGGCAACCCGGCGATTGGGCCTTCTCCCTGGCCATCGGAGAGACGGGTCAGCGTATAGCTGCTGCCATCGAATGTCAGCTTGTAGTCGCTATTGCTGAGCAGATCAGGATCGACAATTGTTGCACTGATACTGGCCGTGGAAACATTGCCGTTGCTCGCCAGAACTTCCGGCGAGCCAACAGCGAAAAAATCCCCCCCCAGGGAAGAGTCAAGGGCCATGCCCAGACGATGCTGCCGGTTAAAGGTATCGCTCAAGGCAACGGCAATCCGGCCCAGAGCATTCTCGCTGGGTTCAATCACTTCGGTTCGCTGATCAATCAACCCCCCCAGCCGCCCACCGGTCAACAGCGATGTGATATTGACAGTGGAGTTCCCATTGGCGTACCCGATATCCATCTGGCTGGAATCATAAGGATTGGGAATGACGCTCAACTGCTGGCTTTCGCTGTCCGTCACCAAACTCTGCCCGTTTCCAATATAAACGTTCACGCTAAAGTTGCTCTGCTCGACCGTCTGCACGTTGACGAAACGGGAAAGCTGCACGATCAGTTGATCGCGCTTGTCCATCAAATCATTGGGCATTCGCCCGCTCCGGACACCGGGAGAACGGGAGATGGCATCGTTGAGAGAGGCGATCTCCCCGGCCAGACTGTTGATTTCGGGAACGATACTGCCAATCTCGACGTTGACACTGTCACGCAGATCATTCATGCGGCGAGACATGACATCAAAGCGGTTCGCAAGACTCTCCGCTGAAGTCAACAGAACCTGCCGCGCCGGAATCGAGGCGGGATCATTGGCTACTCCCCGCCCGGCATCGAAAAACTTCTGCAGCGCCGGCGTCAGCCCCGCCTGGGGATCAGCAAGCAGATTGTCCATTTGCGAAGCGTAGCTGTATGCAACCTCGAGCTGATTGCCCTGCGTGGTATTGCTAACCACCTGCCCGTTGAGAAAGGCGTCATAGACCCGGCGAACATTGGTAACACTGGAACCGGCCCCCAGATACCCCCCTGGCGCATAGAGTGGCAGCCGGCTGACAACATCGGCACGCTGACGGGAGTACCCTTCAGTATTGACGTTGCTGACGTTGTTACTGGTAACGGTAAGGGAACGCTGTGCTGTCAGCAGACCGGAGATACCAATATTCAGTGAATCACTCATTTACTCTCTCTTGCAAGCACTGCCTTGTATGAGAGTATCGGTTCTGGAACGGGAAACTTTACCGCATCCACCGCCTCGGCCATAACCCGGCTTTGCATGACACGCCAAACCTTGTCGGCATACTGGGGATCAGTGGCATACCCGGCCCCATGCAGCGCCTCCACAAACGCGCGATCATCTCCCGTTTTCAGCAAAGCCGCCCCATAACGGGGGTTGGTGCGCAAAAAATTCACGTAATCGGCAAAGCTCTCGGCATAGCTGCCATAGGCGCGAAATGCTGCCCGCTGCCGAACCATGTTCCCGTCGACATGTTCCAGTGTGGTGAGAAGGGCCTTTTCCCCATTCCAGCTCCGGTCCGCCTTGATGTTAAACAGATTGTAGCTACTCCCCCGCTGCTCCTGCTGAATGATTTTCCCACCCCAACCGGTCTCCAGCGCCGCTTGCGCAAGCAAAACCCGGGGACTGACTCCAAGTTCCGTTGCAGCCCGGCTTGCATCCGGCCAAAGCTGTTTTACGAACTCGGCAGGTGACCTGAACGTTGACGGCTGTCGTGACGGTTGAAGCTCGGTTACGGGGGCCGCTGCCGGCTCCCGGATCGGCGGGACAGGTGCCAGCCGGGCAGTTTGCACCGGCAGGGATGGCTCATCCTCATCCCCCCCCTTTTTCTTCGGGAGCAGCTGCTTGCCCAACTGCTCCACCAACATGTCGGCAATCCCCATCCCCCCCTTGTGGGCCAGATCTACAGATAACTGCTTGTCATACATCTCCTGATAGAAATCTGTCTGTTGACTGCCAAACAGGGGATCGCCAAAACTGCTCTCCCGCACGCTTTTGAGCATCATTTGCAGAAACAGAGCCTCGAACTGCCGGGCAACGATATCCAGCCCCTTGCCGGTGTCCTCGCGCGTCAGTTCGCGCAGCCGGGACAACCCGTGCAGATCAGTATGGATATCCGGCGGTGTTGAAATCATCGCTAGAGAACGTCCCTCTAGATAATGACCAGCCTGGCGCGCAACGCACCGGCGCTGCGCAGACCTTCCAGAATCGCCACCAGATCACCGGGGGCAGCCCCGACCCGGTTGACCGCCTGCACCAGAGAGTCCAGCGAAACACCGGGATTGAACAGAAACATCCGCTTGCCCTCCTGGGTAATATCCACTTCAGAGGCTGGCGTCACAGCCGTTTGGCCGCCAGACAGCGCCCCCGGCTGACTGACCTGGGGATTCTCCCGAATCGTGACAATCAAGTTACCGTGAGAGATTGCCGCCGGCATCAGGCGCACGTTCTTGCCAATGACCACCGTTCCGGTGCGTGAGTTGATGATCACCTTTGCCACCGCTTCATCAGGGTCGACCTGAATATTTTCCAGCATCGACAGATAGGAGACCCGTTGGCCGGCATCGAGAGGGGCGCTCACAACCACTGACGCAGCATCCTGGGCCGACGCGGTCCCCGCACCCATAATCTCATTGATCGCCCTGGCCATCCGGTGGGCCGTCGTAAAATCCGGCCGGTTCAGATTGAGGATCAGACTGTCGCCCCGGGCAAAAGCGGTTGGCACCTCACGCTCTACCGAAGCGCCATTGGGAATCCTGCCGGCGCTGGGAATGTTGATGGTAATCCGCGAGCCATCCTGGCCCTGAGCGCCCAGCCCCCCAACCACCATGTTACCTTGCGCAATGGCGTAGATATTGCCATCCGCCCCCCGCAGCGGCGTCATCAACAGTGTACCGCCACGCAGGCTCTTCGCATTGCCGATAGAAGATACTGTCACATCGATAGTTTGCCCCGGTTTGGCAAATGGCGGCAGGTCGGCATGCACACTCACCGCCGCCACATTTTTCAACTGTAATGTCTGGTTGGCCGGCAGCGTAATGCCAAACTGCGACATCATGGATTTCAGGCTCTGGGCTGTAAAAGGCGCCTGACTGGTCTGATCACCGGTTCCATTAAGGCCAACGACCAGTCCATAGCCGATCAGTTGATTGCTGCGCACCCCGGCAACTGAAGCGATATCCTTGATCCGCTCGGCACCTGCCGACATACCTGCCAACAGCAATACCGTGCAAAAAACCATTCGCAAAAAAGTATGAGCTCTCATCATCTGTCCGCATATCAGGTATCACCATTAATTTATATGCGATACTCATGCCAACAAGATGAGCGGTTCATGATCAACAGGTTAACGGAAGTATACCGTCGTTTTTCTCCACAACCGGCAACTTTCCGCCGCCGCCTGGTTCATCACGCCGTAACAGCAGCTGAGGCCGGAACCGCCGTTATTGTAAAGCCGGCAACAATAACAGCGGCTGAAACTGATATGATGAAAGTAACTATTCAGCATAGTATGAAACAAGCCGGTAACTGTTCAGATTGCCCCTGAAATTCGTCAGTTCAAGGCGAAAAATGGGAGTTTACGCGTGTAAATGACCATTTTTTCAACGCAGAAATGGCGGATTTCAGGGGTGAGCTGAATAGTTACTGATGAAACAGCCACCGCTGGTGAAGAAAGGAGTGAAAAAATGCGCCGCGCCGGAAAAACGCTCTCTTTGGCACACATCCCGCTTTTACTGTTTCTCATCCTGTCCGCCGGTGGGAATGTATTTTCCGAACCGGAAAACATCAAACCGGGCATACCCTACTATGCCGACAGTTACCGCTATGAGGGAGATATCGCCGAGTTGGGAGAAGAGAAAAATTACGAAGAGGTGTTCAAAAACTACGAATATTACGAAAGTATCTACAATGAACGAAAACGCCCCGCTGTATTCCGCGCCTACAAGCGGGGCAAGGTGGTCTGGCAGGAGCGCTATTATTATGACAGAGAAGGAGAGCCACTAAAAAAAGAGGTCTCGAAAGACGGCAACCCGGCAAAAACCATCTATTTCAACAAAGCAGAACGAAATTGACGGGATACCGCGTATACACCAAGACAAATCGATACTCAGCTGTTGCGCACCCGCACGGCGTTCATAACAAGTGGATAGCTTCCGTCATATATAGCGCACTTCGACAATCTCATACGCCTTGATGCCACCGGGAGTCTTTACCTCGGTAACATCCCCCTCCTCCCGGCCTATCAACGCCCGCGCCACCGGAGAGTTGATGGAGATAAGCCCCTGTTTGATATCGGCCTCATCATCACCGACAATCTGGTAGGTTACCTCCTCACCGCTCTCTTCATCCGCGAGCGTAACCGTTGCACCAAACACCACCCGGCCGCCCGCGTTGAGCGCGGTAACATCAATGATCTGCGCATGAGAAAGCTTGCCTTCAATCTCTTTGATGCGCCCTTCAATAAACGCCTGCTGCTCACGCGCCGCATGATACTCGGCATTTTCTTTCAGATCGCCGTGGGCACGCGCCTCGGCAATCGCGGCGACCACCCTGGGGCGGGCCACACTCTTCAGCTCTTTCAGCTCGGCACGCAACTTCTCTGCACCACGCGCAGTCAATGGTATTTTGCCGTTCACCCGGCCAACTCCTTATGCAACTCCTGAAGACAGTTTACCTCGGCGTCATCTTTCCGCTGCAGCGCCATACAGATGGCTTCAGCACCGGTTAATGTAGTAGTGTAGCTCACATTATGCATCAATGCCTCCCGCCGGATAGTGTAGGAGTCGGCGATCGCCTGCTTGCCTTCGGTGGTATTGACAATAAAACTGATCTCGCCATTCTTGATCATGTCCACGATATGAGGGCGCCCTTCAGTTACCTTGTTGATATGCTGACAGGGTATGCCCGCCTTCTCCAGTACGCGGGCGGTGCCATGAGTCGCAACCAGTTCGAAACCCAGTTTTATCAGCTCCTTCGCCACCCGGCCAATGCCTTTCTTGTCCGTCTGGCGAACGCTGAGGAAGGCCCGGCCACCATAAGCGAGCGTCTCGCCCGCCCCAAGCTGGGCTTTATAGAACGCTTCGCCAAAACTACGGCCGATACCCATCACTTCACCGGTGGATTTCATTTCCGGACCAAGAATCGGATCCACGCCGCGAAACTTCACGAACGGAAATACCGCCTCTTTCACAGAAAAATAGTCCGGGGTTATCTCCGCTTCTACTCCCTGTTCCGCGAGTGAGCAGCCGGTCATGCAGCGGGCAGCGATCTTGGCCAGCGGCCGGCCGGTCGCCTTGGAGACGAAAGGAACCGTTCGGGAAGCCCGCGGGTTGACCTCCAGCACATAGACCTTGCCATTCTGGATGGCAAACTGGGTATTCATCAGGCCAATCACCCCAAGCTCCAGCGCCATTCTGCGAGCCTGCTCGCGAATGGTATCCAGAACTTCACCGCCCAACGTATAGGGAGGCAGGGAACAGGCGGAATCGCCGGAGTGTACCCCGGCTTGTTCGATGTGCTCCATAATGCCGCCGATAACGATCTGTTTTCCATCGCAAACGGCGTCCAGATCCACCTCGATGGCATCATCCAGAAAACGATCCAGCAGAACCGGTGAGTCGTTGGAAACCTCTACCGCTTCGGCCATGTAACGGCGCAACTCCGCTTCATTGTATACGATCTCCATGGCGCGCCCGCCGAGCACGTACGATGGGCGCACCACCAGCGGGTAGCCAATCTCGTCCGCCAAGCCAATCGCCTCATCTTCCGTCCGCGCCGTACGGTTAGGAGGTTGAAGCAGCCCCAGTCTTTCAATCATCTGCTGGAAACGCTCACGATCCTCCGCCAGATCGATGGAGTCCGGGGTCGTGCCGATAATGGGGGCTCCGGCCGCCTCCAGCGCACGCGCCAGCTTGAGAGGGGTCTGCCCGCCATACTGGACGATGATTCCCCTGGGGCGCTCCAGCTCTACCAGCTCCAGCACATCCTCCAGGGTAAGCGGCTCGAAATAGAGGCGATCCGACGTATCGTAGTCGGTGGAAACCGTCTCCGGGTTACAGTTGACCATGATGGTCTCATACCCATCTTCCCGGCAGGCCTGGGCTGCGTGCACACAGCAGTAGTCAAATTCAATCCCCTGACCGATACGGTTGGGACCTCCCCCCAGCACCATCATCTTGTCACGCTGGCTGGGAGCCGCTTCGCACTCATCTTCGTAGGTGGAGTACATATAGGCAGTGGCGGTGGAAAATTCGGCAGCACAGGTATCCACGCGCTTGTAGACCGGCCGGACACCGAGCCGATGGCGCCGTTCTCGAAGCGCCTGCTCGCTGATCCCTGCCAGGCTGGCGAGGCGGCTGTCCGAGAACCCCTTGCGCTTCAGAAAACGCATCCGTTCCCGATCCAGGGCATCGACTCCACCCGCCCGCACCTCCTGCTCGATCCGTACCAGCTCCTCGATCTGCACCAGAAACCAGGGGTCGATACGGCTGTACTCATGTACCTGCTCCAGACTCATGCGGTAGCGGAAAGCGTCCGCTACATACCACAACCGCTTGGCACCCGGGCTACGCAACTCCTGGCGCAGCGTCTCTTTCACGGTTTCGCTATCCGGGCCGATCTTTTCATTCAGGCCATCGCTGCCGATCTCCAAACTGCGCAACGCCTTCTGCAGCGACTCCTGAAAGGTACGGCCAATAGCCATTACCTCTCCTACCGATTTCATCTGGGTCGTCAGCCGATCATCGACGTTGGGAAATTTCTCGAAGGTGAACCGGGGCACCTTGGTAACCACATAGTCGATACTTGGCTCGAACGAAGCAGGAATAGCGCCTCCGGTAATATCATTGGCCAGTTCATCCAGCGTATAACCCACCGCCAGCTTCGCAGCGATTTTGGCAATGGGAAAGCCCGTGGCCTTGGAGGCAAGCGCGGAAGAGCGGGAGACCCGTGGATTCATCTCGATAATGATCATCCGGCCATTATCCGGATTGACGGCAAACTGCACGTTGGAACCGCCGGTTTCGACACCGATCTCCCGCAACACCGCGAGCGAGGCGTCCCGCAGAATCTGATACTCCTTGTCGGTGAGTGTCTGGGCCGGTGCGACGGTAATGGAGTCGCCCGTATGGACACCCATGGGGTCCAGGTTCTCGATGGAGCAAATAACGATACAGTTATCGGCGCGATCCCGCACGACCTCCATCTCGAACTCCTTCCAACCCAGTACCGACTCCTCTATCAGCAACTCATTGGTGGGAGACAGATCCAGTCCATGTTCACATATCTCCACGAACTCCTGTTTGTTGTACGCGATACCGCCACCACTGCCACCCATGGTGAAGGAAGGCCGGATGATGGCCGGAAAACCGATCGGGGCCTGAACCTGTAACGCCTCCTCCATACTGTGGGCGATGGCGGAGCGAGGGGTATCCAGACCGATTTTTTTCATCGCCTGCCGGAACAGATCACGATCTTCCGCCTTGTCAATAGCTTCCCGGCTGGCGCCGATCATCTCCACGCCAAACTTTTCCAGTATGCCGTTACTTGCCAAATCCAGCGCACAGTTGAGCGCCGTCTGCCCCCCCATGGTGGGCAACAGCGCATCGGGCCGCTCCTTCTCGATTATGCTGGCGACGGTTTGCCAGCGAATGGGTTCGATATAGGTTGCATCTGCCATCCCGGGATCGGTCATGATCGTGGCCGGGTTGGAGTTGATCAACACGATCCGGTAACCCTCTTCCCGTAACGCCTTGCAGGCCTGGGCTCCGGAGTAGTCAAACTCGCAGGCCTGCCCGATAACGATGGGGCCAGCGCCAATTACCAGGATAGTCTCTATATCGGTGCGTTTTGGCATGGGGAATCAAGACGCTCCTGCTTGGCGAACCAGTGATACGAAGCGATCAAACAGCGGCGCCATGTCATGCGGGCCGGGGCTGGCCTCAGGATGTCCCTGGAAACCAAAGGCAGGCAGATCAGTACGCTCCACCCCTTGCAGGGTGCCGTCGAACAACGAGCGGTGTGTGGCACGCAGGTTGACCGGCAGACTGGACTCATCAACAGCAAAGCCGTGATTCTGGCTGGTAATCATGACCTGCCCGCTATCCAGATCCTGCACCGGATGATTGGCGCCGTGGTGACCAAATTTCATCTTGATTGTCCGGGCTCCGCTGGCCAGGGATAGCAGCTGATGTCCCAAACATATCCCAAACGTTGGAATCCCTCTCTGCAGCAGCTCACGGATGGCGCCGATGGCGTAGTCACACGGCTCCGGATCACCCGGCCCGTTGGACAAAAACAGCCCGTCCGGCTGCAACGCCAGCACTTCGGATGCAGGGGTCAGGGCCGGAATCACGGTAACGCGACAGCCACGATCCACCAGCATACGGAGGATATTGCGCTTGATGCCGTAATCATAGGCCACAATGTGCAAGGGCAGTTTTTCATCGAGAGGATAGGGGCACTCCGGCAGGCCCTCTTCGAGAGTCCAGCTGCCCTGCGCCCACTCATAGGGGAGATGGGTTGTTACCTCTTTGGCCAGATCCATCCCCTTGAGACCGGGGAAAGCCTGCGCAGCAACCAGGGCCTGCTGCTCATCGATATCCGTTCCCGCCACGATACACCCGTTCTGGGCGCCCTTTTCACGCAGGATGCGGGTCAGTTTACGGGTATCGATATCACTGATGGCCACGATCCGGTGGCGGCGCAGATAGTCCTCCAGTGGTTCCTGGGCGCGCCAACTGCTCACGACGGGAGACAAATCACGGATGACCAGCCCCGCCGCCGCAATGCCGGAGGACTCTTCGTCATCCGGATTACAACCAATGTTACCAATATGAGGAGAGGTAAGCGTAACGATTTGGCGGCTGTACGAGAGATCAGTAAGAATCTCCTGATAGCCCGTCATGGCGGTATTGAATACAACCTCCCCGACAGTCTGTCCGTTGCAACCTATCGAACTTCCGGGAAACGAAGTCCCGTCTTCCAGAACCAGCAGGGCAGGCTCGCTCACTTCACCTCCATTGACAAAACCGCCCGGAAAAACCGCGATAATTTCACCAGACAGCCCTGTTATATGCACGAAGCGGGAGCGTTCCTCCGGAACCTCCCGCTGTCTTCACACTCAGCCGGTGTTTCAGCTTTTGACCTGAGCCGCTCTTGTGGCCCTGGGGGTCGGCTAACTTAATGTTCGGGCTGGCATCAACCTGGCAACCAAAGTTAACGGGCCTCGGTTGCCGGGTTGATATTCTACGTTGAACAGTTGATGTTCGACAAGCGCTCCACCCTCTGTTTACTGAAATAAAATACGCATTCCTACATGGGCGCCTTCATCCAGAGTTGCCGTTTTCCCGGTATCTTCCCGTTCAATCTTCAACAATCGATAACCGACATAGGCGAAGGCTTGCGGCAATATCTGGTACTCCACATTCAGCATCCCCTCGAAGGCGTTGCTTACATCGCCGAAAGAGACTATATCAGGTGCGTAGTGCAACTGAGCGCCAAACACCAGGCGATTGACGGTTTCGGGATAATAGCGGACGCCGAAGCCGAGTCCCAGCGCCAACCCGTCTATCTCGTCGTCACCGCTGGACAAGACGCCAAGCAGCTTGCCGCCGACACCGGCTTCCAGCGGGTTGCCCTGCCGGCCGGTTTCACCCACTACTCGCACACCAAGCGTTCCGATATAGTAATCATCAGTGTTGTAGTAGATTGCAGCCTCCCCCTCCAGGCTATTGGGCGAAGGACTGGTCATCCAGCTGAGCGCCAGGCGCACGCTATCATTGTTCAGGTTGATATCGAGCGCACCGGCGACCGATGCGCTACTGGCGGCCAGTAACAGACTGCCCACCCAGGTTCTTGTGGTCTTCAATGTATCCCCTCTCTTACTCCTGGCTGTCCAAAGGGCTGAAATCAACTATCACGATAGTGAGGATCAACCCAGCATCGGGGCAAACACTCCCCTGACGGAAATATTAACTCGTCTTTGTTGAACAGCTCCGCATCCTGAAGTTCCTCACCTGAATGGAAACGTCCCTTTGCCTTTTTTTGAAAAGGATCGAACAATCCACTCAACTCCACTATCTCGACCAGATCACCACTGCTTTTGTGTTTCATGAACATAACTGCTCTCCTACGTAGACAAGCGGAACTATAACACCACCCGTTCGATACCTCCCCTTTTAACACGCTCTATGAAGTTCTGCTGCCACGCAGCTCCCAACCGCTCGGCGACCAGCTCAACCACCACATAGTCCACCTCCAGCCCGGTATCCTCCGTGTAGCGCAACAGCCCCGTCTGACAGGCCGGACAGGAGGTAAGCATCTTCACCTCGCCCGCTGAAACAGTCTGCTCGCCAATCAACTGCCGGATACCGCCATGCAACTCCTCCTGTTTACGATAGCGCAACTGGCTGGCGATATCGGGGCGCGATATGGCCAATGTTCCCGCCTCTCCGCAGCAACGGTCGGAAAGCAGCACCTCCTGCGACATCAAACCGGAAACAACCCTGACTGGCGGCGCAGTTTTTATCGGTGTATGACAGGGATCGTGGTACAGATAGGCGGTATCCCCCCCTCCCTGCATGCTGATACCCTTCTCCAGCAGATATTCATGAATGTCCAGCAACCGGCAGCCGGGAAAAATCTTGTCAAAACGATACTGCTGCAACTGATCCATGCAGGTGCCGCAGGAGACGATCACGGTTTTTATATCCAGGTAGTTGAGCGTGTTGGCCATGCGGTGAAACAGCACCTGATTGTTGACCGAGATGCGGCCGCCCTTTTTCCTGTCCCCCGCAGCGGTCTGTGGATAGCCGCAGCAGAGATAGCCTGGCGGTAACACGGTTTGTACGCCGGCATCAAAAAGCATCGCCAGTGTCGCCAGCCCTACCTGACTGAACAGCCGTTCCGAACCGCAGCCGGGGAAGTAGAATACCGCCTCCGAGTCGTCGGCGGCCTTGCCCGGATGGCGCAGGACAGGCACGATTTCACTATCCTCGATACCCAACAGCGCACGCGGCGTCTGTTTGGGCAGATTACCCGGCATCGGCTTGTCCACGAAGCGGACAATCTGCTCTCTGACCGTTTGCGGCCCGGTGGTGGCCGCAGGCGGCTCTCCCTTGCCCAGCAAACCGGCTGCTCTGGCGGCGCGGTGGGCCAGACGCTGGGCGGCATAGCCCCACTCCACCAACCCTTTGCGCACCACACGAATCGCCGCCGGGTCGGTCAGATTCAGAAACATCATCGACAGCCAGGTGCCCGGGTTGAGCCGTTTCTTGCCCTGTTCACGCAAGATATTGCGCATGCGGATGGTTACGTCACCGGTATCGATATTCACCGGGCAGGGGGCAAGGCATTTGTGGCAGATGGTACAGTGGTCGGCCACATCGTTCAACTCCTCAAAATGACGAACCGAAATCCCCCGCCGGGTCTGCTCCTCATAGAGAAACGCCTCGATGATAAGGCCGGTCGCCAGGATCTTGTTGCGCGGGGAGTAGAGCAGATTGGCGCGTGGAATATGGGTGGTGCAGACCGGCTTGCATTTGCCGCAGCGCAGACAGTCCTTGATGTCGTTGTTGAGTTCGCTCAGTTCACTCGCCTCCAGAAGCAGGGCCTCCTGCTCCACCAAGCGCAGTGAAGGGGTATAGGCGTTATGCAGACCGGAGTCCGCCAGCAGCTTTCCCCGGTTGAAACAACCATCGGGATCCACCCGCTGCTTGTATTCAGTAAAGGCCTGGATCGCTTCGGGAGCCAAAAACTGCATTTTCGTCAGGCCGATGCCGTGCTCACCGGAGATAACGCCGCCCAGCGACTCCGCCAGCGCCATAATCCGCTTCACCACCTGATCCGCCTGATGCAGCATCTGATAGTCATTGGAGTTTACCGGAATATTGGTGTGGACATTGCCGTCCCCGGCATGCATATGGATGGCAACAAACAGGCGGCTGGCACGGCAGCTGGCGTGAATTTCATCCAGCTTGCCACGTACCGCCGCCAGTTCGCGACCGATGAAGATCTCTTTCAGCGGCCGCTCCACCTGCTGGCGGTAGGAGATGCGCAGTTCACGCCGCTGCAGCAGCCGAAAGAGCGTGTCTCCGGATTGCAGCCGCTGGCCAACCTGCTCCTCAAACAGCGACAAATACTGGTCGGCCGGGGCATCCAGGTTGGCGAGCACCTCTCTCCAGCGCCGGCGCACCTGCTGCAGATGCTGCAGGGCTGCCTGCTGCTTGCTGGCGAGAATTGCGGCGGACTCCGCGCTCTCATCGAACTCGCCACTCTGTTTCAGCTCGGGCAGTTCTCCGCCAAGATAGGCGGCAACTGCCTCGATCATATCCAGTTTGTTGGCGGTGGAGAGTTCGATGTTGATGCGTTCGATGCCATCATTGTATTCCGGCAACCGCTCCAGCGGAATCACCACATCCTCGTTTATCTTGAACGCATTGGTGTGGGCCGCGATGGCGGCCGTGCGCGCCCGATCCAGCCAGAAGTGGCCGCGGGCCTCGGGACTCACCGCAATGAAACCCTCCGCCCCCCGCCGGTTGGCCAGCTTCACCACCCCCGACGCGGCCCGGGCTACCGCATCCTCGTCATCACCGGCCACATCGATCAGCAGAACCATTTTGGGTAGCTCGCGGCGTGGCGCCTTCGGGCTGTATTTGATCGCCCGCACATAACGCTCATCGAGATGCTCCATTCCGGCCAGTACCACCTCGGAATCTGCATCAAGATAGGCTTTGGTCTCCACGATGGCAGGAACCGCGCGGTGCAGATCCGGATCGAAAAACTCCAGGCAAACCGTGCGCATGGCCCCTGGCATACGGTGCAGAATAAATACCGCCGAGGTAATCAGGCCATCACAACCCTCTTTCTGCACGCCGGGCAATCCGCCGAGAAACTTGTTTGTCACATCCTTGCCCAGACCCGGCTTGCGCAACTCGTTGCCGGGAATCTTCAGGATCTCCGGTTCAGCGACCGGCTTTTTCAGATCAGAACCATAGCGGGTAAGGCGAAACGCCACCACCGGCTGCTCATGAATCTTTCCCAGGTTGTGGTTGAGCCGCTCTACCTCCAGCCAGTTGCCATCCGGCATCACCATCCGCCACGAAACCAGATTGTCCAGCGTGGTGCCCCACAACACCGCCTTCTTGCCGCCGGCATTCATGGCGATATTGCCGC
The DNA here is from genome assembly GCA_015491735.1 of Gammaproteobacteria bacterium. Taxonomy (GTDB): domain Bacteria; phylum Pseudomonadota; class Gammaproteobacteria; order Thiohalospirales; family Thiohalospiraceae; genus DRMK01. The sequence continues at coordinate 54,181 of WFVH01000025.1, forward strand.
CGATACAGGAGGCATCCTGTGAGGTGGGATCCACCGCAAAGACATAACCTGCCTGCCCGGCACGCTCCGCAACCCGCCGGGTAACGACACCTGCACCGGCTCGGATGGTGGCAACGTCGGATTCCACACCGGGCAGGGGGCGTTTTTCGATCGCTCCCAGCGCATCCAGTTTTTCGGTATTGATTACTGCGGTATCCTGAAACAGCGGCACAGCTCCTCCGGTATAACCGGTACCGCCACCACGGGGAATAATGGTCAGACCCAGTTCGATACAGCCTTGCACCAGGGCGCGAACCTCCTGTTCACTGTCTGGCGTCAACACAACCAGCGGATACTCCACCCGCCAGTCGGTGGCATCGGTCACATGAGATACCCGTGCCATGCCGCTGAAATCGATATTGTCACGGCGGGTCAACCGGGAGAACCGCTTCAGCAACTTGCTGCGTAAAGCCTGCTGGCGGGGAAACCACTGCTCAAATCCGGTTACCGCTTCACGGGCCTTGTCAGCCAGCCACAACGCCTGCTGGTTCCCGTCCGCCCGCGCCACAATTTGATCCAGGCGGTGATGCAGCGCCTGGATCAGTGATTCACGGCGTTTCTCGTTCTCCAGCAGATCATCCTGGATAAAAGGGTTGCGATTCACCACCCACATATCCCCCAGCACCTCGAACAACATGCGCGCGGATCGGCCGGTAATCCGCTCGTTACGCAGCCGCTGCAGTACCTGCCAGGCCTCCTCCCCCAACAGGCGGATCACGATTTCCCGATCGGAAAATGAGGTGTAGTTATAGGGAATCTCGCGGATGCGATGCTCGCTCATCATTTATGCCACGGTTTCAGAAGACAAGATTTCGAGAAAACATTGAGTAACGGCCCGGCCCGCCGCGAAATTCGTCAGTTCAGGGCGAAAAAACATGAGTTTACATGTGTAACCGACCATTTTTCAACGCAGAACCGGCCACGGATTTCAGGACGGACCGGGCGGTTATCAACCTAGTACTCCGTCAAGATGATAACTTGGGAAGCTCTGCATCCCAAGTTATCATCTTGACGGAGTACTAGCCTGTAAAACGTACGCTATTGAGCAGGATGGGGTAATGGAGCAGCGGGAGAGATGGCTGGGGAACTAGGATTCGAACCTAGATTGACGGAGTCAGAGTCCGCTGTCCTGCCGTTAGACGATTCCCCATCAGATGATCCGGGGGGATAATACCCCCGGACAGCAAACAGATTAACGCTTGGAGAATTGAGGACGCTTGCGCGCCTTGTGCAAACCAACCTTTTTACGCTCCACCTCGCGCGCATCCCGGGTCACATAACCCGCCTGGCGCAACGCCGGGCGCAAGGACTCATCATGCTCCATCAAGGCGCGGGTGATGCCGTGACGTATCGCCCCGGCCTGACCACTGATACCGCCACCTTTCACCACCACGTTTACATCCAGGTTATCCGTCATCTCCACCAGTTCCAGCGGCTGACGAACCACCATGCGCGCGGTCTCGCGGCCAAAATACTGTTCCAGCGTCCGGTTGTTGACAGTGATATTACCACTGCCGGGGGTCAAATAGACCCGCGCCGTCGATGCCTTGCGGCGCCCGGTTCCATAATAGTGTTTATCTGGCATACTGTTTCCGTCTCAAATAATTCAGGTTGAACCATAATGTAACCACCCGGCCAGCCCCTGAAACTCGCCATGTCGTTACAATTAAATATCCAGCCGTTGCGGCTGCTGGGCGGCATGCTTATGCTCGGCACCCGCATAGACCTTGAGTTTCCGGAACATCGCCCGGCCCAGCGGGTTCTTTGGCAGCATTCCCTTCACTGCCGTTTCAATGACCCGTTCGGGTGCGCGTTGAATCAGCTTGTCAAAAGTGAGCGATTTAATACCACCCGGATAACCGGTGTGGCGATAGTAGGTTTTGTCGGTCGCCTTGTTGCCCGATACATGCACCTTTTCCGCATTGATTACGACAATATAGTCACCGGTATCCACATGCGGCGTATACACCGGCTTGTGCTTGCCGCGCAACCGCCGGGCAATCTCGCTGGCAAGGCGGCCCAGGGTCTTGCCGGTGGCATCGACCAGATACCAGTCACGCTTGACTTCAGAAGGTTTTGCGCTGAAAGTCTTCATATCCAAATACTGCTCCAAAATGAGGCGTCCCGCCCAAACTCGAAAACGGGTAATCCTACAGCACTCATCCACGAGATTCAAGCGCTGTTTGCCTTGCGCAGGTAAACCTCAGCCACCCGGCGCTTGCCTACCTGGAACACATGTCTGCTGCCGGCACATATGGCCAGGCCGCGATCAGCGATCCGTTCTCCGTCGACACGAACGGCGCCCTGCTTGATCATCCGCAGCGCTTCGGAGGTGCTGGCGGTCAACCCTGCATCCTTGAGCAGATTGGCAATCGGCAAACTGCCGTTGTCGACAGTCAATGTAACCTTGTCGGGATTCTCCGGCAAAGCGCCGTGCCGGAAGCGGGATACGAAAGCCTCGTGCGCCTTCACGGCGGCTTCGCTGCCATGGAAACGCCCTACCAGCTCTTCAGCCAGCCGAATCTTGATGTCACGCGGATTGGCGCCCTCCGCCACCTGCTTGCGCCAGCGGGCAATCTCGCTCATGGGGCGGAAGCTGAGAAGTTCGAGATAACGCCACATCAACGCGTCCGACACAGACATCAGCTTGCCGAACATGTCGTCCGGTGGTTCGTTGATGCCGATATAGTTGCCCAACGATTTGGACATCTTCTGAACCCCGTCCAGACCCTCCAGAATCGGCATGGTAATAACCACCTGTGGTGGCTGGCCATACTGTTTTTGCAGCTCCCGGCCCACCAGCAGATTGAATTTTTGATCGGTGCCACCCAGTTCCACATCGGCTTTCATGGCCACAGAGTCGTACCCCTGGATAAGTGGATAGAGGAACTCATGAATGGCGATGGCGGTTCCGCCACGGTAGCGTTTGTGGAAATCCTCCCGCTCCAGCATGCGCGCGACGGTATGGCGCGCCGCCAACTGAATCAAATCAGCCGCACTCATGCCATTCATCCAGCTGGAATTGAACATGACAAGCGTCTTTTCCGGCTCCAGTATCTTGAAAATCTGCTCTTCGTAGCTTCTGGCATTTTCAATCACTTCATCCCGGGTAAGGGGGGGGCGGGTGCTGTTCTTGCCGGTGGGATCCCCAATCATTCCGGTAAAATCACCAATCAAAAACATGACCTCGTGACCCAAATCCTGGAACTGTCGCAACTTGTTTATCAGAACCGTGTGTCCAAGATGAAGATCCGGCGCGGTGGGGTCAAACCCGGCTTTGATGCGCAAAGGACGCTTCAGTCCGAGCTTCTCTATCAAGGCGCTCTCCAGCAGAATCTCATCGCATCCCCGCCCGATGAGCTGCAGGGACTCTTGCAGTGAAGGCATTCAGTCGCTCCCGAATTAATTTTGTATTAACAATTAAGATATTGCGCCGTTATCAGGAATAAGATTATTATACAGGACTCTGGCCGACGTGTTGTCTCAAGTTCTGCCTCTTCTTTTCCGATATCATTGGTCAGTATAAACGAACACAAACAAGAAATGGCATTCCGAAAACAGGCGACAGCACTGGAAAGAGACAAAAGAAACATGACGGGCTTCCCTTTGCGGCCCCTGTTTTTCGTCGCGGGGCTGGCGGTTGCAACCACGCTGTTTGCCGTCGTGATGGATGCGCCGGACCAACCTGCTGCGCCTGCCGCCGTTCCGCTGGAAATCCCGACCCGGTCCATGACCACCGAACAGGAGGCCGCACCGCTCCCCCCCCCTGTGGATCGCCCCAAGCCGCAGCTCATCACCATTAAGCAGGGAGATACCTTTTCCGGCATTCTCGACAAAATGGGGGTTGGCCGGCAGGAACTGCGCCGTATACTGGAACAGAGAGAGGCACGCAAGATACTCCGGAACATCCAGGCCGGCAAGCAGCTGAGTCTGCTCATCGAGGATGGGCGGTTACAATCCCTGAGCTACGCCATCAATACCGCTCGAACGCTGGAGATGCAGCGGGATGGCAACGGCTTTCGCACGACCGTTGTTCAACACCCCTTCGAGCGCCGGTTACGCTTCGCCAGTGGAACGATCAACAGCTCCCTGTTTCTTGCCGCGCAACGGGCCGGCCTGCCGGACAAAATCACAATGGAAATGGCTGACATTTTTGGTTGGGATATCGATTTCGCGCTGGATATCCGCGCTGGCGACCAGTTCAGCGTGCTGTATGAAGAGTTGTACCGGCATGGAGAAAAGGTTCGCAGCGGCAACATTCTGGGGGCGGAGTTCACCAATCGGGGTAAACGCCATATCGCTATTCGCTACACCAGTCCGGAAGGGCATTCCGGCTACTACTCGCCAGACGGGATGCGCATGCGCAAGGCTTTCCGGCGCACTCCTGTCGAATTCTCCCGTATCAGCTCCCGTTTTGGCAATCGCTTTCACCCTATTCTGAACCGCATGCGCGCTCACAGGGGGGTCGACTATGCAGCTCCCGCCGGCACCCCCATCCGCGCCACCTCGGATGGCAAGGTGACTTATAAAGGGCGTAGAGGGGGTTACGGCAAAACAGTCATTCTGCAACATGGCAAGCGCTACAGTACGCTATACGCCCATATGTCCCGTTACGGGAGGGCAGTTCGCACCGGAAAAACCGTGAAACAGGGGCAGATTATCGGCTATGTCGGTCAATCCGGAAGTGCCACCGGCCCTCATCTTCATTATGAGTTCCGCATCAACGGCGTACATCACAACCCGTTGACTGTGCGGCTGCCGAAGGCGCAGCCCATTGACAAGAAGTACCGCGATGACTTCAGGGCAACGGCAGAGAAAGTGCTCGCTCATCTTGAACAGCAGAAGGGGGTGATGGTCGCCCGGCTTTCCGGACAAAACGGGGAGAAGCAGAGATAAAGCACCGCCTTCTGGAATCGGCAGATGGGTGAGTTGTACATAGGCCTTATGTCCGGCACCAGCCTGGACGGAGTTGACGCGGCCCTGGTGGAGTTCGAGGGGGATGCCCTCTCCTGTATCGCCACCCATACAGAACCCTATACCCCCGACCTGCGCGCGGCTGTGCTGGCGCTTTGCCGGCCGGATGCCACTATCGACAAAATGCTGGAACTGGACGTACGGCTGGGCAGGTTGTTTGCCCGGCAAATCCAGCAGCTGCTGGCGGCAGCCGGAGTTCCAGCATCCCGGGTAATCGCTGCCGGGAGTCATGGGCAAACAATTTATCACCAACCCCGCGGCAGCTATCCTTCCTCACTGCAGATTGGTGATCCCAATATTATTGCCCATCTGACCGGCATTACAACCGTGGCCGATTTCCGGCGCCGTGATATGGCCGCTGGAGGCCAGGGCGCCCCGCTGGTTCCTGCTTTTCACAAAGCGTTTTTTCAACAGGAGGGAGAGAACCGGGTCATCGTGAATATTGGCGGCATTGGCAACATCACCGTTCTGCCCGCTGATGCCGAAAAGGCGGTCACAGGGTTCGATACCGGGCCGGGAAACGTGCTGCTGGACAGTTGGACAGCTACCTGCCTAAAGACCCCAATGGACAATAACGGAGCCTGGGCAGCCAGCGGCAAAGTCGATACCAGACTGCTGGAGCGCATGTTGCGCGATCCATTCTTCCAGCAATACCCTCCCAAAAGCACGGGACGTGAATACTTCAATCACGCCTGGTTGCAAAACCACCTGTATACGAAGACCCTGGCTCCCGAAGATATAGCCGCCACTCTCTGTGAACTTACCGCCAGCACGATTGCTCTCGCCATTCGCCAGCATGCGCCGCTGACCGAACATATCCTTGTTTGCGGGGGGGGAGTTAACAATACGACGCTGTTCCGGCGGCTGAAGGAGCTGATGGCGCCCTCCCCCGTAGAATCCAGCAAAGCGGCAGGAATCGATCCGGACTGGGTGGAAGCCATCGCTTTTGCCTGGCTGGCCAAACAAACAGTGGAGAAGAAACCGGGCAATCTGCCCGCTGTTACCGGCGCCGAACGGTTCGTGTCATTGGGAGGGCGCTATCAGGGCTAACCCGAATATTTCACCCGGCCGCTGAAACCGCCGGGTTAAACGACCCGGAATCTCGACATTTTTGCATGCAGCTCTCCTGCCTGTGTAACCAGACGGTCGCTGGATAGCACACACTCGGAAAGGGCCTCGGCATTACTGACCGCAATGCTGCCAATAGACTGAAGATTGGCATTGATGCTCTCCATGACACTGTTCTGCTGCTCTGCGGCAACGGCGATCTGGGCGTTCAAATCGGTGATTCCCTCAACCGTTTCGGCAATCAGCTCCAGGGCCTCTCCCGCATCGACCGCTTGTTCTACACACTGTTCAGCTCTTTCCTTGCCTTGCGTCATGGCCTTCATGGCCTTCTGAGTACCCGCCTGAACAGACTCGATCATTCCCTCGATTTCACGGGTGGACTCCTGGACGCGCTGCGCCAATGTTCGCACTTCATCCGCCACCACGGCAAATCCACGTCCCTGCTCCCCAGCGCGCGCTGCTTCGATTGCCGCATTGAGAGCCAGCAGATTGGTCTGTTCCGCGATACTTTTGATAACATCCAGCACATTTCCAATCCGATCACTGTCCTCATGCAATTTATTGATGACATTTGCCGCGCTGTCCACCTCTTCCGCAAGCACGCTAATCGACTGAATGGTGGATTCCACCTCTGTTTTGCCCTTGTTTGACTGTTGGCTGGAGTTGCGCGCCATCTGTGCCGCTTCAGTCATGTTCCGCGCCACCTCCACGAAAGAGGAGGCCATCTCGTTAGCCGAGACCGCCAGCAGATCCGTATCGCGGGTCTGCTTTTCAATCTGGCTGTTGGCTCCCCGCATTGAATCGGACATCTCCCGGGCCGACCCCGCCACGTTGATAGTGGCCTTGTTGACATCAGCCAGTATCTGCTGGAATTTATCCAGCATCCGGTTCAACGATGCGGCGATCTGGCCCAATTCATCATCGTAGCGTTCGTCGAGCCGCGCGGTCAGATCAGAGTTACGTTCAATACGATCGATGATCTGCGCCATGCCAAGAACCGGCATGCTGATCGTTCGCGCCAGCAGCCAGGCTAAAACAACGCAAACCAGCAGGGCAAAAAAATTGATCGGCAGCAACTCTTTCAGAATGGCCCCCTTCAACGCCCCGATATTTGCCGCATCCATCACCATCCATATCTCACCCCCTCCCCGGTTTCCTACAGGTAGCAACAAATGCAGCTGCCATCTCTTTTTGTCAAGATAGTAACCGTCGGTAATCTCTTCCGGGTTTGGCTGCGTATACTGCCGGGCTGCGGCCGTCGATACCAGTTTGGCTTCCCGGTATCTGTCGAGTTCCTGCTGCTTTTCCCTCAGCATCTTCTCTATTTTTGGACGCTTGCGGTGATCCGCCGGCACTTTTTCAAGCGCCTTTTCTATTTTGCTGATTCTGGCCTCAAGCTTTTGCCGGTAACCGGCCGGGTAGAATGTCCTTGCCACCTGCCCCTGATCACGAAGATAGGTGACGCCATACCGCTCGCCATTGTTGTCGGTTTTACCTTCGACCGAAAAAAACAACAACTCGCCATTGGCCCGGTACAGCTTCAGTGCGTCTTCATCCTGTACATTTGCGTAGTTACCACCGCCAACACTGGATCTCATCAAACCAAGGATTGGCTGAGCACCGACCTTGGCCAGCTCCAGTGCCTGATTCACCGCCTTGTCATATTCACTGTAGTACCGGCTGATCCCCAATATCACGCTCAATATGAAAAGTAAAACAATCGGCCCACCAGTTACCAGTTGCTTGATTGTGAACAATTTTCTAAGGTTGTTCATGCCGATCTGTTTCCTGTGTAAAGGGCTGATTGACTTGGCCTGCACCTGGCGTCTGTCTCCACTTTTGTCAGTTATGAGAGCAGATCCCGGTAACGCAGGCCTCGCCGTAACCGGTATGGCAGGCAACACAGGCTTCAGGACTCAGTGACGGATGCGCTTCCGAAACATCCTTGCCATCATATGTATAAGCGCCATATTGCGGCTCTCCCAACAGGTGCTCCGTTACCAGCAACACCCCTATGTCAGTCAGCTCCAATACGGCAGTAGGCCCGTCGGGGTAGTCACCAGTACGCGCCTTGTAGGCCTCTGCATGGGCTGGATTTACCCGGATGTTGTATTTCGAACCTTTGCCGTCCTGAATCCAGTTGTAGGTCTTGATTGTCTCCTTGACTATCGCTGGCAGACTGTCTGGAATCGCAGATTGATTGTCCGGAATCGCCGCACTGCTCAATACCGGCCAGCTCTTCCACCCTCCGGGGAACTCGGCATCCGAGTCAGCTTGCGCGGTCACTGCAACGACAACACCCAGAGCGCCTATCAATCCAACATGCTTTCTGTTAACGAACATACGCTTACCCCGATAGTATCGATTAAAACCCAAAGAACAGATGTAACTGCTCAGCCTGCCCCTGAAATCCACCATTTCCGCGTTGAAAAAGGGTTATTTGCGGGCGTAAACTCACACTCTTGGCCTCGAACTGATGGACTTCAGGGGCAGGCTGAGCAGTTGCCATAAAGCGCTGCAACTCGCTGAGAAGTTACGGACAAACCTTCCAGGTGATTGCGTATCTTTTTGAATATACTGAATTTATCGAACAACCCCAAAATATCTTTAGCAGATATTTTAGATTTTCGGTATTTTGTAAATATTTTATTAACTTGCACGCCGATTGCGAATTTGACCAATTATTGCTCATGCGGCTGAATAGCAATTGCCAACTGAACCCCCTATCCCGGATAATCAGATGGCGATACGCTGGCAAGAGGAAAAAGGCCACTCCAATGAACCACGCAGCCCTGCGCCAGGAGCTGATCGATACCGCCATGGACATGAACCGTTCCGGCATCAATCAGGGAACCTCGGGAAATATCAGTGTGCGGGTCGATGAGGGGTTTCTTATCACCCCCTCTGCGCTTCCGTACGCAGTGTGCCTACCGGAAGATATCGTACTGATGGATCTGGAAGGAAACAGTCAGGGCTGCCGGAAGCCCTCCAGCGAGTGGCGCTTTCATCGCGATATCTATCGCCATCGCGAAGAGGCAGGCGCTGTCCTGCATGCCCATCCGCCCTGGTGCACTTCTCTCGCCTGTCTGGGCAGAGAGATCCCGCCGTTTCACTATATGATTGCAATCGCGGGCGGGGCAAGCATTCGCTGCGCCCCCTATGCCCTCTTTGGGACGCAAGCGCTGTCAGACCTCGTTCTTGAAGCACTTGAGGATCGCAAAGCCTGCCTGCTCGCCAACCATGGCATGCTCTGCCTGGAAAAAGATCTGCAGCAAGCTCTCTCGCTTGCCATCGAGGTCGAAAATCTCGCCCGCACCTATGGTCAGGCGCTACAGATAGGCAAACCGCAACGACTCGGGCGGGATGAGATCGAGCAGGTTCTTCAAAAATTCCGCGATTACCGGCAGCGGACGCTCCCATGAAGCGCCGGAAAAAAACCGCTTATCCGTCCGGGTGCCGGGTATAGCGCAGATAGATCCGCACCCCGTCCAGCAAATTCCACCACAGTAACAGAAAGGCTGCAAGCAGGCATGCGGCGGCAACCCGGGTCAACGGTTCTGGCCACACCACCGCAGCCAGCATCAGCAGAAAAGCCGCAAACTGGAGCCAGAACTGCCAGTGGCTGCGCCGCTGAGGCAGGATCTGTTTCATGTTGGGGATTTTCACAGCCCAGCATCCGGTCGCCTGCAGGTGGTTATTAAGGTGTAACCAGACAAGAAACGGTACTATCTTGTAAAGCATGCCGCTCACCACCGACATGGCAAACCCCACAATGAGCATCACTCCAAAAAGAAGTTCATTCCGATGCACCGGGGCGAACCCTTCTGCCCCCCAAAGCAGCATCGCCAACAGCAGGCTAACCAGCGCCAGGCGCCAAAAATTAACACTGACATCGGACAATCGCCGCCGCCGACGTTGCTGAAGCAGTAAGGTAATCACTGCAAAACCGATGTAGCCACCTCCCAACACTCCCCCTCCCAGCAACATCAACGCGCGATACGACACCGGCAATAGCTGCCCGGCACTCCACAACAACAGCGCAACGAACAGCAAACGGGGCAGCCAACGCATCACTATCGCGGGATAATTGGGTGTAATCTGGAACATCGGCACCACTTGATAGGCAACGCCAACAACCAACAGCCCCACCCAACCGAATACCCCCCAAACCAGATGTAAATCGGTCAGGTTTCGCGGCAGATGAAACGATTCGAGACCATAGCCCGCCGCGAGAACCAAACCGATTCCCGCGGTGACAACCAGGCTGGTTGTCGCCAGCGCCATTGCAGAAATGGTCGCATGGCTCGAACGGGCATGGCTCAAACAGTATGCTACGACAGCGGCAAAAACCAACACTCCCGGAACCAGCAACGCCACCGCCCCAGCAAACAGTTCTGCCTGGTTCGTCAGCATTCCGACTCCCAGCAGCAGTGTTCCAGCCGTGAACATCAGATGTACCGCCGTACTCACCAACCGGGGCCGTGGCACAGGTGAAGCCATCAGAATCGGTAACAGCTGCTGAACGGCGCCAACCATCGTCATGGCAAGAAAACCGAGGGTAATGAAATGGGTTATCGCCAGAATGGAGGGTGTCCACCGGCTACCCAGAGCAGCCGGACCGGCCCACAATAACAGGCCGGCAGCTACGACAACGAAAAGCGGCGCCGTCAGAAAAAAACGCAGGGGAACCAGCAGCGGAGGCGTCTGTTCCAGGGACAGCGCAGTAGCGGGATTCATCCCTCCGCGGATTTACCCGCAGCGGCGTGCGCAGCCTGCTTCGCTGCGGAATCATCTTCGCGCCAGACAAAAACATCGAAACCGCCCGCACTTGCGCTGGTCAGATGAGAAAAACCCTGCTGATCGAGGTTCGAGTACAACAAACAGGGTTCGCGGCGGTGGCGCATATGCAGGTATTGCCCCTCTTCCAGCAAATCAACCGCCGCCAATGCACGGACCAGCGGCTCCGGGGGTTCCAGATCGCTGACATCCAGAAAACGTTCGGCTTCAGAGTTCATTCGCCCATTCCCGTTATGACGCAACCCCGGTCTGCAACTTCTCCAGCACATCCTCCCGCTGCAACGCGAGCATCTGATCGCTCATCGGATAAACAATCTGCTCCTCCTTGGCGTTGTGCTGCTGCATGAGAACCAGCAACGTTTCGGCCGCACCCAGAAAACCGTCACTGTCCCTGGCGGCCAGAGCCTGCTCCATCCCGGAAAACAGTCCCCGCATCTGCTCATGCTCCATGCGCATCACCTGGGTCGGCCCCATGGAACTGCCAGCGATGGCCTCGATCGCCGGGAACAGCACCTCCTCCTCTGCAACGAAATGATGCTCGATAGCCCGATGAAAAGCCTCGAACCCGCGCTGGGCCAGCACCCAGTCCTGTTCTGAAACAGCCCGTTCGGCTTCGACGAAATAGTCATCGCAGTGCCGATGCTGGCTCTCCATATATTCGGAAATGGTATCCATCTGACAGCCTCCCGCTAGTTCACGAGATTCAATTAAATAAGGATAAACAAATCGTTGCCTTGATGAACATCAATGCCTTTTCGAAGCACCGGAACAACACCGCAACGATCGGCAGTAAAGCGGAGACACCCCCCATCCGGCAGAACAGGCAAAGCGGCTGACCGGCTACATGTCCATCCAGTACTCATAAGGCATATCCTTGGCCAGCGCCAACCCACCCTGGGCGCCGGCATACAGCGGATCGTCGACAATGGAGATGTTGCAAGGCCCCATTTCCGACAATACCTCCATCAGGTAGGTATCGATACCGGCGATCTGACTGCACCCGCCGGCCAGGATAATGTTGTTTCGCACCTGGTCCTGATACTCCGGGTCAAACCGGGCGATCATATCCATGGCCGTTTCGGCAATGGCCGGAAGAATGCTTTCACAGGCCCGGCGCATTTCACTGGTGATATCGTGGACGACCGGCCTGCCCTCGACCCTGGCTTCCACCTCTACCTGGGCCAGTGCATCACCGACGAAACCATGCTCCTCCTTGAAACTGCGGATAATATTCATGTTGAAATCGCTATCCGGATAGCGTTCGGTCAACAGGCCAAGTAGCTGTTCGTCAATATAGTCGCCTGCTGCGGTCAAACTGCGCTGATCGTCCACGCTCGGCATGGTACCGTGCATTATGCAGAAGTCGGTGGTTCCAGCTCCCATATCGATGATCATTGCGTTGTCCAGCGCCCCCATTCCATAGGCAACCGCGAACGGCTCGGAGACCACGATCAGTTTCTCGGCATAGTCGGCAATGGCGTCCCGGATAGCCCGTTTGTTGACCTTGAGCGCTTCCGCGGGAACACCGACGGCAGCAAATATCTTTTGCCGCGGCCGGGGTTCGACCAGGCCAATCAAGTGGCCGATCAACTCCGCCACGGACTCTTCATCCTTTTCTGTTCCGGACTTGATTACGCCCTGGGCTAACGGTCTGACCACATCCAGCGACAAACGGTGCTCTTTCACCTCGTCGCCAAACAGCACCCGATCACCAAGCATCTTCCGGGCAACGAAGTCTTTTGGCCAGCCGACCAGGCTCTGCACCCATTTGCGTTTTCCGTTACTGGCCACGATGGCCGATCGGGATGTGCCCAGATCGATACCAACACGCAATGCTTTGTCCTGCTGGCTTACCTTAACTTTCGGCATGGATAGTACTCCCGTCTTCAGGCTGCCGCCTGTCTTGTTGCCTCAATTGATTCATGTAGGAGAGGATACCCCGCTCCAGCGCTCCCGCTATTTTATCCCGATAGGCAGGTTTTGCGAGGCGGGCTTCCTCTTCAGTATTGCTGATACAGGTCACCTCGGCAAGCACGCTGGGAACCTCGGCCCCCAGCAGCAGCACGAACGGCGCCGTCCTGATTCCAACGTCGATAATACTGCGATTGTCGCGGCTAAGCGCGCCGTAGACGCTCTTCTGTATGTAAGCCGCCAGTTTCCGTGACTCCTGCTGCTTCAGGGTATCACCCAGTCCGGCGATCAGTTCGTTAAATTCGGCGACAGCATATCCTGAGTGGTGATTTTCCTTTCTTGCGACATCGACGCTCTGTTCATCGACAGGCGGCCCGAAGTAGTAGGTTTCTACAACAGTCAGCGGACTGCCGGGAATGGTGTTCAGATGAATCGATACCAGCAGATCGGCATCATACTGCCTGGCATACTCCACCCGCTGCTTGAGCGAAAGCGTGATGTCTGAATCCCGGGTCATGACAACACTGATCCCCGGCTCATCCACCAACCGGTTATACAGTAACCGGGCAATTTTCAAGGTAATATCTTTCTCCTTCAATCCGGTGGGACCAATGGCACCCGGATCCCTCCCTCCATGTCCGGCATCGATGATAATGGTACGGACGCCAAGACCAAACAGGTTCGCAACCGTCATCCCCGGCTGTTCGTTCAGCAGTTGATAGCCAGCTGCATCCAGTAACCCGCTACCGGTTGGCAACTCCTCGTCCAACAGTGAAACTGCGCCTCTTCTATAGGGGATCTCCACCCTGTCAAGCGGATAGGCAACAGAGAATCGTCTCAAACCTGCGGTTGCTTCCGCAAACAACAATGCCATCTCCTGGTTCCATCCAAACGTGGCGTACCCGGCATCCTCCTTCCCCCCTTGTGGCGCAACGCCGCTCCCATGCTGGAAAACGGCGTGCGTCGCAAACCCGGCCAGAGAGAGTCCGACCATGAGAGAAACCATACGCGCCCAGACTGGCACCCGGGGAAACCGGCGCAAACGGAGCGGCTGCTGGATAGCCGGGGGTTCTTCCGTTGCCCGGTTTCCACAATAGACATCGTGCAGGATTGCCGCCTTTATGATCTTCTGCCCGGTTTTTCTGTTGTTACTTCCCATAAAGTAGCCAGCCACCTCCGGTGTGGAGGATTCTACCCTCTTTTAATTTGTTATAAAACAATTATATTGAAGGAAAAAAGGGTTGATTATGCTGTTTTTTATACGGCTAAAAGCCGAAATCCCCACAAACGGATACAAACAGTTCGCGTAACGGCGTTGTGTCTCCGGTAATATCCGGATATATTCATCCCGGCACTCAGCACGTTTTTGCTCTTGGGTAACAGCCCGCCTCAATCGGCAAAACATCCGAAAAAGCGTATGACAGGTTTTCCGTCCCGAACATTTTCTCTCATCCCGGCATGAATCCGTTTTTGCCGGGCGTTGATGGTGCCACCGCGATGAAACCGCCACCCCCGAACAGTGAACAGGAGTTGCTGGAGCGCGCCAACGCCCTGGCGGGACGAACACTGGAGCAGATTGCCAACTTGGCGGGCCGCCCCTGCCCTGCCGATCTGCGTCACAACAAGGGCTGGCACGGGCAGTTGCTGGAAACCCTGCTGGGCGCCAGCGCAGGCTCGCTGGCGGAGCCGGATTTCCAGACCATTGGAGTGGAACTGAAAACGCTGCCCATCGACCATCGCGGCCTGCCCAAGGAGTCCACCTACGTGTGTACCGTTCCTCTTGAAAACCAGGCCGGAACCTGGGAACAGAGCTGGGTGCACAATAAACTGCGCCGCGTGTTGTGGATGCCGGTCGAAGCTGACACGACCATCCCGCTGGCCCGACGGCGCATCGGTACACCCCTGCTGTGGAGTCCGGATACCGGGGAAGAAACCGCGCTTCGGCAGGACTGGGAAGAGCTGATGGATATGGTCTGTCTGGGAGAGCTGGAGAAGATCACCGCACATCACGGCAACGTGCTGCAGATCCGCCCCAAGGCAGCCGATGCAAAATCGCTCACCTGGGGCATCAGCGCCAACGGCGACCGAATCCCTACCACTCCGCGGGGGTTTTATCTGCGCAGCCACTTTACGGCACAGATATTGCGTAAAAACTATATCGCTCTCCCAAGGTAGGCGTCGCAGATGAAAACCATTTGCGTTTGCGTTATCATTGATTATAATATCAGCCAAGCCTTTAGCCCGGCCAATGACCCGGTAACGAGATATGCTGAATACGATATGCACCATCGCCGTCTGTTCCTGTCTATCCTCCGGCAGTGAGCCGGAGAGTTGTTTATTGACGGCGTTTCCTGTTTGAGAGCCTGTCAGCCATGCATAACTGCCAACCACTCTCCACAGCAAAAGAGCATGTACGCTTGGCCATTGCCGCAATCACCGCAAACAACAAAACCCTTTGCCGGCTTATGGGACTCGGACTGGCCGTTGGCACAGAGATCGAGCTTTTGCGCAACCGCGGCGGTGACGTGGTCCTCAAAAACGGGAACAGCCGTATCAGTCTTGGACAGGAGGTTGCCAGCCAGATTACCGTCCGCACCTCTTCCCGATGAAAAGCTGCTGCTCCGGCCACACCAAACCCTCCTCCCCAGCCAGGAACGACATCCGCAACATCGCCCTGATTGGCAACCCCAACGCCGGCAAAACCACCCTGTTCAACCGGCTGACCGGCACTCGCCAACGTACCGGCAACTGGCCTGGAGTAACGGTAGAGCGCAAAGAGGGGGTATTTGAATACCGGGGTAACCGCTACCGGATTGTCGATCTGCCCGGAGTCTACATGCTGGAGGGAAGCAAAAGCTCGGTTGACGAGCAGATCACCCGGCGTTTCCTGCGCGAGCACCCCGACTACCTTTACATCAATGTCGTTGACGCCAGCACACTGGAGCGCGGCCTGTTCCTTACTGCCGAAACAGCCGAGCAAGGGGTGCCGGTCATTGTTCTGCTTAACATGATGGATGTGGCGGAAAAGCGGGGCATGAAAATCGACACGGACGAGCTTGCACGGGAGCTGAACTGTCCGGTTATCGCCATGTCACTGAGCGGGAAACAGCCGCTGGAAAAGCTGTTACAGGCTATCACCCGTTTTGATAACAACAACCGCAGCGGTCTGGCCATACCTTATGCTGACAGCGTGGAGACCGCCCTTCACACCCTGCAGGAGTCCACACAATCCCCCCGTAACGAGCTACTGTACCGGCTGCAGCGGGACGATGGCCAAGCCAGCCAGTGCCGCCGGATAATTGAGCAGGCAACGGGCGAAACGCTCGATTTTCTGCTTGCCGATGGCCGTTTCGAGTATGCCAGAGCAGTTGCAAGAAAAGTGATCAGGGATCCGGGCGAGGCCGGCCCCACCCTTTCCGACCGGGTGGATCGCTGGGTGCTGGGGAGCTGGACCGGAATTCCCATCTTTCTCGGCCTCATATATCTGCTGTTTCTGTTCAGCATCAATCTCGGCGGCGCATTCATCGATTTTTTCGATCAAGCCGTCCAGGCGGTGCTGGTCGATGGTGGCGGCCATCTGTTACGCAGCTTGTCCGCCCCCGAGTGGCTGGTGGCCCTGCTGGCGGATGGTGTTGGCGGTGGAGTTCAGGTGGTAGCCACTTTCATCCCCATTATCACTGCCCTGTACCTGTTTCTCACGCTGCTGGAGGAGTCCGGCTACATGGCGCGCGCCGCCTTTGTCATGGACCGATTCATGCGCCGGTTGGGAGTCTCCGGCAAGGCATTCGTACCACTCATCATCGGATTTGGTTGCAACGTGCCCGGCATCATGGCCGCCCGCACCCTCAACAGCCACAATGAACGCATTCTCACCATTCTGATGACGCCATTCATGTCCTGTGGAGCCCGGCTGACCGTCTACGCGCTGTTCGCCACCGTATTCTTTCCCCACGGCGGACAAAACATCATCTTCCTGCTCTACCTCACCGGGATCGGCTTTGCCATCCTGACCGGGCTGATGCTGCGCAAGACCCTGCTCAAAGGAGCCGCCGACGAATTTATCATGGAGCTGCCGGCCTACCAGATCCCCTCCCTGCGCAACATCTTGCTCAACACCTGGAACAAGCTGAGCGGCTTTATCCTCGGCGCCGGAAAAATCATCGTCGTTGTGGTGACGCTGATAACGCTGGCCAACAGCATGGGAACCGATGGCAGCTTCGGCAACCAGAATTCGGAAAAATCACTCCTCAGCACCACGGCAAAAGCCCTGACTCCCCTGTTCGAGCCGATGGGCATCACTGAAGATAACTGGCCGGCGACCGTTGGTATCATCACCGGCCTGCTTGCCAAAGAGGTGGTGGTAGGCACGCTTGATGCGCTCTACTCCAATATTGACGACCCGGCGGCGGGCAGCAGTGGTGGGGACAAACCTTTCCACCTGTCACAACAGTTATGGACTGCGGTGGCCACCATTCCCGCCAACGTGCACACCGCCTTCAGGCAACTGTCCGATCCGCTGGGCTTGAGCGTCGTCACCGAAGCGGCCAATCCGGACCAGACCGCAGAAATCCAGGGGGTCGAAACCGCCACCCTTTCCGCCATGCAGGCGCGCTTCGATGGCCAGGCCGGCGCATTCGCCTACCTGCTGTTTATTCTGCTCTACTTCCCCTGCGTGGCGGCCACCAGCGCCATGCACCGTGAAGCCGGAGCCAAATGGACCCTGCTGGGTGTAAGCTGGAGTACCGGACTGGCTTATGCCGCGGCAGTCATCTTTTATCAGCTGGCGACGCTTACCTTGCACCCGCTCCAGTCACTGCTCTGGAGCAGCAGCCTGCTGGCCGGCATAGCCGGCATCGTATTCCTTCTCCGTCAGACCGGAAACAGGATGCCCGCCCTGGAGCACCACAATGCTGGGTGAAATGCGCAACTACCTGAAACAGCGGAAATCAGCCTCTCTTGAAGAGATAGCCGCCCATCTCGACACCAGCCGTGAAACCGCTGAGTTCGCTCTCGGTTACTGGATACGCAAAGGAACAATCCAACCGGCTCCCCTCTCATGCAACCACTCATGCAGTCGCTGCATCATGGCCGAAAAACACTATCGATGGATAGAAAAAGACAGGGCTTGCTCTACCCGCAGTGAACGAGATCTGTCACTTGATCGAGCAGGTGACTTGATACTAACCCGGCAACAGAGAAGATCTGTTAGCTCATAATTGGCATCGAGAAATTGCATGGAAAAATACTTGGCGTCAACCAGGATTATTGATTGGGATAATCCAGAAATAATTCAATTATCCAAAAGCCTTTCTTCTGGAAAGGAAAGCGATATTGACATAGCACGTTCGTGCTTTGAATATGTGCGAGATGAAATAAAGCATAGCAACGATTACAAACTAAATCCCGTTACTTGTATAGCGTCTGATGTTCTGAAGTACAAAACTGGCTATTGCTATGCTAAAAGTCATTTATTGGCCGCTCTGCTTAGGGCGAATAACATACCGACTGGTCTTTGCTACCAAAGGCTTACGATTCAAGAAGATATTCCTCCATTTTGTTTACACGGCCTGAATGCAGTGTATCTATCGGAATATGGATGGTATCGAATAGATGCCAGGGGCAATAAAGAGGGAGTAAATGCTGAATTTTTACCACCAATAGAAAAACCAGCGTTCCCTATTAAGGTAGAAGGTGAGGCAGACTTGCCAGAAATATGGCCTGAGCCAATCTCTGAAGTTATCCAAGTTTTGGAAGGGGCATCGACCTACCA
>WFVH01000026.1 GCA_015491735.1 Gammaproteobacteria bacterium
ACCAACTACTATGACAAGGTGGATGCCAAGTACGCCGATTACAGCGCGCGCGACTTCCGCGAGGGAGGAGTGCGCGTGGTGCCGCCGGCAACCGTACGCAAAGGCTCATACATTGCTCCCAGCGTGGTGTTGATGCCCTCCTATGTCAACATCGGGGCCTATGTGGACAGCGGGACCATGGTGGACACCTGGGCCACTGTCGGCTCCTGCGCCCAGATCGGCAAAAATGTCCATCTCTCTGGCGGTGTTGGTATCGGCGGCGTGCTGGAACCGCTGCAGGCAAACCCCACCATCATCGAGGACAACTGCTTTATCGGCGCACGCTCCGAAGTGGTGGAGGGAGTCATTGTCGAGCAGGGTTCGGTCATCTCGATGGGGGTCTATATCGGCCAGAGTACCAAAATATACAATCGGGAAACCGGCGAAGTAAGCTATGGCCGCATCCCTGCGGGGTCGGTTGTCGTGTCCGGCAACCTGCCTTCCAGGGATGGCAGTTACAGCCTCTACTGCGCAGTAATTGTCAAACAGGTGGATGAAAAAACCCGCTCCAAGGTAGGCATCAACGAACTGCTGCGCGATATATGATCCTGAAAAGAGCGGTTGGACGGGGTGTAGTGTGCATCTGCGGCGGTGCGGGGCAAGGCGCAACGCTACCATGTGCCGTCGCAGATGTGCAGTTCACGCCGTAGCGTGACTCACCCGACAAGTGAACAGAAAAATCGAGGTCAATACCATACATATCGGCGACCCGGTATCAGCAGGGAGCGGTCATCCGCTTTTTTCAGGATGATCACCCTCTACGGGATAAAAAATTGTGACAGCGTGAGAAAAGCCCGCAACTGGCTGGAGGCCAGCGGCGTGGCGTTTCAGTTTCACGACTTTCGCCAGGACGGCCTGGACCCCGGCCTGTTGCAGGAGTGGATCAAACAACTGGGTTGGGAGAAACTGCTCAACCGGCGCAGCACTACCTGGCGGCAACTCCCCGAGGGAGAGCGGGCCGACCTTGATGCCCGCAAGGCCGGCGCGCTGATGCTGCAATATCCCACCCTGATCAAGCGCCCCCTGCTGATCACCAACACAGGATGTCATGCCGGTTTCGATGAAAAAAGCTGGCGGAAACTGCTGGAGAAATGATGACCCCCACTCTTGAACTGGCCATGGAACTGATCCGCCGCCGCTCCGTCACCCCGGTGGATGCCGGCTGCCAACCGCTGCTGGCGGAGCGGCTGGCCGCTCTCGGTTTCAACATCGAACATCTGCGCTTTGGCGAAGTGGACAACCTCTGGGCGCGGTTCGGCACGGAGGGGCCGCTGTTCGCCTTCGCGGGCCACACCGACGTGGTTCCCAGCGGACCTGAGGCGCAGTGGCAAAGCCCTCCTTTTGAGCCGACCCTGCGCAACGGCGCTCTCTACGGCCGCGGCACCGCCGACATGAAGGGCTCAATCGCCGCCATGGTCACCGCCTGCGAACGATTCCTCGCCAGCCATCGACAACCCACCGGCTCCATCGCCTTTCTGATCACCAGTGACGAAGAGGGGCCGGCGGTGGATGGCACCGTCAAGGTGGTGGAACACCTTGAGAGCCGCGGCGAGAAGATCGACTGGTGCCTGGTGGGCGAACCCAGCTGCACCAGCAAACTGGGCGACACCATCAAGAATGGCCGGCGCGGATCACTGGGGGGATTGTTGCGGGTCAAGGGGGTACAGGGCCATATTGCTTACCCGCACCTGGCAAAAAACCCGATTCACGACGCCCTCCCGGCACTGACCGAACTGGCCGCCATCGAGTGGGACCAGGGCAACGAGTTCTTCCCGCCGACCAGTTTTCAGATCTCAAACATTCATGCCGGCACCGGCGCGACCAACGTGATCCCCGGTGAGCTGGAACTCCTGTTCAACTTCCGCTTCTCCACCGAAGTAACCGACGCCGAACTGCGTCAGCGGGTGGAAGCCATCCTTGACGCATACGGCTTCGAGTATGAGCTGGAGTGGACCCTGTCCGGCCAGCCATTCCTGACCCCGGCAGGCAGACTGGTGGATGCCGCCCGCAGCGCCATCAGGGAGGTTACTGGCATCGAAGCGCAGCTCTCCACCAGTGGCGGCACCTCCGACGGACGTTTTATCGCCCCCACCGGCGCACAGGTGCTGGAGCTGGGGCCACTGAACGCCACCATTCACAAGATCGACGAAACGGTTAGTGTCGAGGATCTGGAGCAGCTCTCCTCTATCTATGAGCAAATCCTGATCAATCTGCTTGGCAGCAAACAGACGGAGACAGGGTAAGGGGGTTCCCGCAAGAAAATCCGGTTAAAAATCCCGGATAAACGCAGCCCCCGTTCCGCTTTTTTACCACGCTGGCCCCTGACCGGGACGCCGTTATGGCTCGATCAGCCGAACCTCACTGATAAAAACAATAAACGGAAAGGTACGATTGAGGCTCTTGCTGTGAAAATCCCTCATAATCGCCCCATTGGAAAATCCAACCCGGTCACCAGGCTTCAGATCTTTCGCAGGTGCAGCCAGCCAGACCTGCACCCCGTCGTCCATTTTCACCTTCAGATAGCTGTATTGAGGTCTCTTGATGTGTTCGAGCACGGTACCTTGATGCGGTAAAGGGGGGCGTTTCGCCTTTGCCAGCTGAATCTTTTCGTACTCGGCGATCTGTTCGGGTGTGGCCAGATAGCCAATCTCCCCTTTCTGATTAAAGGTGGCGTAGAAAACGGTGTTTTGAAAACCGTTCTGATTGCTTCCTCCCAGCACATAGACCGTATCACCCATCACTACAGCCGCCGCTCCCTCGCGCGGCGCCGGGAGAGGAGCAACATACTGCCACGGCGAAAGCCGGCCTTCGCCATCGATATGGGTCCGTTCAACGCTGTCCAGGTAAACCGGACCTGCGAGCCCCCCGATGGCATAGATAAATCCGTCATGTTTGGCGATGGCTGGACCAAAACGCCCCTTCTGCAAAGGCGTTGCCGCAGTCCAGGGGTAAAAATACCCCTCCTTATCCTGTTTGCTCCACTCCACCTTACGGATTCCACCACCGCTCTCTTTGTTATGACCACCAATCTGGTAAACACCGTTGTCGACCTGGGCCACACCGTGAATATAACGGGCCACGGTAAATTCATTTTCCTCCACCAGCCACTCCCCAAGCGAGCCATCAGGTTTAATCTCGGCACGCTCCAGCGTATTCAGCAGGATTCCACCAAAGCCTCCAAAGGCATAAAGATAGTTACCGACGACCGCCAGTTTGACACAACGCCTGGGAATATTAAGACGCTCATCCTCCAGTTGCCACTGGCCCAGAGTGCCGTCGGGTTTGATTTCGGCCCGCTCTATGCTGTCGAGCAGACTTGTACCGTGGGGGCCATGAGCACCGCCCACCACATAGATATGATTACCGTACCCGGCCGCGGAGAAATAACCCCGTTTGACATTGAGTTCCGGCCCCGCTTTCCACTCCGAGAGGCTGCCATCCGGTTGGACGCGGGCATACTCGGTAGAGCGCATGAACATGCGGGTAGTGGACTTCGCCACATCTTCCCCTACCTTACCCCTCACCACCTCACCGCCAATACCTCCAATCATGTAGATAACACCGTTGGCAGCATAATAGGCAGCGCTGGAGCGGACATCCCGCATGGGAGTCGTTTCCTGCCAGGCATTCAGCCACTGTTTGGTCTCAGCAGGTGCCGCTTGGCCTCCGCTCGGCATGAATGTAGCAACCATCGCCAACAGCATGAGAATAAGCAGGTAAAACGGGGGATAAAATGGTTTAGTTCTGTTCATTGGCAAAGGCTCTGTTTGTTCAAATATGGATATAAAAAGGGGACAGGCGATGAAAACCTGTGTCATGAGCACCCTCCGCCACACGGTTCTGAAAACGCTCTTTCAGATCAGTTTGCGGGTGAAAAAGGAAAACTTCGATCGAAGTTTCGGATCGGTTTGCTGTTGCTCACAATAGATTCCTTTTGCTTCAATTCAGGGATAATTCTAGCACAGCATTGCCATTGTTCAGGGATGAAGGGCAATCAAAAATAAAACAAACATCAGGAAAAGCGATCATCAATTCAGCTCTTGGCGCGCCTTTACACCCTTCATCCGGTATGTTTACACTCATGCATCAATCCCTTTTTCTGTCCGTGTAAGGGTCAAACGCAAAATCAGCAAAGCCAGGACGAATGCCAGAGGCCCCAAAACCCACTTCTCCAACGGATGTATCCCGCTAAAGCTACCAAGGGTACTGAGCAAAAAAAGGACAACGCTACCCCACAGCATGGCTTGTAGCACGCGTTGGGGTAGCCGATTGATTACAAGGCCGCTTTTCATGGCAACGACGAGCATGACAACCCCGTTAATCACGAGTGAAAACAGCTCGAACAAAAGCAGCTCACTCCTGTGTTGTAACCGCCCTCCCCACACCATACTCATAGAAAGGACCCCGGATAACACCGCCAGATGAATAATGGCTAGCACGCCTAAAATGGCAACTATAGTTTTTCCATAGGTTCTTGTGTCAACACTCATGAATCAACTCCTTGCTTCCAGGAAATCACTTGCCGGTTTTGCAAGCAGGAGAAATGTCCCCAGCCAGAGAAACCAGATGACTTGCCCTATTC
>WFVH01000027.1 GCA_015491735.1 Gammaproteobacteria bacterium
ATTCAGCTCACCCCTGAAATCCGCCATTTCTGCGTTGAAAAATGGTCATTTACACGCGTAAACTCCCATTTTTCGCCTTGAACTGACGAATTTCAGGGGCAATCTGAACAGTTACCGGCTTGTTTCATACTATGCTGAATAGTTACGATGAATATTTGTTTTATCGGGCCAACCCTTCAATAGCCGCATCCACGGCCAAAAACAGTTATAATCCTGCGATGCAGGAATTAAGTCTAATCCAGTTTCTGGCTGTGGCCATATTGCCGCTGCTGTTCGCTATTACGGTACATGAGGTCGCTCACGGCTGGGTGGCTCTCCGGCTCGGCGATCCTACCGCCCAGATGATGGGCCGGCTGACGCTCAACCCGATACGCCACATCGACCCCTTTGGCACCGTGCTGTTGCCAATCATGCTCATCGTGCTCAGCAAGGTAGCGGGAACACCACCGTTCGTGTTCGGCTGGGCCAAGCCGGTGCCGGTAACATGGGAGAATCTGCGTAACCCCAAACGGGACATGGCCCTGGTCGCCCTGGCCGGGCCGATGTCCAATCTGCTGATGGCGATTCTGTGGGCTGTCGTGACAAAAATTGGATATCTGCTGGGAGCAGGAGCACTTGGCCTGCCGCTGATTCTGATGGGCACCTTCGGTATTCTGTTCAATCTGGTACTGATGGTGTTGAACCTGATTCCCCTCCCTCCCCTCGATGGAGGCCGCATACTTACCTCCGTACTGCCGGGGCCGATGGCGTGGCAGGTCGGGCGCGTCGAGCCGTACGGTTTTCTGATTATCCTGCTGCTGCTGGCCACCGGCGTACTGTGGAGCATCATGGGTCCCGTTATTGACTGGTTTTATACCTTGCTGCATACGCTGTTTGGAATATAGGAGTAACCTTTGACTGGTTTTACGGTACAACGACGACGCGTATTGTCAGGCATGCGCTCCACCGGGCGGCTGCATCTTGGCCACTATCATGGTGTACTGAAAAACTGGGTTCGCCTGCAGCACGAGTATGAGTGCTTTTTCTTTGCCGCCGACTGGCATGCCCTGACCACTCACTACGAGCAGCCGGGCGATATCGCCAACAACGTGTGGGAAATGGTGATCGACTGGCTGGCGGCCGGAGTCAACCCCGGCTCCGCCACACTGTTCATCCAGTCCCAGGTGCCGGAGCACGCCGAACTGCATCTGTTGCTGTCCATGATCACCCCGCTGGGCTGGCTGGAGCGGGTACCCACCTACAAGGATCAGCAGGAGAGACTGCGCGAACGGGATCTGGCCACCTACGGTTTTCTCGGATATCCCCTGCTGCAGAGCGCCGATATTCTCATCTATCAGGCCGGTATCGTACCGGTAGGTGAAGATCAGGTCTCCCATGTGGAGATGACCCGCGAAGTGGCGCGCCGCTTCAATCATCTCTACGGGCGGGAGCCAAATTTCGAGGAAAAAGCAGCCGCGGCCGCCCGAAAGATGGGCAGGAAAAATGCCAGACTCTATTTCGATCTGCGCAAACGCTATCAGGAACAGGGGGATCACGAAGCACTGGATACCGCCCGCGCCCTGCTGGAGGAGCAGCAGAACATCTCCATTGCCGATCGTGAACGGCTGTTCGGCTACCTGGATGGAGAGGGCAAGGTGATTCTGCCGGAACCTCAGCCGCTGTTGACGGAATCGGCCAGAATGCCCGGGCTGGATGGACAAAAAATGTCCAAATCCTACGGCAACACCATTGCGCTCAGCGATCCGCCCGATGTAGTAGAGAAAAAGCTGCGCACCATGCCCACCGACCCGGCCCGGGTGCGGCGCACCGATCCCGGAGAGCCGGAAAAATGCCCGGTCTGGCAGCTACATCAGGTCTATTCCGGAGAAGAGACCAGGGAGTGGGTACAGAATGGATGCCGCAGCGCCGGAATTGGTTGCCTGGACTGCAAAAAGCCCATCATCGAAACGGTTCTTGCCGAACTCGCCCCGATCCAGGCGCGGGCCAGCGAATACGAATCCGATCCGGCCGCTGTCCAGACCATCATCCGCGAAGGGTGCGAAAAAGCAAGGGAAGAGGCGCGCAAGACACTGGAGGAGGTTCGTCTGGCCATGGGGCTGACCTACCGTTAACATTGGGTTGCTCAGCAAGTTGCAAAATTTTATGGTAACTGCGCAGATTGCCCCGGCAATTTTCAGGGGCCAGCCACCGGGTAGCGGCGGTATTGAAAAGAATCCGGGATGACAGCACCAGAAAAGCAAGATAACCGGGAAGAGCGGCCTCACCTGGCGCTGGTCAAGGGCGAGGCAGTCACCAACCTGCCCAAGGATCTCTATATTCCCCCCGATGCGCTGAAGGTATTTCTGGACACCTTCGAGGGACCGCTGGATCTGCTGCTCTATCTCATCAAGCGCCAGAACCTCGATATCCTGGATATCCCCATCGCCCGGATTACCGGCCAATACATGGAGTATGTCGAGCTGATGAGGGAAATGCGCCTCGAACTGGCCGGCGAATATCTGTTGATGGCAGCCATGCTGGCGGAGATAAAATCGCGGTTGCTGCTGCCCCGCACCGTCCACGACGATGAAGATAACGAAGATCCCCGCGCCGAACTCGTGCGCCGTCTGCAGGAGTATGAACGCTACAAACAGGCGGCGGAGGATCTCGACGCCCTGCCCCGTCTCGGCCGCGATCTGTTCGAAGTAATTGTTCAGCTCCCCGGCCCCAACACCTCCCGGCCGGAACCGGAGGTCAGCCTGGAGGAGATCCTGCGCGCCTTCAGGGAAGTTCTCAAACGCGCTGACATGTACAGCCACCACCATATCGAGCGGGAACAGCTATCGGTCCGTGAACGGATGTCCCAGGTGCTGGCCGCCGTCAGCGGTGACGGCTTTACCGGATTCCCCAGCCTGTTTCCCTGTGAAGAGGGCCGCGCCGGCGTCGTCGTCACCCTGCTGGCTATTCTGGAGCTGCTGAAAAACAGCCTGCTGGAGTTCATCCAGACAGAACCTTACGGTCCCCTCTATCTCAAAAGCGTGGAAAACCCGCATGACTGAAGCAGCCACCTCCCGCTCCATGGAGAAGCCCATGCCCCGGGAGCAGTTCAAGAACATCGTCGAGGCCGCCCTGCTGGCCGCCGGTCGGAACCTGACCATTGATCACCTGCTGGCGCTGTTTACCGACGAGACGGAACCACCCGGGCGGGATCAGATCCGTGAAGTGCTCGCACAACTTGAACGGGAGTACAGCGGACGCGGTATCGAACTGCGCGAGACCGGCAGTGGCTTCCGCCTCCAGGTCAGGCAGGCGTTTGCCCCCTGGGTCGGACGGCTGTGGGAAGAGCGTCCACAGCGCTACTCCCGCGCTCTGCTGGAGACACTCGCCATCATCGCCTACCGCCAACCGATAACCCGCGGTGAAATCGAGGATATCCGCGGGGTGGCGGTTAGCAGCAATATCGTAAAAACCCTGCAGGAGCGGGGGTGGATCCGTATCGTTGGACACCGTGACGTACCCGGCAGACCCGGCCTCTATGCCACCACCCGCCAGTTTCTCGATCATTTCAACCTGAAAAGCCTGAACGATCTGCCCACCCTCGCCGAACTGCGGGATCTCGATGAAATCAGCGCCGAACTGGAACAATCCCTCCCCTCGCCCGCAGAAAAAGAAGGGGAACAGACCGCCACAGACGAGAGCACCCCGCCACAAATAAATGCAGACAGCCAGAAAGAGCCGGCCGAATGAGCGAAAAACTGCAAAAAGTGCTGGCTCGCGCCGGCTTGGGTTCCCGCCGCTCGATGGAGCACTGGATCCGGGCTGGCCGTGTTACCGTCAATGGCAAAACAGCGCACCTGGGGGAACGGGTCACGGAGAAAGACACTCTCCGTGTCGATGGCCGCATCCTCACTGCGGAGCAAACCACACCGGACCGGATCAGGGTGCTGGCCTATCACAAACCCGCCGGAGAGATCTGCTCCCGCAACGACCCAGAAGGCCGTCCCAGCCTGTTTGAGCACCTGCCCCGCCTGCGCAGCGGGCGCTGGATCACCATTGGCCGTCTGGATCTCAACACCACTGGACTGCTGCTGCTCACCAACGATGGCGAACTGGCCAACCGTTTGATGCATCCCGCCAACAAGATCGAACGCGAGTATGCGGTGCGCATCCTGGGCAAACTCGAAAATGAGACCCTGAAAAAACTGCGTGACGGCGTAGAGCTTGAAGACGGATCCGCCCGCTTCGATCGCCTGCAGGACGCTGGCGGCAGCGGTGCCAACCACTGGTATCACGTCACCCTCCGCGAAGGGCGCAACCGGGAGGTACGCCGCCTGTGGGAGTCCCAGGGACTGACCGTCAGCCGCCTGACGCGGATCCGTTATGGCCCTGTTACCCTCCGCCGCGGCCTGCCGCAGGGCCGCTGGGACGAACTGGATGATAGCCGGATA
This sequence comes from Gammaproteobacteria bacterium, assembly GCA_015491735.1. Lineage (GTDB taxonomy): Bacteria > Pseudomonadota > Gammaproteobacteria > Thiohalospirales > Thiohalospiraceae > DRMK01. The sequence goes on from WFVH01000027.1 coordinate 4,428, forward strand.
GCAGAGCTGCTGAATCTGGTGGGACTGGAACCGCGCGCCGGCAAACCCCGCCGCGGCAAAAAGCGGCCACCAAAGACACCGCGCACCGCCCGCCGTCGATGAGCCTGAAGGATATCTACGATGCCCTGTACGCCAATTACGGCCCCCAGCACTGGTGGCCCGCCGACACCACTTTCGAGGTGATGGTCGGCGCCATTCTTACCCAGAACACCGCTTGGAGCAATGTCGAAAAAGCCATCGCCAACTTGCGGAAAAACAACTGCCTCACCGCCAGACGGCTTGTCGATACGCCACCCGAACAACTGGCGCAATGGCTCAAACCCTCCGGCTACTTCAACATCAAGGCGCGACGCCTGCAGAACTACTGCCGCTGGTATCTGGCACAGGGGGAATGGGAGCAGCTGAATACCAGAACCACGCCCGAACTGCGGCAGGCGCTGCTGTCGGTAAACGGGGTCGGCCCGGAGACCGCCGATGACATTCTGCTCTACGCCTTCGAACGGCCGGTATTCGTCATCGACGCCTACACCCGGCGTCTGTTCTCAAGGCTGGAAATAATTCAAAAAAATGAGGACTACGAATCCCTGCGGATCCGGTTTGAAAACGCGCTGAAACCCGTCGGAAAACATCACACCCGGTTGTTCAACGAGTACCACGCTTTAATCGTTCATCACACGAAACAGTACTGCCGCAAGCGGCCACGATGCCACACATGTTGTTTACGGCACTTCTGTCGATACACAACACCGTAATGGAAAATATCTGGGTACCACGTAACTATTCAGCATAGTATGAAACAAGCCGGTAACTGTTCAGATTGCCCCTGAAATCCGTCAGTTCAAGGCGAAAAATGGGAGTTTACGCCTGTAAATGACCCTTTTTCAACGCAGAGATGGCGGATTTCAGGGGTGAGCTGAATAGTCACTGTACCACTTATACCGCCTTCGCAAGTTATCCAGAATAACCCAGGCTGGCGCTGCCCATCAGATTCGGCGGACAACTCCCATATAACCGCACCACACTTGACATGGACTTCCAGCTCCTGATAAAAGAAACGGGCAGCTTCCTGGATGGAAACCGAACCACCTGACAAACAAGTGATAAACAAGGAGTTCAAATGAAAACGCAGTCAATTGTCATAAATTTATCTGCTTATCTGCTTATCTGCTTAGCATAAGTCAGGCGAGAGCTCATCACGACCCCTTTAATAATCCTTGCGATCCCTGGCTCTATTCATGGTCCTCTGAAATACCCCGGTCGTCCATACTAGATTACTGCATAAATCCCTATCAACCACTGACTTACCTGGAGGGATTGTTTGGTTTGAACATATCCTCCGAAGAAGTCGCATTTCTCGGACGAAACCGAGGGATAGGCATCCATATATGGCAAGCCCACTATAAAGCATCAAGAGCAACCAACAGTCTTTTTGGATATGACGTACATCATAACAATGAAGCAGACGCAATTCGCCACTGCTACGGCGCTGCACTGTTGACCCGGGATCTTGGCCCGTTTCCGGATGGGGTGGCGACAGCAAAAGAGTTTCTGGATCTCCATGAAGCCAGACTAGTACTCTTTCAAGATAATAAATCAGGATTCAGCGTCCCTGTGGTGTTCCGCTGCGGCGTTGCAGCGCTTGACAAGGGAACAACCCTTGCCTGCGCACTGCGCCTTGCCGCGAAACACCACAGGGACGCTGAATCCTGATTTATTACCTTGAAAGAGTACTAGACAATCCACCACTGGAAAAAATAATGGATACCCATAACAACGATGTAGGAATGGCGATCGCCCAGGATTTTCCGCCCTATGATTTTGAATGGTCCGATGAACAACTTAAGTCGATGTGCGTGGCAAAATTGCACAATGGCGAATTGATAAGAAACCTTATAGAAGCCGGAGACAAACAGCGGGAAGAGGCTTGGCGGCGTTTCCCCTGGGGTAGTTCTTGGTCCTGGATCTTACGCTGAAACTGAACAATAGCATCGACCTTACAAAATCACCTTTGAGGAACCGTTACGATGAAATACAGAAATATTTTCAATACGCTTGTTTTGGCTTTATTACTCTTGAGCAATCAAATGATCTTTGCAGGGACAGAACCGCAGGAGAAAGCCGCCAACCCTTTCGACCCCATTGAAAATCTCAAAAAACTCGGCACTGATGAATTCACCCCGGATGCTTGGGCAAGAGCAGGACAGGAGGAGCAGGGGCGGATGATATGGTCATTTTTTCAACAATATGACCTTTCCGAACTGACACTCGATAGAATCAGAGAACTGCTCGGACCAAGTACGGTCTATTCACGTGAACCAAATTCACCTATCAACAACGGGCTGATTCCGGCTTACGCAATTGGACCGGAAGAAGTAATGGCGGAAGGAGGCCGAGTGGCTGAGGAAGGATGGTTGGGATATACCCTGATTTTCATAGTAAACCCCTGGAGACCGGAGTGGAAAACCCAAATTGACATTTACCCAAGCATGCTACCCTGATGGAAAAATCCGGAGGGGGACGGTTATAGCCTGTCCCCCTTCAGGAAATTTCAGAAATGCCGGCCGGAGGCCGTTACTTACCAGCTGAGAAAAACAAGGACAAAAATTTCAACCTGTAGCCCTCTCTCTCTGGGAGACGGCAAGAATCGGACAGAAAATTATGCCATTCACCCCTTTTCACATGGGCCCGGGAATCGTCATCAAGGCACTGCTTCAGGGCAGCTTCAGTCTGATGGTGTTCGGCTGGGCTCAGATTGTCATGGATATCCAGCCGCTGGTGGTATTGATTACCGGCGAGGGCCACCTGCACGGCTTTTCCCACACCTACGTTGGCGCCTCCCTGCTTGCGATTTTTGCTGCCCTGACCGGAAAATATCTGTCTGATTTTGGATTGTTCATCCTGGATATCTCCACCGAAGCGTATCCGGTAAAAGTGGCCTGGTGGGTGGCATTCCTCAGTGCATTTATCGGCACCTTCAGTCATGTGATTCTGGACAGCATCATGCATGCTGACATGGAGCCTTTCTACCCGTTCTCATTCTCGAATGCGCTGCTTGGCCTGATCACGGCTCCCATACTCTACAAGTTGTGCCTGTATAGTGGGCTGGCGGGCGCCATTCTCTACTATACGATACGCTTTTTCATGCAGAAAAAATCCCGCACCCAACGGCCGTAGCAGGGAAATACTGCTCCGCTCCCGGAGCAATGGTGCACCGCCCTTGTCATCAGGCCACCTCTGCCCGCCGCCCGGCCTTGCGGAACACGAACCGGTCCCCCTCCACGTCCACCTCGATCACATCACCGACGCTGAACTTGCCTGCCAGAATCTCCTGGGCAAGCTGGTTCTCGATGGAGTGCTGCAGGGCCCGTTTCAGCGGCCGCGCACCATACACCGGATCGAACCCGGCCTCGCCCAGCTTGTCCAGCGCGGCATCGGTGATCTCCAGATCCATCTGCTGATCGCGCAACCGCCTGCGCAGCTGTTCCACCTGGATTGCAGCAATGGCGCGGATCTGCTCCTTGCCCAGCGGATGAAACACCACCACCTCATCCACCCGGTTGATAAACTCCGGCCGGAAGTGGTGCCCGACAATCTCCATCACCGCGGCTTTCATCGCCTCGTAGTTCTCCTCACCGGCCATCTCCTGGATCTGTTGCGAACCAAGATTGGAGGTCATCACAATCACGGTGTTACGGAAATCCACGGTGCGGCCCTGCCCGTCGGTAAGACGGCCATCATCCAGCACCTGCAACAGCACGTTGAACACGTCCGGGTGGGCCTTCTCCACCTCATCCAGCAGGATCACCGAGTAGGGCTTGCGCCGTACCGCCTCGGTCAGATAGCCGCCCTCTTCGTAACCCACATAGCCGGGAGGTGCACCAATCAACCGGGCCACCGAGTGCTTCTCCATGAATTCGGACATGTCGATGCGTACCATCGCCTCCTCGGTGTCGAACAGGAACTCTGCCAACGCCTTGGTCAGCTCGGTCTTGCCCACACCGGTCGGTCCAAGGAACAGGAAAGAGCCGTTGGGACGGTTGGGATCCGACAGCCCGGCCCGGGAGCGGCGAATGGCGTCAGCCACCGCCCTGACCGCCTCATCCTGACCGACCACGCGGCTGTGCAGCGCTTCCTCCATGCGCAACAGCTTGTCACGTTCCCCCTCCAGCATTTTGGATACAGGGATGCCGGTCCACTTGGAGACCACCTCGGCGATCTCCTCCTCGGTCACCTTGTTGCGCAGCAGCCGGGTCTCCTGCTGCTCGGCCTGGGAGGCCATCTCCAGCTGCTTCTCCAGCTCGGGAATGCGGCCATACTGGAGTTCGGACATGCGCGCCAGATCACCGGCGCGATGCGCGGTCTCCAGCTCGATACGGGCCCGATCCAGCTCCTCCTTGATATGCTGGGTGCCTTGCAATGCTGCCTTTTCCGCTTTCCAGATCTCCTCCAGATCGCTGTATTCGCGCTCCAGATCAGCAATCTCCTGTTCCAGCTTCTCCAGACGTTTGAGCGAGGCTTCATCACTCTCCTTGCTGACCGCCTCCCGCTCTATCTTGAGCTGAATCAAACGGCGTTCCAGCTTGTCCAACTGCTCCGGTTTGGAGTCGATCTCCATACGCAGACGGCTGGCCGCCTCGTCGATCAGATCAATCGCCTTGTCCGGCAGTTGCCGATCGGTAATATAACGGTGAGACAGGGTGGCTGCCGCGACAATGGCGGGATCGGTAATCTCCACACCATGATGCACCTCGTACTTCTCTTTCAGACCGCGCAGGATGGCGATGGTATCCTCCACCGATGGCTCGTCCACCAGCACCTTCTGAAAACGACGTTCCAGGGCGGCATCCTTTTCAATGTATTGGCGGTACTCATCCAGGGTGGTGGCGCCCACACAGTGCAGCTCACCCCGGGCCAGCGCCGGTTTGAGCATATTACCGGCATCCATCGCCCCTTCCGCCTTACCGGCACCCACCATGGTGTGAATCTCGTCGATAAACAGAATGATACGCCCCTCCTGCTTGGAGAGATCGCTCAGCACTGCCTTCAGGCGCTCTTCAAATTCACCGCGAAACTTTGCCCCGGCCAACAGGGACCCCATGTCGAGCGAGAGAATGCGCTTGTCCTTCAACCCCTCGGGTACTTCACCATTGACGATACGTTGCGCCAGCCCCTCGACGATGGCGGTTTTACCTACACCGGGTTCACCAATCAGCACCGGGTTGTTCTTGGTACGGCGCTGCAAGACCTGGACGGTACGACGGATCTCGTCATCACGTCCAATCACGGGGTCGAGTTTGCCCAGCTCGGCACGTTCAGTCAGGTCGACCGTATATTTTTCCAGCGCCTGACGCTGATCTTCTGCGTTGGGATCGTTGACCTGCTGGCCACCACGTACCATCTCGATACTCTTTTCAACCGCCTCTTTATTCGCACCAGCCTTGCGCAGAATATCACCGAGCTGACCCTTGTCCTCCACCGCCACCAGCGCAAACAGCTCACTGGAGATATATTGATCCTTGCGTTTCTGGGCCAGTTTGTCGGTCAGATTCAGCAGACGGCCAAGCTCGTTGGAGACATGCACCTCACCCCCGGCTCCCTCCACCGAAGGCAATTTGTCCAGCGCCTCGCCCAGCGCCGAGCGCAGGCTGTTGATATTGACCCCGGCCTGGGCCAGCAGATGGCGTACCGTGCCACCCTCCTGATCCAGCAGAGCTGTCATCAAATGCAGTGGCTCAATGAACTGATGGTCACGCCCCAGCGCCAGACTCTGCGCATCGGCCAGGGCCATCTGGAATTTGGTGGTCAGTTTATCCATTCGCATCGGTGTGTAATCCCCTTTTGGTCAATGAGTGTCAACCGTAACATGTGGACGAATATCGATTATTCAAGGCCCTGCCCGCGAGCGAGCGCGCTTCTGGTTAGCGAACCGATACGGATAGATCTCATCCAGCGGCAGACTATGCCCCGCACTCTGCACGATTCGCACATGGCCACGCCGGAACCCCCTGGCATTGGCCAAACCGCAGGAGTGGGCCAGCAGGTCTACCTCATGGTTGACCCAGTGGGCATAACTGGCCACCCGCTTCGCCTTGTCCTCCACCACCAGCCCCTTTTGCAGGCGCTCATTGTGGGTGGTCACCCCGGTTGGACAGGTATTGTGAGGACACTGTAGCGACTGGATGCAACCCAGCGCAAACATGAACCCGCGCCCACTGACCACAAAATCGGCGCCCGCACAAAGCGCCCACGCCACCCGGCCGGAGTCCACCAGCTTGCCGGAAGCGATTACCCGAATCCGCTCCCTGAGACCATGCTCCAGCAACACATCCACCAACAGGGGCAGCGCCTCGGTAACCGGCAGGGCCACATGATCCGCCAACACCTGGGGGGCGGCTCCGCTACCAGCCTCCCCGCCATCCACCGTGATAAAATCAGGAGCCGACGGCACGCCCCGCCTCCAAATGGCTTCACACAAGGCACGGGGATAGATGGCGGAGCCGAGCGCCATCTTGAAGCCAACCGGGCGGCCGGTCACCTCCCGCACATGCTGAATCATGTCCAGCAAATCATCGGGAGTTTTGATCTCCACATGGCGGTTTGGGCTGCTGGAGACCCTGCCAACCGGAATACCGCGTATCCGGGCAATTTCAACCGTTACCTTGTGTGCGGGCAATACGCCGCCACGGCCGGGCTTCGCCCCTTGGGAAAGCTTGATCTCGAACGCCCTGACCTGTTTCGCCACTTCGCGCAGCCGTTCGTCACTGAGCCTCCCTTCGGCATCCCGCACTCCGTATTTGGCCGTCCCGATCTGAAAAATGATATCCCCTCCTCCCTCCAGGTGATAGGAAGAGAGTCCCCCTTCACCGGTGTTGATCCAGATCCCCGCCTCGGCCGCGCCGATGGAGAGCGCGCGTACCGCCGGGGCGGAAAGGGCGCCAAAACTCATCCCGGAAACATTGAATGGACGAGGCACAGGAAACGGCCGGGGGCAATCCGGCCCAATCACCAGCGGAGGAGAGGGTTCATACTCCTCCTCCAGTAGCGGATAGGGTGAATTGGCAAAGATATAGGAACCCGGTTCACGCAGATCATTGGTGGAGCCAAACCCGATCAATCCTCCCAGCCCCTTGGCAGTGCGGTAGATCCAGGTGCGTGTGGCCCGGTTGAAGGGTTGTTCTTCCCGATCCATGGCGAAAAAATACTGGCGGAAAAACTCCCCCTGTTTTTCCAGAAAATAGCGTAACCGGCCAACCAGCGGAAAGTTGCGGCGAATGGTGTGCTCTTTCTGCAGCATATCCTGAATGAACATCACCGCCAGGACAAGCATGACGATACCGGCCAGCCAGCCCAGAATGCCGAAAACCAACAACAGCAGCTCCACTATCTCTCCCCCTCAATACACTCCCGCACCTGTTCAAGACAGTGCTCCGGTGACTGGCTGGCGCAGTGGAGAGGCGGAAAGCTCCGCAGCCGCGCATGGCTGCGCATCATCACTGCCGATACGGTGCGCCCCTCTCCGCGAATGCCATCCAAACGCACCGGGAAAATGGGGCAGTTATGCCACTGCGCCAGCTTGACCACACCCCCTTTCAATTTGCGCGGTGGATCAGAGTCAAGATGAATTTTGCCATGCGGAAACAGCGCAATCACCTCTCCCTGCTCCAGCGCCCGGCGCGCCTGAATCAAGGCGATATCCGGCCGCCGGCCACGGTCGACTGGAATGCAACCGGCAGCGCGAAACAGCCAGGTAAGACCAAAACGGTTATACTCCTCTTCGGCAATCAGAAAACGCAGCGGCCGCCGCGACGCCGTGATCAACAACAGTGGATCCAGACCGGAAACATGATTGGACACCACCAGTGCCGGTCCCCGCTCCGGTAACGGTATGGGCTGGCTTTGAAAGCGGTGAAAATAGTTGCAGAACAGCCGCACCAATCCATCCAGCGCATTACGCCACCAGCGCCCCCAGTCCGCCTCGCTGGCCCGCAGGCAAACAGCTGTGGCGACCAACAGAACCAGCAGAGAAACGGCAGAAAAAACAGCCATTACGAAAGGGGGTTATGCCGACTTTCTATTGCCATACCGCTTGCGCCGGAACAGATCGGTGCGCCGGCTGACCAGTCGATCCAGAAAAAGCAAACCGTCCAGATGATCGATTTCATGCTGCACGGCACGCGCCTCAAATCCGTTGCAAAGAAACTCCCGGGGGCTGCCCAGTTCATCACACGCTTGTACGGTGATGCGCTCGGCGCGCATGACGTTGCCGGTATAATCGGGAACCGACAGACACCCCTCCCGGCTCGTCGCCATCCCCTCCCAGGAGAGGATCTCCGGATTGATCAACACCAACCGCCCATTGTTGGCGCTCTTTGGCCTGGAAGATACATCCACGATAACGATGCGTTGAAAACAACCCACCTGGGGTGCCGCGATACCCACCCCGCCAGGGGAGGCTCGCATGGTCTCCTCCAGGCGCGCGACAAATGTCCGCAGCCGCTCATCGAACTGCGCCACCGGCTGCGATACCTGCTTGAGCCGCTCGTCAGGGTAGGTCAGGATTTTCACAACAGACCCTTGCCGTTCACCCGATCATCGTCTCGACCGGCTCGAGACTGACTTCGATCCCTTCGCCCTTCACCCGTTCCAAGACGCGGCGCAACGCGTCGATACCCTGCCCGGCATACCCCTCGATATGCATGATATAGAGGGGAGACTCCCGGCTGCCAGCCACATGGGACTCCAGTTCCAGAATGTGTAACCCGGCTTCAGCCAGGAGTGCGGTAACCCGGGCAACGATACCCGCTCGGTCGGCGCCATATACGCTGATTCTTGCATCAGGCTCACGATGATGATGCAACTGCCCGTCGATGGCGTCGACATGGACTTGCAGGCCAAGCGAACTGGCCACCGGCTCCAGCAGCCGCTGCAACACGCCGGCCGGTTCCGGCAGCTCGACCATGAGCATGATGGTAAAACTTCCGCCCAGCCGCATCATGGATGCCTCACCCAGATTACAACCACCGTCAAACAGGGCGGTGGTCACCTTTGCCACGATGCCGGGGCGATCCTTACCGACAACTGTCAACATATACCAGCGATTCATCGTCCCCCTCTTCCCGTCCGGAAAACGGTTGGGTTTTCTGCCGTTCAGCGGGTCTCGTAACAGTGCTTTTCCGCCTTGTAACGCCGTAACAGCTCTATCCGCTCCATAATCGCGGCGATCCGCCTCCGCTGTTCGGGTTTGTCTCCCAGTTCGTTCTGAATAATGTAGAGATAGGCCGGCGCGAAGGCGATGGAACCAACAACGGCTGCGGCCGTATTGCCACGGTCCTCGCTAAACGTGCCGGGTGCGAGCTGCCTCGCCCTGCGATAGAGACGATAGAGTTCACTATCCAGTTGCTGACAGGTGAGTTCCGCATCTCCAGGCTGGTGAAGAGCAACCCGTTCTTCCGGGGTCTTGATCGCCCCCTTGCAGGCACACCCTCCAGCAGCAACCATGACCGTCAGGGAAAGCAATACCCCTCTCCCGAAACCAATCAGCCGCAGCGGAACCGGGTGACCCCTCTCATTTTTTTTCTGCGCGCTTCCCGTCAGGCTGCTGCCCCCCTTTATTCACATCGGCGTCTGTTTTTGCAGGCGAAACGGAGCTGCCCGCCGGTTGTTTCGGGCGCTCCGGTTCAGCCTGCTTTCGTTTTTGTTCTATCTTCTCACCGCTTTTTTCCGGTTTTTTTGCAGCATCTTTCCCTTGCCGGGCAGCGCTTTTTTCCTCTGTTCTTCTTGCGGCCCCGTCACCTGCGGTCACATCAACCGTCTTTTTCCTGCGGCCGCTGCCCGCCGGTTTCGATACCGGCTTTCTTGCGGCCGTTTTCGATCGGGTTCGGGTATCGTTACCTATTCTGGCGACATGCGTATCTTCATCCGCTTCGTAAATCAGCTTTTCGATGGTCGAAGCCGCAATCATCATGTCTGCATCACCATCGGCCAGTGTCTGCGCTCCTTTAGCCAGGTGCTCATAGACCTTCTTGTAATTCTGCGTCATATCCCTGTAGCTGTGGGTCAATTCCGCAACCAGATCGGCTGTTTGTTCAAAATGGTTTTTGACCTGATGGCGGTATTCACCCACTTCCCGTTGAGCCCTCTTCAATTCCGCTTCCACGATGGCGCCATGCTCTGCGGTCTTTGCCATCGAAGCCCGGCCCGCAAAAAAACCGATGCCGACGCCTGCCAGAAAGGTAATAATCGCCGTTACTACTATTTCGATACTCATGATCTCCCCTTCATTATATACTGAAATTCTGTCATTGTTATGCAGTCGTTTCGAACAGAACGCTGGAAAGATAACGTTCCCCGGAATCCGGTAGAATAACCACCATGGTTTTTCCGGTAAAGGCTGAATCTTCAGCAAGGCGCGCAGCCACGGCAACCGCTGCACCGCTGGATATACCTGCCAAAATCCCCTCTTCGCGCGCCAGTCGGCGGGCATACTGGATGGCCTCGTCGTCTTCCACTTTTTCGACGCGATCAAGCACAGACAAATCCAGTGTATCGGGGATAAATCCGGCGCCTATCCCCTGAATTTTATGAGGACCCGGCGTGAGTTCTTCGCCCGCAAGCTTTTGCGTGATCACCGGGCTGGCCGCTGGCTCCACTGCAACCGAGAGAACATCCCCGCCCAGACTGTTTTTCTTCAGGAAACGTGAAACACCGGTAATCGTACCGCCGGTACCAACGCCGGCGATCAGCACATCGACATCACCATCGGTAGCTTGCCAGATCTCCGGACCCGTCGTCAGCTCATGAATGGCGGGGTTGGCCTGGTTCTTGAACTGTTGCGGCATAAAGTAACGGGCAGGTTCCTGGCCGGCAATCGCTTCTGCTTTGGCAATTGCGCCCGGCATCCCTTTGGCCCCTTCAGTAAGCACAAGCTCTGCCCCCAGGGCTTTCAACACCTTGCGCCGTTCAAGGCTCATGGTTTCCGGCATGGTGAGCGTGATTTTGTAGCCGCGGGAAGCGCAGACAAAGGCCAGCGCAATACCCGTATTGCCACTGGTGGGTTCAATGATCTCCATCCCCTGTTTCAGGACGCCCCGCTTTTCGGCATCCCGGATCATGGCGGCGCCAATACGGCATTTCACCGAATAGGATGGATTTCTGCCCTCTATTTTACCGAATACCCGTACCCTCTCCGGATCAACAACATGGTTGATCTGAACCAGCGGAGTATTGCCGATTGATAGTGAGTTGTCCCTGAAATATTCCATTTGTGATCCCCCCCTCTCTCGCATTGCCGGTTACTGATACTTTACGCTGCTGCTCCGGCCGGGGCAATACAATTTCCGCGCGGATTGCATTACACTTGTCCAATGATCAACGATTCCACCATTGAATCTTTTGTTGGCAATACCCCGCTGGTTCGCCTGCAGCGCCTGCCGGAACGGCCTGACAATATTGTCCTGGCAAAACTGGAAGGCAACAATCCTGCTGGCTCGGTCAAGGATCGTCCAGCCATGAGCATGATTCGAAATGCCGAAGCGCGTGGAGAAATAAAGCCGGGTGATACGCTAATCGAGGCGACCAGTGGCAACACCGGCATCGCCCTGGCTCTCGCCGCCGCCATCAAGGGTTACCGGCTGGTGCTGATTATGCCGGAAACCATGAGCATGGAGCGCCGCCTCGTCATGCAGGCATACGGCGCCGAAATGCGGCTGGTTTCTGCAGACCAGGGAATGGAGGGAGCGCGCGATCTTGCTCACTCGATGCAGGAACAGGGCCGGGGCTGGGTGCTGGATCAATTCGGCAACCCGGACAATCCACTGGCCCATTATGAATCAACCGGCCCGGAGATCTGGCAAGACACCGGTGGCAAAGTTACCCATTTTGTCAGCGCAATGGGCACCACCGGTACGATCATGGGAGTATCGCGCTATCTGAAAGAGCGGAATTCCGCTATCGAGATTGTTGGTGTACAACCGGCGGAGGGGGCGAATATTCCCGGGATCCGCCGCTGGCCGCCGGCTTATCTACCACGTATCTACGATGCCTCCCGCGTCGATCGGGTCATGGATATCACCCAGCAGGAGGCGGAGCAAACCACATTGCGGCTGGCCTCACGGGAGGGCATTTTTGCCGGCGTCTCCTCCGGCGGAGCTGTTGCCGCCGCGCTGCGCCTCAGCCAGGAAGTCAGCGATGCCGTCATTGTGACGATCATCTGTGACCGGGGGGATCGTTATCTCTCCACGGGGGTGTTCGGATGAGAACAGCGTAGGAAGCGGTTCGTGTCACGAAGACGGAAAAAACCGCCGGCCGAACCGGTGCTGGCTCGTATCGAGTCACTCTCCCATGATGGCCGGGGGGTAGCCCGTCTCGATGGCAAGGTAATCTTCATCGATGGCGCACTGCCTGACGAGACAGTCATGTTCCGCTACACCAGCCAGCGCCGCAGAAACGATGAAGGGCGTGTACTGGAGCTGATAACGGCATCGCCCGAGCGGGTAAAACCTCGATGCGCCCATTTTGACCAGTGTGGAGGCTGCTCCCTGCAACATCTGCAACCGGAAGCGCAGATTGGCGCCAAACAGCAGATGCTGGCAGAACAACTGCGGCGTATCGGCAAAGTCGAGGCGGAACAGATCCTGCCGCCTTTGACCGGACCGCGCTGGGGGTATCGTCACAAGGCCCGGCTGGGTGTGCGCTTCGTTGAGGCCAAGGGCCGGGTACTGGTGGGGTTCAGGGAAAAACGCAGCGGCTTTGTCGTCGACATGGAGCGCTGTGAAGTGCTGCATCCCACCATCGGTGAACGCATCCTGGATATCGCGGAACTGGTGCAGTCGCTACAGGCCTGCCGCCGGATCCCCCAGGTGGAAATTGCGGTTGGCGGCACGGCGGCGGCTCTGATCTTCCGCCACCTGGAACCCCTGTCTGATGAGGATTGCACCCGCCTGATCACCTTTGGTGAACAGACCGGGCTGCATCTCTACCTTCAACCCCGGGGGCCGGATACGGCTCATCTTCTTTGGCCGGAGCAGTCGCAACTAAGTTACCGGCTGCCGGATTTCGATCTGGAACTCCGGTTTTCGCCAACCGATTTTACCCAGGTAAACAGTGAGCTGAACAACGATATGGTGCGCCAAGCGGTGACACTGCTCAAACCGCGCCCCAATGACCGGGTGCTGGATCTGTTCTGCGGCATCGGCAACTTTTCACTGCCGCTGGCGCGTTTGGCGGGAGAGGTAATCGGGGTGGAGGGAGAAGCAAAGCTCGTGCAGCGCGCCAGGGAGAACGCACTCCACAACGGCTTGAATAACGCCCTGTTTCATGTGGCCGATCTTGCCGAAAAGATCACTTCGACCGGCTGGCAGGCTGGAGCATTCGACAAAATACTACTCGATCCGCCACGCAGCGGCGCATTGGAGATTCTGCCGTGGATGGCTGCATTGGGGGCAGGGAGAATCGTCTATGTCTCCTGCAACCCGTCGACCCTGGCGCGCGATGCCGGTGAGCTGGTGAATGTGCACGGCTATCGGCTGATCAGCGCGGGAGTCATGGATATGTTTCCACACACCGCCCATGTGGAGTCCATCGCGCTGTTTCAACGATGATTTTACCGTCCCCAAGGGGTGGATACCAAACCGGTTCGGGATATAATACGCCCGTTGGCGCCGGCGGGGGCTGTGACCGGCGCAGGTCTGGAAAGCGGCTGTTTGTTACTGCAATAACGGGCACTAAATAAAATGAGAAAATATTCGATACTCGTGTTATTCAGTATGGTCACCGGGGGGTGTTCTCTGCTTGAACCGAAAGGGGAGCAACAGGATGCGGCCCTGCAGCCGGAAGAGCCTGCCCGCGGCTACCAAACAGCGCTCAGCGAAAGTGTTCCACCACCTCCCGATACCATCGTCCTTCCATTGAAAGAGATTACGGTTGAGACTCAGGAGATAGTGCTGCCCGACTCCACGGTGACAAACGCCGCTGAACCGGAGTTGTCATACCCGCCCGGGGAGCATCGCCACCTGCCCGCCAAGGGGGGTACCGCCGGATTGGATGCCAAAATCATTACCGTTCCCGCCCGGGACGACTCCTTCAAACGCCAGCCGACCGAACCACCCGCCGACGCAATCCGCGTCGAAATCATCAATACTTCAGGCGTTCCCGGACTGGATGAGCGGGTCAGCAAACGGCTTGCCGGTGAAAACTATCTCATCTCCCTGGCTAAAAGCGATACGGCTTCGGAGGTTCGGGACGAAACCTGGATCAAGTACCGCGCCGATTTTGTTGGAGAGGCGGTGCATCTGGGGCATATATTGCCAGGCAACCAGATTGTCACCCGGGGCGAGGAGCTGCCGGACGAGATCGATATCCGTATCATTGTTGGCGCGGATCAAAAATAACCTTCCCGGAACGCCATTGTGATCGATAACCGGCAACCCTCACTACAATTTGTGCACCCTATGCTTTGCGGGCAGTCAGCATGGCGACCGAGATAGAGCGGAAGTTTCTCGTTCGAAACAGCAACTGGCGCGAAAACGCGGGGGAAGGCAAAGCGATTCGCCAAGGCTATCTGGCCGGTTCAAAAAAAGGCTCTGTCCGCATCCGGATCTGTGGCGAAGAGGCCACATTGAATATCAAAAGCGCCACCCTCGGAATACGGCGGCTGGAGTATGACTACCCGATCCCCCGGCTGGACGCCGTGGAAATGCTGGAGCTGCTGTGCAATAAACCACCTATTGAAAAGATCCGCTACCCTGTACCGGTGGCAGACCACGTCTGGGAAGTGGATGTTTTCAGCGGTGCCAACGAAGGGTTGATTGTAGCAGAGATCGAACTCGCCGATGAGAACGAATCTTTTTCCCGGCCGGACTGGATTGGCGAAGAGGTATCCCATGACCCGCGCTACTACAACACCTGGCTCGTCACCCGTCCCTACCGGGAGTGGCATGACGAATCCTGTTGATTCCCCCTGGATCAGGGTATCCATTGCCAGCCAGCGCCTGCGGCTTCTTCGCGCGGATCAACCGCTGATGGATGTCGCGGTATCCACCGCACTCAACGGTCCAGGAGAGCAATCGGGCAGTGAGTGTACACCGCGTGGATGGCATCAAGTGCGCGCCAGAATCGGAGCAAACCACCCGGCGGGCACGATTTTCGTTGGCCGCCGGAGCAACGGAGAGATCTATACGCCGGAACTGGCGGCCCGGCACCCTGGACGTGACTGGATTCTGAGCCGGATTCTGTGGCTGAGCGGCCTGGAAACAGGAAGAAACCGCATGGGGAAAGTGGACAGCATGCGCCGTTACATATACATCCACGGCTGCCCGGATGGCGAACCGATGGGCATTCCCCGCTCCAGGGGGTGTATCAGAATGCGCAACGCCGATATCATCACCCTGTTCGACCAGGTTCCGGCTGGCACCCGGGTATTGATTGAAGAGTGAGGTTGAAGGAATGTCATTAGGGCCGGTTATGATTGACCTGGAAAGTCTGGAACTCACGGCGGAAGAGCGGGAGATTCTGCAACACCCGGCCGTCGGCGGCGTGATCCTGTTCAGCCGTAACTATTTCTCACCTGAACAGGTCACGAAACTGGTGGAAACCATTCATGCGGTGCGTGATCCCCATCTGCTGGTGGCGGTCGATCAGGAGGGGGGACGGGTCCAACGCTTCCGCGAAGGCTTTACCGCACTGCCCGCCGCCCGCCGCTTCGGCGACCTCTATGAGCGCAATCCCGAGTCAGCCTGCAGGCTGGCCCGGACGGCAGGCTGGCTGATGGCGCGTGAGCTGCGTTCGGTCGGCGTGGATTTCAGTTTTGCGCCGGTTCTGGATCTGGATCCGGGCGTAAGCGAAATCATTGGTGATCGCTCCTTCCACCCCACCCCGGATCCGGCGACCCAACTGGCCCACAACTGGCAACTGGGAATGCGGGATGCCGGTATGGCTGCCACCGGCAAGCATTTTCCCGGCCACGGCGCGGTGGTGGCTGACTCCCACGTCGATATCCCCGTCGATGACCGCACCTTCGAGGATATCCTGATGCAGGATATGGTTCCCTTCGAGCGCATGATCGGGCATGGTTTGGCAGCGGTAATGACCGCCCATGTCATCTATGAAAAAGTGGACGGGCTGCCAGCAACGTTTTCTCCCTTCTGGCTCAAGGAGGTGCTGCGGGAACGGCTCGGTTTCCAGGGGGTGATATTCAGCGACGATCTGGGCATGGAAGGGGCCAGTGTCGCCGGTGATATGGTGGCAAGGGCAGAGGCGGCGCTGACCGCCGGGTGCGACATGGTTCCTGTCTGCAACAATCCGCAGGAAGCCAGCCGGGTGCTGGATGGCATCGTCTGGCGGGACAGGCCGGTTGGCCACCTGCGGCTGGCGCGCATGCACGGGCGTCAACCACTCCGGCGCCAGGAGCTGCTGGCGGATCCGCGATGGAAGCAGGCAGTGGAACAGGTGGCGCGGCTCACAGGGGGTCAATAACAGCTCCCGATGAACTTTTCTTTCGACAGGCTGCAACTGCAATTTATCGGCATGCTGGAACGTTTGCCGGCAGACGCCTCATGGATTGGACAGATATTCATGGTCGTCTTTCTGGCGCTACTGCTTGCGTTCATGGTGAAACGTTTTTTCAAACGGCTGCACCGGCTGTTCAAGGATACCGACAATATCTGGGACGATGCGCTGGCTGGTGCGGTAGACCGGCCGCTGCGCCTGTTTATCTGGCTGCAGGGAATCGCTTTTGCCGCACACATTGCCGGACGTGAGACCGGCGCACCACTGTTCGATGCCGTGGATCCACTGCGTGATACCGGCGTGATCGCCCTGCTGGCCTGGTTCCTGGTGCGGCTGGTAAACCGCATCCAGCAGAACATGTTGTTCAGCGCCGAGAAGCGGGGCAAAAAGCTGGACATAACCACCGTGGATGCCATAGGCAAGCTACTGCGGATCTCCATCTTCATTACCGCCGGGCTGGTGATTCTGCAAACGCTGGGTTACAGCGTCTCCGGCGTGCTCGCCTTTGGCGGCATCGGCGGCATCGCGGTAGGTTTTGCCGCCAAGGATCTGCTGGCCAACTTTTTTGGTGGATTGATGATCTATCTGGATCGCCCCTTTGCGGTGGGCGACTGGGTACGCTCCCCCGATCGGGAAATCGAGGGAACGGTGGAGGAGATTGGCTGGCGGCTGACACGGATCCGTACCTTTGACAAGCGGCCGTTGTACATTCCCAATGCCACCTTTACCTCGGTAGCGGTGGAGAACCCCTCCCGCATGACCCACCGCCGCATCAAGGAAACCATCGGTATCCGTTACGACGATGCGGACAAGCTGGAGGCCATTCTTGCCGATGTGCGCAACATGCTGCAACAGCACCCGGAGATCGAACAGAACCAGACGCTGATGGTGAATTTCAATACCTTCGGCCCCTCGTCGCTCGACTTCTTCATCTATACTTTTACCCGGACCACGGTGTGGACGGAGTATCACCGGGTCAAGGAAGATGTGCTGTTACGGATCCACCGGATCATAACAGCGCATGGCGCCGAGGTGGCCTACCCCACCAAAACCTTGCATATTGCCACAAATGGGGGCAACATGCCGCAGCCGGAACAGTCCACCGCATGAGCTGCCGGCCACGGCCAACTATCGCCCTGGCCCTGGGAGGCGGCGCGGCGCGAGGCTGGTCTCACATCGGTGTTATCAACGCCTTGCAGGAGCGCGGCATCGAGGCGGATATGGTTTGCGGCACCTCCATCGGCGCTCTGGTTGGCGCGGCTCACGCAGCCGGGCAACTGCCCCATCTGGAAAACTGGGTGCGCGGGCTGAGATGGCAGGATGTGGTGGGGTTTCTGGATCTGACCCTGACCAAGGGGGGCGTCATTCAAGGGAAAAAGGTGTTCGATCAGCTGCGCCAGCACTACCGGGTGGAGCATATCGAGGAGTTGCAGCGCCCCTTTGGCGCCGTGGCCACCAACCTGAACAACGGCCTGGAGGTGTGGCTGCGGGAAGGCCCGGTGGTGGAGGCGGTGCGCGCCTCCTCCTCTCTTCCCGGGCTGTTTACGCCGGTCTATTACGATGGACACTGGCTGGTGGATGGCGGACTGGTCAACCCCGTCCCCGTCTCTCTGTGCCGGGCGATGGGCGCTGAGCTGGTTATTGCCGTGGATCTGTTCGCCCAGCGCAGTATTCCGGCGGAAAACGAGCAGGTAACGGAAGCGGGAGAGGAAGCCGGGTCATGGCTCGCCAGCGCCCGGGAGATCACCGCCCGCATGTGGGAAACCGGAGTCAAACAGAGGCTGGCGGCGGGAAGCGGAAGCGAACCCTCCATTTTCGAGGTGGTATCAGGAAGCATTCACATCATGCAGATGCGTATCAGCCGCAGCCGCATGGCCGGTGAACCACCCAACCTGCTCATTACCCCGGTAGTGGAAGGCATTGGCCTGATGGATTTTCACCGGGCCGAAGAGGCAATCGAAGCCGGCATTCAAGCCGTGCAACGGGTTGATGCCCAGTTACCACTGTTTCTGCGTGGCGTGGTTCCCTAATAACCTGGAGGTTCTGCATTATGGCAGACAAGTTACTGATTATCATGTCAAATACCGACCCATCCAACCCCAGCGAACTGGGAGCGCCCTTTTTCCAGGCATCCGTAGCCGCCGCAATGGAGTATGATGTCGAGATCATATTCACTGGACGTGCAGGAGAACTGGCCAAGGCGGGCGTTGCTGAAAAACTGGTTATCCAGGAGGGCGGTAGCAAAACAGTTTACGGTGTCATGAAAGAGGCAGTGGATGCCGGCGCCGTACTCAAGGTATGCACCACAACACTTGAGCTGTGGGGAGAGGATCTGGTTCCGGAAATCAAGGAGACGGTCGGCAACGCCTACCTGATCAGCGAAGCGATGGATGACAACACCGTAGTCTTTACCTACTGATTCGACATGATCATTACGCCACAACAAGCCTTTGCGGTCTATCAGCAATCCGAGTGCCTCTTCCCGCCCGATGCGATCGCCGCCGCGCTCGACCGGATGGCGCAGGAGATCACCGTTGCGCTCGATGACAGTAATCCGCTGGTGCTGTGCGTCATGACCGGAGCAATCATCACTACCGGACACCTTTTGACCCGTCTGGATTTTCCGTTACAGCTCGACTATCTGCACGCTACCCGTTACGGCGCACAAACCCGGGGCGGTGATATCCGCTGGATAGCCCGGCCCACCTCCCCGCTGACAGATCGGACGGTGCTGGTCGTGGACGATATTCTCGACGAAGGGCACACTCTGGCCGCCATCCTCGACTACTGCCGCGAACAGGGAGCGGCGGCCGTTCAGCTTGCCGCTCTGGTGGAAAAACGGCATCAGCGCAAGGCACCGGGGCTGTCAGCAGATTATATCGGGCTCGAAGTGGATGATCGTTATGTGTTTGGTTTTGGCATGGACTACAAGGGTTATCTGCGCAATCTGCCGGGGATCCATGCAGTACGGGAGCATCACAGTGACTGAAACGGCAATCATCGGCGGAACCGGACTCACCTCCCTGAACGATCTGGAAATTGTTCGCAGAGAGGTGGTTAACACCCCTTATGGCGAACCGTCGGGACCACTTGTTCATGGGGATCTGCGAGGCCACAAGGTTGTGTTTCTGCCCCGCCATGGCTCGGGACATACCATTCCGCCGCACAAGATCAACTACCGGGCAAACATATGGGCGCTGAAAAATGCCGGTATAAAAAAGATCATCGCCATCAACGCGGTAGGCGCCATCGATAGCAACCTGACACCGGGCCGTCTCGTATTTCCGGATCAGATTATCGACTATACCTGGTCGCGAACCAACACCTTTTTTGAAGAGGGTCTGACCAGCGTTGTGCATATCGATTTCACCCATCCCTATTGTGAAGAGCTGCGCAGGTTGCTGATTCAGGCGGCGGATGCGGCCGGACTGAATACCATCCGCTCGGGAACCTACGGCGCAACCCAGGGGCCGCGGCTGGAAACCGCCGCAGAAATCGACCGGCTTGAAAGGGACGGCTGTCATCTGGTCGGCATGACCGGCATGCCCGAAGCCTCCCTGGCCCGGGAGCTGGAGCTCAGCTACGCTACCTGCGCAGTGGTCGCCAATATGGCAGCCGGACGGGGAACGGCTGAAACCATCTCGATGAAGCTGATTGAACAGCATCTTCGATCCGGAATGGCGCAGGTCTGCCTCCTGTTGGAGAAACTGGTGCCGCTGCTGAGAGAACATGCCTGAGCAAAGCCTTGCTTGTTCGCTCACTGGAGCCGCTCGTCACCGTCATGAGGAGAGAGTGCCGGCTCCCGTGGCCACGCGGCTGCCGGCACTGCCCGCGTACCACCCGGACGGCCCTGTACCATCGTGGTAACTATTCAGCATAGTATGAAACAAGCCGGTAACTGTTCAGATTGCCCCTGAAATTCGCCAGTTCAAAGCGAAAAATGGGAGTTTACGCGTGTAAATGACCATTTTTCAACGCAGAAATGGCGGATTTCAGGGGTGAGCTGAATAGTTACCATCGTGCAACATGGCCGGATAACAGCATATGTGTGGAATCACCGGAATACTCAACCTGAAACACCGCCCCGCCCCCTCCCTCGACGAACTGAAGCCAATGATTACCCGGCTGACCCACCGGGGTCCCGATGGCTGCGGTTACTATACGGACGAACAGGTCGGTTTGGCCCATGCCAGACTGAGCATTATTGATCTCCACAGTGGTGATCAACCGATTCACAATGAAGATGGCTCGATCCAGGTCATCTTCAATGGAGAGATTTTCAACTATATCGAACTGCGCAAAGAGCTGGAGCAGCAGGGGCACCGGTTCTATACCCGTTCGGATACGGAGGTGATCGTCCATCTGTATGAACAGCATGATGATGCCTTTGTGAACCACCTCAACGGTCAGTTCGCCATCGCCCTTTGGGACAGGAAAAGGCGGCGGCTGGTACTGGCCCGGGATCGCACCGGGATCCGCCCCCTCTTCTATACGCTCCATGGCGGGCGACTGTTTTTTGGCTCCGAAGTCAAGGCGCTGTTCGCCCACCCGGCGATTAAACGGCAGCTTGACATACGAACCATGGGAGAGATTTTCACCTACTGGGCGCCACTGCCTGCCCACACCATATTCAAAGACATCTCCTCTCTCCCTCCCGGTCACCTGTTGATCACGACAGACGGCACGCTCGCGATCAGCAAATATTGGGACTGGAGCTTCCCTGCCGACATTCCCGATCGGCGGCCCGCGGAAGAGCTGGCCACCGAACTCAAGGAGTTATTGATCGACTCGGTTCGACTGCGGCTGCGCTCCGACGTTCCGGTTGGAGCCTATCTCAGTGGAGGACTGGATTCCTCGGTGACGACATCACTGATCAAACACTATACCACAACACCTCTACGCACTTTTTCCGTCTCCTTTGAAGACAAGGCGTTCGACGAAAGTGGCTATCAGAAGCAGTTGGTCGATTACCTTGGAACCAACCACAGTCATGTCCTGTGCAAAAACGCCGCTATCCGCGATCTGTTTCCCAAGGTGATCTGGCATACCGAGTCACCCATTCTGCGCACGGCTCCGGCGCCATTGATGCTTCTCTCCGAAAAAGTGCGCTCGGAGGGATACAAAGTGGTATTGACCGGTGAAGGAGCCGATGAAGTTCTGGGAGGGTATGACCTGTTCAAGGAGGCAAAAATCAGGCGTTTCTGGGCGCGCTTTCCCGACTCCCGAATGCGGCCGCTGCTCCTGTCCAGACTTTACCCGTATCTGGAAAGCTCCCCCATGGCCAACCGGGCATACGCGCAACACTTTTTCAAACAGGGAATGGAGAACTTTGACACACCTTATTTCGGACATACTCCCCGTTGGACGACGACACGCCGCTGCTGGCGGTTCTTCAGCAACGACGTCAAGGCAGAACTGGAGCATCACCGCTCCCACGAAGCACTGGAAAACATGTTGCCAGCAGATATCACCCGATGGAAGCCGCTCAACAGGGATCAGTACATTGAAGCGCACACGCTCATGTCCGGTTATCTCCTGAGCTCCCAGGGGGATCGGGTCGCCATGGCCAACTCCGTAGAGGGCCGCTTCCCGTTTCTGGATCACCGGGTAATCGAGTTCGCCAACCAACTGCCACTGCGCTACAAGATAATGGGGCTCAACGAGAAATATCTGCTGAAAAAAGCGATGCAGGGAATTGTTCCGGACAGTATCCGCAACCGCGCAAAACAGCCCTACCGGGCCCCTGACAGCCTCTCTTTTTTTATCGATGGCAAGCCGGCCGGGTATGTTGCACATCTGCTTGGCAAACAGAAAATAACCCAGGCCGGTTATTTTGATGCGACTGCGGTCGCCCGGCTGATGGACAAATGCGCCAGGGGGAAAGCCATCGGTTTTGCAGACAACATGGCCTTTGTTGGAATACTGTCGACCATGTTGCTCGACGAGATGTATGTTCAATCTGCCGGGTACGCCGATCAAACATACCGCAGATGTAACTATTCAGGTAACTATTCAGGTAACTATTCAGCATCGTATGAAACAAGCCGGTAACTGTTCAGATTGCCCCTGAAATTCGTCAGTTCAAGGAGAAAAATGGGGGTTTACGCGTGTAAATGACCCTTTTTCAACGCAGAAATGGCGGATTTCAGGGGTGAGCTGAATAGTTACCCGCAGATAAAGCAAGGACTCGGAATACCTCACTACGCCAGGAGGCTGCCGGATTCAGGTAATCGTAGCGTGCGGGATGGGGTGACAGGGTGCAAACAACGATTTCTCCGGATCCGGGACGACTTACATAAAATCCACCAGTCGCACCGGTTGCCGTTGATTGCCCCAATCACCGGGTCTGGCCTCGAGTACGCCGGCGCACGCTGTTCCACAGTTACGGCATAACCCCTCTGCGGTGAGGTTCCAGTCTGAGAGGGTATAACCATCACGACCAATCAAAACCAGCCCGCAGTGGTGACAGTAGGTGCTCTGAGATGCTTTATCATGTACGTTGCCCGTATAGACATAGCGCATCCCGTTTTCGAGTGCTATTCGGCGGGCGCGCTCCAGCGTTTCGACAGGGGTTGGCGGTACATCGAGCATCTTCCAGGAAGGGAAAAATGCAGTAAAGTGCAGCGGAACATCAGGTCCGAGATTCTCCATCACCCATTGACTCAACTCTTGCAGCTCCTGATCAGAATCGTTCCTGCCGGGGATGAGCAACGTGGTCAACTCCAGCCATACCCTGGTTTCATGTTTGATATATTTGATGGTATCCAGAACCGGTTCCAGATGGGCGCCCGTCAGTTTATGGTAGAACGTTTCGCTGAACGCTTTCAGATCCACATTTGCAGCATCCATGTGTTGATAAAACTCGGCCCGCGGTTCCGGGCAGACATAACCTGCCGTAACGGCCACCGACTTGACTCCAACCTCATGGCAGGCTTTTGCCACGTCAATCGCATACTCATGGAAGATAACCGGATCGTTATAGGTATAGGCCACACTCCGGCAGCCCAGCGCTTTGGCTGCACGGGCTATGGTTTCCGGATCCGCACGATCGGCCAACGTCTCCATTTCCCGTGACTTGCTGATATCCCAGTTCTGACAATATTTGCAGGCCAGATTACAACCTGCGGTGCCAAATGAGAGGACCGGGGTTCCGGGCAAAAAGTGATTGAGCGGTTTTTTCTCGATGGGATCGATACAGAAACCACTGGAGCGCCCGTAGGTGGTCAACACAATCTGGCCACCCTGGTTGGCCCGGACAAAACAGAGTCCGCGCTGGCCATCATGAAGTTTGCAGAAACGGGGGCAAAGGTCACACTGAACCCGGCCATCTTCCAGTTTGTGCCAGTACTTGGTGGGAACGGTGCTACCCGTCTTCGGTACGGTTTTCTCTGCGGATTCCATAACTGTTCACCGTCGTAACTATTCAGCATCGTATGAAACAAGCCGGTAACTGTCCAGATTGCCCCTGAAATTCGCCAGTTCAAGGCGAAAAATGGGAGTTTACGCGTGTAAATGACCATTTTTCAACGCAGAAATGGCGGATTTCAGGGGTGAGCTGAATAGTTACTCACCGTCCAGATATTCTCAGCCCGGCAACGATAGATGTCCGGTGAGTATTATATATGGGGCCGCCCGCCAGATGATTCAAGCAACTTGAATGACACGCTGTTTACCCCTATGTTTATTAAACCGGCAACGATAGAGGCCGCCTTCAGCCGGCGTTGCCGGGTTAACAAACAAAAAGAGGCGGAATATATGCAATGACAAAAATACGAAAACCGGCCGTAGCCGGCATGTTCTATCCGGAAGATGCAACCGAACTGCGCGATCGGGTTGACCGCCTTCTGACAACCGCCAACCCCGTGGCAGCCTGCCCCAAGGCGATCATTGTTCCCCACGCCGGATACATTTACTCCGGTGCGATAGCCGCCAGCGCTTATCGCGCACTGGAAACAGTTGCCGCGCAGATCCGCAAGGTTGTACTGCTGGGGCCATCACACCGGGTTGGCTTTCAGGGGCTGGCGCTGAGCAGCGCCAGCACCTTCGCCACCCCCTTAGGCGATATTCCGGTTGACACGCAAACGGCCACTCTGCTGGATGATCTGCCCCAGGTGCGGCTTCTCGATGAGGCCCATGTCCTGGAGCACAGCCTGGAGGTGCAACTTCCCTTTTTACAGAGAATGCTACCCGAGTTCTCTCTCATACCGCTGGTGGTAGGCGACGCCTCCGCCGAAGAGGTCGCCGAAGTGATCGAACGGTTGTGGAACGGAGAGGAGACGTTGATAGTGGTCAGCTCGGATCTGAGCCACTATCAGGCCTACGATTTGGCACAGCGCCTGGATCAGGCTACCTGCCGGGCGATTGAAACACTCCAGCCAGAAAAAATCGGATATCAAGATGCTTGCGGGCGCAATCCGGTCAATGGCCTGTTACTCGCAGCCCGCCACCACGGTTTGAAAGTCAAGACACTGGATCTGCGCAACTCTGGCGATACCGCTGGCCCCCGTGATCAGGTGGTAGGTTATGGCGCCTGGATCTTCGAATAGTCTCTCCCCGGAAGAGCGGGCGATTCTGCTGAAAACCGCACGAGCATCGATCCGTCACGGGCTGGATCAGGGGCAACCGATCAATATCAGCCCTGCTGATTACCCCAAGCCGCTACAGGTAAACCGCGCCACTTTTGTTACCTTGCACATCGGTGACCATCTACGTGGCTGCATCGGCACGATGGTGGCAATACGGCCTTTAGTAGCGGACGTTGCTTACAATGCTTTTGCCGCGGCCTTTTCCGATCCCCGTTTCCCCCCATTGAGCAGGGTGGAGTTCGACCCGCTGAGAATCGAAATTTCGGTACTTTCCCCCCCGGAGCCAATGTTGTTCGAGTCGGAAGCCGATCTCATCCGGCAGATTCGCCCAGGGGTGGATGGACTGATTCTTGAAGAGGGAAGTTACCGCGGCACTTTTCTTCCCTCTGTATGGGAGTCCCTTCCCGAACCGCGCCAATTCCTGCAGAACCTGAAACTGAAGGCGGGGTTACCTGCGGACTACTGGTCCGATACGGTAAAAATCCACCGCTATCGTACAGAGTCATTTGGCGAAGAGAGCGGCGGGGAAAATCAACAGCCTCAAAATGATGCGATGCCGGGGGAAATCAGCCCCGAGAAATAGCCGTTTTCCGGCCACTGCTTCTGCCCCCCGAACATAGCGTATCGGTAACTATTCAACATAGTACTCCGTCAAGGTAATAACCTGGGATGCAGAGCTTCCCAAACCGGCCAAGGCAAGGCGCAGTCCGCCGGGAATGGCATGCCCTTTCCAAGGAGTGCAACGCAGCATTGGCCGGTTTGGGGCGCTCCCTTCGGGCCGGTCAGGAAGCGGTCATCTGCGGTGTTGCGCTCCC
>WFVH01000028.1 GCA_015491735.1 Gammaproteobacteria bacterium
ATCTGATGTTTTGTTCATGGTCTATCCGGCTTCGGAGAATATGGCGACGTCCCCCGGTGTGCGCAGCATCTTGTCCACCTCTCCCTGGTGCATCTCCTCTTCGGTAATCATGCGCCGGGCGTACTCCTCCAGCAGCACCGATTGCCCCTCTACCAGCGCGAACAACTCCTTGTAGGTCTCCAGCGCCAGGCGCTCGTGCTCCAGCGATTCACGCAGAATGGCGCCGATTTCATGCTGTTCTGTCTCCAGCAGCGGGCCGATGGAGAGCGACGGGTGCCCGCCGAGATGGGTGATCAGCTCACCCGCTTCGCGGGCATGAGCAAGTGATTCATCGGCCTGTTCGCGCATCCAGGATACGATCGGAATGCGGCTGTAGCCGAACACCATCAAGGCGTAATGGGTATAGCGGACGACGCCGGCAAGCTCCAGCTCCAGAATCCTGTTGAGCAGGGAGAGGGTACTCTCCCTATCCGGTTTGCTACTCATGTATTTGGTGCTCCTTACGGTTGATGGATGAAGTGGCATACCGGCCGGGGATGGGCGGGGCATGCTGGATTGTGATTGGGGGCCGCATGCCACGGGGCGCATCTTGCACGGCCAGGTCACATCCGGCGCAGCACCCGTTACAGCCGATACTGTGCGCGCAGTGCCTGGCCATCAACTGCCATACGCAATGTTTCGTTGCGCAGTCCAGGCAACGGAAGTCTGCCGGACACAACTGGCCGGTGGATAGCAGGCGTTGCAATGTTTGCAGCGAAAGCTCCAGGCGCATGCAACCGCTGCCCGGTAACGGAGATAGAGCTTCATTCATGGGCAAACAGTTCATCGAGTCCCCTGGAAAAGGCCGCCAGGCTGGATTTCGGCAACAGCTTCAGCGCCTTGCCGTGCTGTTTGCAGTGACGCACGATGCGCTGCACCGCATCATGGCTGACGCAATCCAGCGGGCAGATTACTGCATCGGCCCGGGGCAGCAGTTCCGCAAGCCGGTGGCTGCTCTCCTCCTGGCCACCGTCGTGGTGGATGAACCGGCCGTTTTTCCGTTCCACCAGCGAGCGGAAACGGGCGCGCTGCCGGTTTCTGCCACCGACATAGAGAACGCAGCGCTTGCACAGGCCGCTGCTGCGCCCGCGGCAGTTGTCGTCTTCACAGACCGGCGCCGCCTGCCGCCGGTTCGATGCTGTCTCCGGCGTACTCCGTTGGGCAGCGGAACGTGTCATCTGCCGTTCGAGAACGAGACATCGGTTGGCTGACTCTTCCGCCAGCGTACGCCATTTCCGGGCATCCGCTTCGGCGCGCTCGGCGCGCAAGCGCGTCTTGTCAAGTTCGCCGTTTTTTTCTGCCAGAAGCGTGCGCAGCCGACCGAGTGTCCCGCCGCTCTCCAGCGCATGCAGCCGGTGTTGCGCATCTTTCAGCTTCTGCCCGGTCTCTGACAGTGCGGCCAGCCGCTTGTTCAGGGTCTGAATGGTTCGCTCCTTTTCCCGCATCCGGTACAGCAGCCCGGAGCGGCAGTCAGCCAGCTCGCGCTCCAGTTCCGGAACGCGCCGCCGCAATCGGGTCAGGGCCTGCCTGTCGAGACGAACCGAGGCACCCGACAGGTGGGAGAGCATGTGCACGTCTCCGTAAACCTCAAACAACAACTGCCGGGAAGTGCGGGGATCAGTCACCAGCGCCCAGTAGGCGCCGGCCACCTCGCCTTCGGCAAGCGCCTTCTCCCACAGCGCTGCACGCTCGTGCGGCGAGTTCGCCTGCGCGAAGAGATGGATGGAGGAGCCGTATTTTCTGTCAAGGTACTTGTTCAGCGGTCGGGAGGCCCTGGGATTGTTTCCGATCATGCTTACCAGCTTGATGTGCAGGTCGTAGTCGCTGACCGGTGTTCCCGTTTTGAACCCGGCCTTGCGGCAGAAACGGTGCAGCTCCTCAAGCGTGAGGCAGGTGCCGATGACCGTGCAGTGCTGCCGGTGCTCCAGCTCCCATATTTTTACCCGCCTGCCTGCGCAGAGGGGGATTGTTGTGTCTGGAGTTGCAGGTTTGTTGTTCATGATATTGGTTCAAACTGTCCGCTCAGCCGCCGTTAATACGAATGATAGTCGTTCTCAATAAAATGTCAACACCAATGCGAATTATTCTTGATCGCATCACTGTTGCGGTTATGCTGCCGCTCTGTTCAGTTGCTATTGTTCGGTTGTTCGGAGGCGCGTGAAACAGGAGGGCTCCCCATGGGTTAACAATAAGCTATGCAGGCAGGTTCTGTATGGGGTAACATATGCGGTTTTATTAATATTCTCTGGGGTGAGAGGTTCAAATCCTGAATCGTAACTACTCGGCGAATTGCAAAACTTTTCGGTAACAGCCCGGTTTGCCCCTGAAGTCTGTCAGTTCCAGGGGTAAACCGGGTGGTTACCCTGGATCAGGAGATAGGGGTGTATTGCATTATGAAAGGGGCGGTTATGCGGTTGTTTGTGTTGGTTCTCGTTGCTGGCATCTTCTCTTCCGTGAGTCAGGCCGAGATAAAGAGTGAGCAGGAGGCGGTTTCTGCCCTTTGCAAGAAGTTGATGTATAAAAGCTGTAATCCGGAGCGGGATCGACAGCTGAAAAAATATTTTGGAGATGCCGATATCTCCGCCCTGGAGAACGGAATGCAGGAATACTCCGGGCAGGTTCCAGCTTTTAGAGCCTTGCCGAAGGATAAAAACGGGCTTGTGGATTGGGGTACTGCGGTTTCGGATAATCTTATCAACCCGAGAGGTTCCATCAGGGGAGGGGAAGAGAGCGATTACGAGGGTTACTTTGACAATATCATCGTACTTGAAACCAAAATCGATGTCATTCCCGATGTGGTTTTCCCTCATGGGGTGCATACCTATTGGCTAAGCTGTGATAGTTGCCATCCCCGCCCCTTTAAAAAGGTCAAGGGGGGAACCTTCTTTAATATGGCGGATATCATCGATGGGAAGTATTGCGGCAAATGTCACGGGAAAGTGGCTTTTGCGGCGCAGTCCTTTAAAAACTGCAGCCGTTGCCACGCATTGAAAAAGACCTCGGACATGCCTCCGTGGGGGGAGTTTTAGCGACTGTTTCTATGTAACTATTCAGCTCGCTCCTGAAATCCGCCATTTCCGCGTTGAAAAATGGTCATTTACACGCGCGTAAACTCCCGTTTTTCGCCTTGAACTGACGAATTTCAGGGGCAATCTGAACAGTTACCGGCTTGTTTCATACTATGCTGAATCGTTACGTTTCTATTATTAACCCGGCCACAATATATATCGCATTCCGGGTTTCAGGAACAGGCTGGAACAAGGCGCAGCTTGCGGGCAATGGTTGCCCCGTTGGCGGCTGGCCTGGCCGCTTCGAACAGGCTATTCAAGCGGAGGGGGCTTGGGAAGAAACCGGACAACCGCATTTTTCATCCCAGGTGTTGATGATGGTGCAGAACAGCTCGGCGGTGCGTTGTGCATCATAGAGGGCGGAGTGTGCCTTGCTTTCGTCCCAGTTGATGTTGGCCGCTTGCATGGCCCTTGCCAGTACGGTCTGGCCGTAAGCGAGTCCTGCCAGGGTGGCGGTATCGAAGCTGCTGAATGAGTGAAAGGGGTTGCGTTTGATGCCGGTTCGTTCCACGGCGGCATTGACAAAGCCAAGATCGAAAAAGGCGTTGTGCCCCACCAGTATGGCCCGCGTACATCCGGCCTCTTTCACTTTTGCGCGCACGGGCTTGAAGACATGACCCAGGGCATCCCTCTCCAGCCGGGCCGCGCGGAGAGGGTGGTAGGGGTCGACTCCGATAAAGTCGAGAGCGCTTTGCTCCAGATTGGCCCCGGCAAAGGGCTGAACATGGGTGGAATGGGCGGTATCGGGATAGAGCCTGCCTTTTTCGTCCATCTGGATGATCACGGCGGCAATCTCCAGCAGGGCGTCGGTTTGTGGGTTGAAGCCAGCCGTTTCCACATCGACCACTACCGGCAGAAATCCCCGGAAGCGGGCGGCGATACCCTGTTTTACCATCGAATCAGGCATTGGCGATCCGCCAGCTTACCGGTTTGCCGGCGCGCAACGGGACGAGCGCTCCCGCAATACCCAGCGGGTAGTGTTGGGGTACGTTCCAGCTCTCCTTGATCAGTGTGATGGTGTCCGTGTTCCGCGGTAGCCTGTAAAAGTCTGCCCCAAACCCGCTGGCGAATTCTGCCAGTCTGTCCAGTGCGCCTGCCTGCTCAAACAGTTCGGCGTAGAGTTCGATGGCCGCGTGAGCGGTATAGATACCGGCGCAACCGCATCCGGACTCCTTGGTGTGGCGGGTGTGAGGCGCGCTGTCGGTTCCCAGAAAAAAGCGGGGGGAGCCGGAAGTGGCGGCTGCAATCAGCGCGTGGCGGTGTGTCTCCCGCTTCGGGACCGGCAGACAGTAGTGATGGGGCTGGATGCCGCCGGCCAGCATTGCGTTGCGGTTCAGCAGCAGATGGTGGACTGTGATGGTGGCAGCGATATCGTTACTGCTTTCGCGTACGAAATCGGCCGCTTCCCGGGTGGTGATATGCTCGAATACCACCCTTAGCCGCGGGAGCCGTTCGAGCAGCGGACTCAGGATTTGATCGATAAAAACCTTTTCCCGATCAAATATGTCTATCTGCGGATCCGTGACCTCTCCATGAACCAGCAGCGGAATCTCCTGCTCGGCCATCGCTTCGAGCACCGCATGCACCTTTGTGATATCGCGCACGCCGGCCTCGGAGTGGGTGGTGGCGCCGGCCGGATAGAGTTTTACCGCTTGAACATGGCCGCTCTGTTTGGCCAGTGTGATCTCCCGGGGGGTGGTGTTTTCCGTCAGGTAAAGCGTCATCAGCGGCCTGAAGCGGCTCCCTTTTGGCCGCGCGGCCAGAATCCGTTCCCGGTAAGCGGTCGCCTGCCGGGTGGTTGTTACGGGTGGGCGCAGATTGGGCATGACGATAGCACGCCCAAAACGCTGTGCCGTATGCGGGAGTACCGCGGCCATTATGGCGCCATCGCGCAGGTGAAGGTGCCAGTCATCGGGCCGGGGTAGTGTGATTTTCTGCATGTCTGAATGCGGTGTGTCCGTCTATTTATTTATATTCTAAAGGATTTTGCACTCTTTTTCACATCTGGCCATGTTCCGCGAAGGAGTAGGAGTCACCATCTCCAATGATGATGTGGTCGAGTACCCGAATATCCACAAGCGCCAGCGCGCTGGTCAGCCGCTGCGTAAGCCTGCGGTCTGCCGCGCTGGGTTCGGCTACACCGGAGGGGTGATTGTGGGCGAGAATCAATGCGGCGGCGTTATGGGAGAGGGCCTGTTTTACGACCTCACGGGGATGAACCGATGCGCCATCGATGGTTCCGCGAAAAAGCTCTTCATAGGTTATGACGCGGTGGCGGTTGTCGAGGAACAGCGCAGCAAATACCTCGTGGGGGTAGTGCCGCAGGCGGGTCATCAGATAGCGGCATGTATGCCGGGGTGAGGTCAGGGCATCCTGCCGTTTCAGCTGATCCTCCAGATAACGGCGTCCGATCTCCAGCACCGCCTGGAGCTGCACATACTTGGTTGCGCCCATGCCCCTGATTTGGCAGAAATCCCGCTGGCTGGCGTCCAGCAGCGGCCGCAGTCCGCCAAATGTGGCCAGCATCTCTCTGGCCAGATCGACGGCAGATTTGCCGGCGATCCCGGTGCGCAGGAGGATAGCCAGCAGTTCGGCGTCGGAGAGTGCGGTACTGCCCCGCAACAGCAGTTTTTCCCGGGGTCGTTCCGCCGGGGGCCAATGGTTGATAGGCATCAGGCTTTCCATTTGTCGAATCTGGCCGCATGTTCCACGAAAAGCGGCGCCTTGCCCATCTGTTTGGCAGGAATTTATATTTTTTTTGCTTTTGTGAGGTGGTGGAGCCGAGGAGGATCGAACTCCCGACCTTCGCATTGCGAACGCGACGCTCTCCCGGCTGAGCTACGGCCCCGTTGAAGCAGGATAGGCGACTCGTGGGTAAGGATCCAACTCACCCCTGAAATCCGCCATTTCTGCGTTGGAAAATGGTCATTTCCCTGACTGTGAACTTGCATTCTAGTGCTAAACAGAGGGGGTGATCAAGCTTTGGCCAGAGAGGTGGGACTTCCCGGCCTGGAGGAGATTCCGTCGGCGCTGTACAGCTCGACCGGTTGTGCGCCGCTGGCGAGAACCGTGAGCGCCTGGCGAATACAGCGCTCGCTCAGTTCGATGATTTGGCCGTTCATCGCGTTTTGGGCGCGGCACTGCCCGGTCAACGTGAACAGTTGCTTCCAGAGGATTTGCAGCTCGCGGGAGAGAGAGGGGCTGCACTGCCCGATATAGCGGGACAGGCCGGTTTCGTCGTTGGAGAAGCCGTACTGCTGCAGTAGCGCCGCTCGTTTTTCCTGCAGTTTGGCAATCTCATCCAGCAAGTTTTTTTTGCCGGTTACCGCTTGCTGGAGGGTGTTTATGTCCCGGGCTTCAAGCGCCTCCCGTTCATGCGCAAGACTCTGTTTCAGCCGGAGCAGGCAGCGTTTCTCTCCGGAAAGGGCGCTGGCCAGCTTCTGCTGATGTTCATTGGGCGGCGGCATGCGAACCCTTCTCCTGGCCAGCTATTTTCCCCACGCCTGCTCCATATCAAGCATTTTTTCCGCGATCCGCTCCGGATTGATTTCGTAGGTTCCCTCCACGATGGCCTGCTTGATTTCAGCGACACGCTGGCTGTCCACCACCGGCATGCTGGCGACCGTGTTCTCCAGACTGCGCATTCGCGCTGCGGTGTCGGTAAGGCTTATCGTATCCTGTCCCGCACTCGACCCGGTACGCTGCTGGCTGCGGCTGGGTTCTCCACGGCCGGTTCTAATCTGCGAGGACTCTTCCGAACCATTCAGAGAGGCGTTGGGCAGGTTTTTGATATCTATATTCATTTCGTCGTGAACTCTTGCTCTTTCACAGGGATTATCGGCCTGCAGGAATCAAGCTTTAGCAGATGGTTGCCGCATTACCTGAACTGTGACCGGGTTCTCACTTTCACCACGCCCGGCCCGGTAACGACCGCTTCCACGGTCTTTTTCGAGGTGCTGTTTTTCACCCTGATCAGATCCCCCCGCGCCCCATTGCCGAGCGCTTTCCCGGTTGCGCGAATCTCTATCCCCTCTGCCTCGGCGATGATCACAACCTGCTCCCCCCGGCGCACCAGCCGCGGCGCCTCCAGCAGTTGCGGGGTAATGACCGTATTCACACCGACACGACGCGTCAGAACCTTGCCGACCGGCCGTTTGCTGTCGATGAAGTATCCCTGCCGCAATGTCGCCAGATCACGCTCGACCATTTTTATATCGGCAGCGGAGACCACGTCTCCCCTGTTCAGCGGCCTTGCTGTCAAGGCGACAGGACGAAATATCTGTACATAGGCTGGAACATAAATGGTCCAGGGCGAACTTCCACTGCAGCGGATGCCGATGGTGGTGTTGCCCAGCATGCGGGTGCCGGGGGGCTGAAAGGCGCTGATTTGCTCACTGCAGCGGGAGAGTCTCAAACGGGGATCCAGGCGGCCTATCTTGACCCGTGGCGGTGCGCCGTAGTGACCGGTTTGCTCCGTGACAAAGGCGGTCAGCGCGGCGCGAATGGACCCGGCAGACTGGATTGGCGCCGCCTGGCCGGAAACTGAAAACGACAACAACCAGAACAGCAGGATAACCCCCGCAAGGCCGTGACAAGAGGTGAAGTTAAACTTTGTCGTCATATGTTCGATATATCCTGACACTAGCCCGCCATTAACAGCCTGTTAAGGTGATATCGTCGAAATGCACGACATTTGAAGATTCCGGAAGGATTGGCGCATGGCCGGAGTCGTTTGATTAGGGAGAACAAGGCGTTGGTCAATACAGCAATCAGTTCAGAGGCATACAGTCAGTTTCAGCGGTTTCTTGAGCAGGCTGCCGGTATCGTTTTGGGGGGGAACAAGCAGTATCTGGTAGACAGCCGGTTAAGCAACATCATGGCGGAAGAGGGTATCAGCGGTCTGGACGAACTGTTGAGGCGGGTGCAGAGCGGCGCCGGATTGCGCGAGCGGGTAATCGACGCCATGACCACGAACGAGACGTTGTGGTTCAGGGACAGCAAGCCTTACCAACTGCTCGAAGAGATTATACTCCCCGAATTTGCCGGGCGGCCGTTGCGCATCTGGTCGGCGGCCTGCTCTTCCGGGCAGGAGCCTTACTCTCTATCCTTTACTCTGGAGGAGTTCCGGCGGAAGAACCCGGTTTCCGCCCCCGTACAGGCAGAGATTGTGGCGACGGATCTCTCTTCCACCATGCTGGAGACCGCCAAGGCTGGCAAATATGACGCCATGAGTATTGCACGGGGCTTGAACGAACAGTACAAACAGAAGTTTTTTACCCGCGAGGATCAATATTGGGTGGTAAAGCCCGAGTATCGCCGCCCGGTCAGTTTCCGGAAACTGAATCTGCTGGACAGTTACGGAGCACTGGGCAAGTTTGATATCATCTTCTGCCGCAACGTCTTGATCTATTTCTCGGCACAACTGAAAGGCGATATTCTGGACCGGATGGCAGAGGTACTGAAACCCGGGGGGTATCTCATCCTCGGCAGCTCTGAATCGGTCAACGGCTACAGTGAAAAATACCGCACCGAACGCCATCCACAGGGGGTGGTTTTTCGGCCGGTGGACGGTGAGGATCGCGGGTAGCGCCGGTGTCCCGGTATCGGGTTACCCGCCCGGCCGCGCTCCCTGTTGCGGCCGGGTCAATAGTGATAGTTGATCGTTTTCCATAACATGATCCCGCCAGTGATCAGCAGGATGCCGGTGAAAGCCTTGTGCAGGTGCAGGCCTGGCAACCGTTTCAGCAGATGGCTGCCGATGGTTGCGCCGATAGTGGCCAGCAGACTGAAGAGCAGCACTATCGTCAGTGGCGTTTGAAAGGTGTGCAGATAGGCAACCGCACCGGTGAGGGCGTTGAGTGTGATCAGTATGAGCGAATGGGCAACGGCGGAGGGGAAGTCGTTGATGCCCAGGTAGATCAGGGCGGGAACGAGAAGAAAGCCGCCGCCAACGCCCAGCACACCGGTCAGCACGCCGATGATGAAGCCGGTGATGGCGGCGGGGATGAAACGGAATACACTGATCTGCTCGGTAAGGCTGACCCGGGACATCCACCAACTGACAGCAAGCACAAGCAGTGCAAACAGGCCAAACTGGATCCTTTCAGGGAGCTGGTGTGCCAGCAGCGAACCGGCAACGCTTCCCAGCACGCCGGTCGCGCCAAATGTAATCAGCAGCCGGGGTTGCAGCCGCCGCCAGGCCCGCTGTTGCAATACCGCGGCGAATGAGGCGATCGCCACCACCCACAGGCTGATGCCGATAGCCTCCTTGAGCGGGATGTGGGCCAGATAGATCAATACGGGTACAGTGATAAGGCCACCACCGGCGCCGAACAGCCCCAGCACGATACCGATGCCGAGAGCGGCGGGCCAAAGAACGAGACTCATGGCGCCTGCCGTCTCAGTGCCAAAGCCCGCTGACATGCCAGCGGGGTGGGCGCGTAACCGGGTGATCGAGCAGGGATCCGGGGGTGAGTGGTCGTTGCGCTGGCAGCGGTGGCCGGGCCGGGTAGGGCAACCGCAGTTCCCGCAGGCGGCGTATCCGCTCCGGCGTCGGTGGATGGGTGCGCAGCAGCGAAGGCTCGGGAGTATACCGGCCGGGAAGAATGACCTGTTCCGTAAAGGAGCCCTGTTGCTGTTCGATCCGGGCCAGGGCGCGGGCGAGACCCTCCGGATCACCCGTCAGCATCGCCGCGTTGATGTCGGCATTGTACTCGCGGGTGCGGGACAGGCCCAGTTGCGCCAGGGCGCTGAGGCTGGGGGCAAAAATCAGGATCAGGATGGCAAACCAGTTGATGCTCACGTTGGAGAAGATCAGCAGAGGCAGGTTGAACAGCAACAGAAACTGCCCGAAAAGGGAGAGGGTGCTGGTCAGGCGGCTGAACAGATCGGCAAGCCCCATGACCCACATATCATTATGCTGGATATGGCTTATTTCATGTGCGAGGACAGCCAATGTCTCGCGGCTGTCGAGGTTTCTCAGCAAGCCATCACTCACTGCGATGGCTGCCCGTTTCTGACTGCCGGTAGCAAAAGCATTCACCATCCGGCTGGGGAGGTAGTAGAGCGTGGGTACCCGTGGCAGGTTTGCGCGCCGGCTGAGTTCCGTCAGCGAGTCATACAGGGCCGGCGCCTGCTCGGGGGTCAGCGGGGTGGCGCGGTAGAGGCGCATCAGTAGCTCGGGGGCGGCGAACGGGTTGAACAGCACCAGCATCAGCAGCGGAATCAGCAGCCAGACGATGCCGCTGCCGCCCCACAAAAGCCAGCCGACCAGCGCCAGAAAACCACCCATTACGCCCAGCAGCATCAGTGACTGAAGACGGTTCGTCCGTGTATGCCGGCGCCAGATCTCAGTATTCATGTTCCATTGCCTGCAGCCGGGCGCGCAGTGAATGGATCTCCTCCATCAGCTCCATGACCAGTGCGGCGCCGGCGAGGTTGACGCCCAGATCACGCTGCAGGCGTTGTATGGTCAACACCTGCTGCAGGCTGATGGCGGGGAAACGCCACTGGCGGGATCCCGGATTGACAGGCTCCAGCACCCCTTCATCCACCAGCTCCATGATCCGTTCGGCATGCACGGCCCAGGCATCGCACAGTTCATTCAATGTGAGTGTGTTCTCCTCATCGAGCAACACCCCGTTCAGGACGGGCAACATCTCGTTTTTCATGGCTAGTACTCCGTCAAGGTGATAACCTGGGATGCAGAGCTTCCCAAACCGGCCAAGGCAAGGCGCAGTCCGCCGGGAATGGCATGCCCTTTCCAAGGAGTGCAACGCAGCATTGGCTGGTTTGGGGCGCTCCCTTCGGGCCGGTCGGGAAGCGGTCATCTGCGGTGTTGCACTCCCTTGAATTAGCTATGGCCAGTCCTGCGGTCGCGCGCCTGGCAGCTAACCGCTTCCTGACCGGCTGCATCCCAAGTTATTACCTTGACGGAGTACTGGTACTCTTTCAAGGTAATAAATCAGGATTCAGCGTCCCTGTTGCTGCCGGGTCAACCGACTCCCAATTTGGCGCGCGGGTTGAAGGCCAGCTCCTGCTCCATCTTGCGGTAGAGCGCTTTTGCCTGCTCGCTGTCCGCCGGTGGCAGTACGATCTGCAGCACCACATAGAGATCGCCGTTTGGCCGGTTGGGGATGCCACGCCCCTTCAGCCGCAGTTTGCGTCCTGACGCTGAATCGGGCGGGATTTTCAGATCCACCATGCCGCCGGGTGTCGGCACCTTGACCTTTGCCCCCAGCGCCGCTTCCCAGGGCGCCAGTGGCAGATGAATATAGAGATCCCGCCCCTCGACACGATAGAAGGGGTGCTTTTTGAACGCTACCTCCAGATAGAGATCACCGGCCGGCCCCTTGCCCATCCCCGGCGCCCCCTGCCCGGCAAGCCGAATTCGCTGCCCCTGTTTGACCCCCTTGGGAATATGGACCCTCAGATTTCTCTTGCGGGTGTGAACACGGCCCTGCGCATCCACCTCCGGGATCTGCAGGGTGATGGTGCGGTTGGCGCCGTGGTAGGCATCCTCCAGATCAATGAGGATTCTGGCATGGTGATCCTCTCCCCTGGCCTGATAGGCCGGGCCTTTTCTGCCACTGCCGGTGAAATCCCGGCCAAACAGGCTCTCGAAAAAGTCACTGAAGCTGGCGGCATCACCACCGGTAAAACCGCCGCCACTGAACTCGAACCCCGCATCCCAGTCCGGTGGCGGGTGGAACTCCTGGCCCGCCTTCCAGTTCGAACCCAACTGATCGTAGGCAGCGCGTTTTTCCGGATCTCTTAGCACTTCGTATGCCTCACCCACCTCCTTGAAGCGGGCCTCGGCATCCGCCTCCTTGCTTACATCGGGATGAAACTTGCGGGCCAGTTTACGGTAGGCGCGTTTTATCTCGTCCTGGGTCGCGTCGCGTTTGACGCCCATGACCTTGTAGTAGTCTTTAAACTCCATCGATTACTCCTTTCAACGCCACTATTAACCCGGCCACCAAGGCCCGTACTATTTGCTTGCCGGGTTCGGCCTCGGAATGTCCGCATCCGACGGCGTTACCCGGCTGTAACATCGACATGGCGCCGGCGCTGTGCAGCAGTTTTTGGCAGTTCTATCTGCAATACACCCCGGCGGTACCGGGCGCTGGCCTTGCCGGCGTCGACCTCGGCGGGCAGGGGAATGG
>WFVH01000029.1 GCA_015491735.1 Gammaproteobacteria bacterium
GGACGCAAGGAAAGCCTTTGGCGGGCCTCCCGTGGCGCCAGGGATAGACTATAGCAAAGCTCGCTCCATCATCAATGAAATCGAGAAAATGATGATAAAACCTTGTCAAGTACTTTTTTCGCTTTTTTCAGTTTCTCAGCTGAATAGTTACCCGGCGGCTTGCAAATCGGCATGGTATGAGGATCGCACCATTGGGCCACTGGCAACGTTGCTGAAACCCATTTTGCGCCCAATATCGGCAAACTGCCGGAACAGCCCGGGTGTGACATAACGGGCAACCGGGAGATGGTGACGGCTGGGTTGCAGGTATTGGCCAAGGGTGAGCATGTCCACCTGGTGGGCGCGCAGATCCTGCATTACCTGCTCTATCTCCATATCGGTTTCTCCCAGGCCCAGCATCAGGCCGGATTTGGTGGGGACAGCCGGATTCTGCCGCTTGAACTCCGCCAGTAGCTTGAGTGAACCGGCATAGTCGGCGCCTGGCCGGGCCTGTTTGTAGAGGCGGGGGACAGTCTCCAGATTATGATTGAATATGTCGGGTTGCTCAAGGTTCAGCTGTTGCAGTGCCGCCGTGACACGTCCCCGGAAATCGGGTACCAGAATCTCGATCTGTGTGGCGGGAGCCTGCTGGCGAATGGCGTTGATGCAGGCGGCAAAGTGACTTGCGCCGCCATCACGCAGATCGTCCCGATCGACGGAGGTAATCACGGCGTACTTGAGTCCCATCGCGGCAACGGTTCGCGCCAGATTTTCCGGCTCGCGGCGATCCAGCGGGTCGGGGCGGCCATGGGCTACGTCGCAAAAAGGGCAGCGCCGGGTGCAGATTGCTCCCATGATCATGAAGGTGGCGGTTCCTTGAGCAAAGCATTCACCAAGGTTGGGACAGGCAGCCTCTTCGCAGACGGTGTAGAGCCGGTGGGAGCGTAAAACCTGTTTCAAGCGTTGCGCCTCCGGGTTGTTGGGTGAACGGGCGCGAATCCAGCGGGGTTTGGGCAATGGATGCTCGGCTGGTATCACCTTGATCGGAATGCGGGCTGTTTTCGAGGCTCCCTTTAACCGGGCGAGTGATTTGGCGTCAGTTTTCAATTTTTTAGCTCCTCAGCTCGGCTGAAAGGTGGGGTTGAATGGTCTGCAGGATGGCCCGGAACACTTTGGCATTGCCTGCCACCAGGTTGCCGGTTTCCAGGAAACGGTTGTTTCCACTGAAGTCGCCAACCAGGCCTCCCGCCTCCTGGATCAGTAATGTGCCGGCTGCCATGTCCCAGGGTTGCAGACCAATTTCCCAGAAACCATCCAGACGTCCGGCGGCAAGATAGGCCAGATCCAGGGCTGCCGAGCCGGGACGCCGGATTCCCGCCGTCATGGGAAACAGCGCCCTGAATGTCTCCAGATAAACATCCAGATGTTGCTGCTGTTTGAAAGGGAAACCGGTGCCGATTAGCGCCCCCTCCAGATCCTTGCGGCGGCTGACCCGAATGCGGCGGTCGTTTAGTTGTGCCCCGGCACCCCGTGATGCGGTAAACAGCTCCTGACGCATCGGATCGTAAACGACAGCATGTTCGATCCGGTCACGATGCCGTATCGCGATGGAGACGGCAAACTGAGGAAAACCGTGCAGAAAATTGGTAGTGCCATCCAGGGGGTCGATGACCCACTGGTAATCATCACCCGGCTGCTGGCCACTCTCTTCGGCCAGGATACTGTGTTCGGGATAGGAACGGCGAATCGTCTGGATGATTTCCCGTTCGGCCAGCCGATCGACCTCGGTAACAAAGTCGTTTTGCGCCTTGGTATCAATGGTCAGGCTGTCGATATGCTCCACCGAGCGGCTGATAATGGCGCCAGCGCTGCGTGCGGCACGGATGGCGATATTGAGCAAAGGGTGCATCCAGGTTTTCTCCAGCGGGATGTTGTCGGATCCGGTTGTGGTGGGCAGCTATTCTAGCAGGGTGTCAGTAAAGTCTCACCTCAATGACAGCGTAATAATATTGTGCTAACAAGAGCAAACGCCAGTCTCCGGGTAGCTGACCGGCCACGGGAAAACCCGTCCTGGCCGTGCTCCTCCCGCAAACACCCCCGACTGGCCCGGCGCTCCCGTCTGGTCAACCTGCGTTTAGCAAGGCCTGTGGCGCTGGCTGGAAGCCGCCTGCCAGCGTGCGCTGACCCTCGGCAGTCCCGGCTACGAGCGTATTGAATCCATCCTCGAGCGTTCCTTGATATCGAACTCAAGGGAGATTACATGCGAAATTGCAAGGCAGTGTTGACGCGCACCACCCAATCCGGGTAACAATACCAAAACCCGCGCCGGCCGCTTTGCCATGAACCGGGTGGCAGGATTCAGCGGAATAGGCCATATAACCGGCACCCGGTCGCCGGGACAGTCAGCCACAGCCCGTTACAGCTATTAGATGAGATTGAAGTTCCGGTAGCGGCGGCTCCAGCCTTTCCGAACCATACAGGAATGTTACTCCATGAAACTGTCAAATATCCGTGTTGTACTGGTTGAAACCACCCATCCCGGAAATATCGGGGCGGCAGCACGGGCGATGAAGAACATGGGGCTGGAAAAGCTGTATCTGGTGGCGCCAAGGCGGTTTCCGCATGCCGAGGCCAGTGCGCGGGCCTCCGGGGCGGATGATCTGCTGTCAGCCGCAGTCGTATGTGAAACACTGGAAGCATCATTGAGCGGATGTATGCTCGTTTTTGGAGCAAGCGCCCGTTTGCGGACGATTGCCTGGCCGCAACTCGACCCCCGCCAGTGCGCGCAACTTGTGTCGGCAATGGACGGTGCTGCCGAGGTGGCGCTGGTGTTTGGCAGGGAGCACGCGGGCTTGACAAACGAAGAACTGGAGCAGTGTCACTACCTGGTACATATCCCCACCAACCCCGAGTTCTGCTCGTTGAATCTGGCGGCGGCGGTCCAGGTAATGGCTTACGAAGCGAGAGTGGCTTGCTGCAGTGATGCCCCGAGCGGCCGCTCGAATTTTCCGGGCGGCCAACTGGCGACCGCCGATGAGCTGGCCGGTTTTT
Organism: Gammaproteobacteria bacterium; assembly: GCA_015491735.1. GTDB lineage: Bacteria > Pseudomonadota > Gammaproteobacteria > Thiohalospirales > Thiohalospiraceae > DRMK01. Next base: position 3,031 of record WFVH01000029.1, read on the forward strand.
ACTGTCATCTGGAGCAGGCGATTATCGATATCGGTTTTCTCGATCCGGACAATCCGCGCCTGCTGATGCGGCGCCTTCGGCGGCTGTTCAACCGCAGCCGTCTTGAGAAAATGGAACTCAATATCCTGCGGGGCATTCTTGCCGCCGCGCAGCGGAAAGCCGGGCGCTCAGGTTCATCGTGACGGGTGTGATCTCCTGTTTTACCAAAACATCCCTATTCCTGATAACATTGCTCAGTAAATAGGCTGCGCGCGACAGGGAGTGGTATGTTTGAACGTATTCGTGAAGACATCGACTGTATTTTCGAACGGGATCCGGCTGCTCGTTCCATAATCGAGGTGATGATCTCCTATCCCGGATTCCACGCCGTTCGTATTCACCGGCTGAGTCACTGGTTGTGGAGCGTTCGGTTACGGCTGCTGGCGCGGGTGCTTTCCGCGCTGGGCCGCTGGCTGACCGGTATCGAGATCCACCCGGCGGCCAGAATCGGAAGGCGTTTTTTCATTGATCACGGTATGGGTGTGGTTATTGGTGAAACGACTCAAATTGGTGATGATTGCACGCTCTATCACGGGGTCACGCTTGGTGGCACCAGCTGGGAAAAGGGCAAACGGCACCCGACCCTGGAGAGTGACGTGGTTGTCGGCGCGGGAGCCAAGGTTCTTGGACCGATTACCGTTGGCAGGGGGGCGCGGATTGGCTCCAATGCGGTGGTAGTGAAAGATGTCCCGGAAGAGTCCACCGTCGTCGGAATTCCCGGGCATATCGTTGGTCAGCGGCAACCTTCCGGCAAAGCGGGGCAACGTCATGAAATTGCAAAAAAAATCGGGTTTGATGCCTACGGTACCGCGCAGGATATGCCTGATCCCGTTGCCAAGGCGATCGACTGCCTGCTGGATCACATGCACGTACTGGACAGCCGCAATGAGAAAATCTGCGAGGCGCTGAACCGGCTGGGGGAGAGACTGGAACTGCCGGAGTTACCCCCCTGTGAGGCCCTGCTCGACAACAGGTCCGGGGCGGAAAAGAAATAAATACTTGACAAAAATGCTGGGTATTCTAGACTCTAGCTTATACCGCTTCTATACCGGCTGAATATATAGGTGTTTTCCGGGTCCGCGTCCGGGACTCATCCGGTATGAATGAGGTATATACCGCAGATAAAATAGCTGGCGAAAGAGGAGCAGGATATGCGACTTACGACGAAAGGCCGGTATGCCGTAACGGCGATGCTGGATTTGGCTATTCATTTTGACAAGGGTTCCATTACGTTGGCGGATATATCACGGCGTCAGGGAATTTCTCTCTCTTATCTTGAGCAACTGTTTGCCAAACTGCGTAAAAAAGGGCTGGTGGACAGTACCCGGGGGCCGGGGGGGGGATACAGGCTAAGCCGGCCGCCAAGCAGCATTCCGGTACTGGATGTTATCACCGCAGTTGATGAGCGGGTCGATGCGACCGCCTGTGATGGTGAAGGTAATTGTCAGGATCATGCCCGTTGTCTGACCCACGAGCTGTGGATGGACCTCAGCAGGCAGATCTATGATTATCTGGAGAGTATCAATCTTGGAAAACTGATGGAGCAGCGGGACGTACAGGAGATCTACGAGCGCCAGGAGTGGGTTTGTTTCAACAGAAAAAGCGCCTGATTATACGGAGAGATATGAAGACCCCAATCTATTTTGATTATTCCGCAACCACTCCGGTCGATGCACGTGTTGCGAAAGAGATGTGTCGTTACTTGACCCTGGAGGACGGGCTGTTTGGCAATCCTGCCTCGCGTTCGCATGTATTTGGCTGGCGGGTGGAAGAGGCGGTACTGGAGGCGCGTAAAAACGTTGCCGCGCTTCTGAATGCCGACAGCCGGGAGATTATCTGGACCTCGGGCGCCACCGAGTCTGATAATCTGGCCCTCAAGGGCGCGGCTCATTTCTACGCGAAAAAGGGCCGGCATATCGTTACCTGCAAGACCGAGCACAAGGCAGTGCTCGATACTTGCCGGCAACTGGAGCGGGAGGGGTTTGAAGTGACCTATCTGGCACCTGAATCCACCGGTCTCATCGATTTGGAGAAACTGGAGGCTGCCTTGCGTGATGACACCATTCTGGTGTCCATCATGCATGTCAACAACGAGATCGGTGTGATTCAGGATATCAGGGCGATTGGCGAACTGGCCCGCAGCAAAGGAATCGTTTTCCATGTGGATGCCGCCCAGAGCGCCGGCAAGATAGCCATAGACGTGCAGGATCTGCAGGTCGATTTGATGTCACTTTCAGCCCACAAGGTTTATGGCCCAAAGGGTGTTGGCGCGCTCTATGTGCGCCGCCGGCCCCGGGTTCGCATCGAGGCGCAGATGCATGGTGGCGGCCATGAACGTGGCATGCGCTCCGGGACACTGGCGCCCCATCAAATTGTTGGCATGGGAGAGGCGTTCCGTATCGCGCGGGAAGAGATGGCCACGGAGAGTGAGCGGATTGCCCGGTTGCGGGATCGATTGCTGCAGGGGTTGCAGGACATTGAGGAGATCTATATCAATGGTGATCTGGACAGGCGGGTACCCCACAACCTCAATATCAGTTTTAACTATATAGAGGGTGAATCGTTGATGATGGCGCTGAAGGATATTGCCGTCTCATCCGGGTCGGCCTGTACCTCGGCCAGCCTGGAGCCATCTTACGTACTGCGCGCATTGGGGCGCAGCGATGAACTGGCCCACAGCTCGTTACGCTTCTCCATTGGCCGTTTTACTACCGAGGAGGAGATCGACTACGCAATCAAGCTCCTGCACGAAAAAGTCGAGAAGTTGCGCAAGCTGTCGCCACTGTGGGAGATGCACCAGGAGGGTATCGACCTGGAGTCGGTACAATGGGCTGCTCATTGAGCAGGTTGTTTGGCTTTATAGGGTAACTTTGCTATGGCATACAGCGAGAAATTGATCGATCACTACGAGAACCCACGTAACGTCGGCACGTTTGACAAGGGGGATCAGAAGGTGGGCACGGGCATGGTGGGCGCACCGGCCTGTGGTGACGTAATGCGGTTGCAGATCAAGGTCAGTGATGAAGGGATCATTGAGGACGCCCGCTTCAAGACCTATGGTTGCGGCTCTGCGATTGCCTCGAGTTCACTGTTGACGGAGTGGGTCAAGGGCAAGACGTTGGAGCAGGCGGCCGGAATCAAAAACAGTGATATTGCGGAAGAGCTGGCCTTGCCACCGGTCAAGATACACTGTTCTGTTTTGGCAGAAGATGCCATCAAGGCGGCTATTTCCGATTACCAGACCAAGCAACAGAATGGAGAAGACAGAGAAGAGGTTGCCTGATGGGTATATTGCTGACCGAAGCCGCGGCTGAGCATATCCGGAAGTTCATTGCCAAGCGTGGCAAAGGTATCGGCCTGCGGCTGGGGGTTCGCACCTCTGGTTGTTCCGGAATGGCCTACGTGCTGGAGTTTGCCGATGAGATCAATGCCGAAGATCAGGTGTTCGAACAGCGCGGCATCAAGGTCATTGTCGATCCCAAGAGCCTGATTTATCTGGAGGGTACCGAAGTGGATTATGGCAAGGAAGGGTTAAACGAAGGCTTCCGGTTCAATAATCCGAATGTCGCCAGCCAGTGCGGCTGTGGGGAAAGCTTTAGCGTGTGAACTACTTCGAACTCTTTGGTTTACCCCAGGATTTCAGGCTCGATGTCGAGCAACTGACAGAGCGGTACCGCGAGCTGCAACGAAGCGTTCATCCCGATAGATTTGCCAATGCCGGCGCATTGGAGCGACGCCTTTCCGTGCAGCATGCGGCACGTATAAATCAGGCATTCCAAACCCTCAAAGATCCGGTCGAACGGGCGCGCTATCTTCTCGAACTGCATGGCAGTGATATTGCTGGAGAGAATCCCAAACTTGATCAGGCATTTCTGCTCGAACAGATGGAACTGCGGGAGACGCTGGCCGATATTCGCAGCCACTCCGATCCCCATGCAGTGCTCGATGAGCTGAGCGATACTGTTCGCCAGCGTACTGAAACACTCATTCATCTGCTGGGTGAACAGCTTCAGGAAGCTTCGGCGCAATCGCTCTCAGCCGCGCGCACGAGCGTTGACAAGCTGATGTTTCTTAATAAAATTCATCAGGAAGTAAATGAAATGTATGATGAATTGATGGAGGACTAATCGTGGCATTGTTGCAGATCAGTGAGCCTGGCCAGACTCCCGCGCCCCATCAGCACCGGCTGGCTGCGGGTATCGATTTGGGTACGACCAACTCACTCATCGCCACCGTGCGTAGCGGTAGCGCTGAGACACTGCCCGATGACAGTGGCAGCTATCTGCTGCCTTCCGTGGTTCACTACCGTCGTGGCAAGCCGCCATTGGTAGGGCGGGCGGCGCAGGCACATCTGTCAACTGATCCACAAAACACCATTAGTTCGATTAAACGGCTGATGGGCAGGGGTGTGGCCGATCTCTCCGGCAGTGGTTTTCGCCTTCCTTATAAAATGGTGGAAACCGGTTCAAATGTGCCACGCCTGCATACCAGCGCGGGTGATTTCAGCCCGGTGGAGATTTCCGCCGATATTCTGGGGGTGCTTCGCCAGCGGGCCGAACAGAGCCTGGGTGGGGAGCTGGAAGGTGTGGTGATCACTGTGCCGGCCTATTTCGATGATGCCCAACGCCAGGCGACCCGCGATGCAGCCCGCCTCGCCGGACTCAATGTCCTGCGCCTGCTCAATGAGCCGACCGCCGCTGCGGTGGCCTATGGCCTGGAGCAGGGGGCGGAAGGGGTATATGTGGTCTATGATCTGGGCGGTGGCACCTTCGACATCTCCTTGCTGAGGCTCTCCAAAGGGGTGTTCGAAGTACTGGCCACCGCAGGGGATACCGCGTTGGGAGGTGATGATATGGATCACCGGGTGGCAGAGTGGATAATGCAGAAGGCCGGGATCGGTGAGGGTGCCGGGCACCACCAGCTGCGCCGCCTCCTTTCCGCCGCCCGCCGTGCCAAGGAGACGCTCACCCACGCTGACAGCGCGCCGGTCAAGATAGCACTGGAAGACCACAGCCACTGGGAAGGTGAATTGAGCCGCGATCAGTTCAACCGGCTGGTGGAGCCTTTGATCCGTAAAACACTGGCGCCTTGCCGGCGTGTGCTGCGCGATGCCGGCGTCAAGGCGGAACAGATTCGTGAGGTGATCATGGTCGGTGGCTCCACGCGGGTGCCTTTGGTGCGTGAGCTGGTTGGTGGCTTTTTCGGCCGCGAGCCGCTGACGGAGGTGGATCCGGACAAGGTGGTGGCGATTGGCGCCGCCATTCAGGCCGACATTCTCGCCGGGAACAAGCCGAACGAGGATATGCTGCTGCTGGATGTGATACCGCTCTCGCTCGGACTGGAGACCATGGGCGGTCTGGTGGAAAAGGTCATCCCCCGCAATACTCCCATTCCGGTGTCACGCGCCCAGGATTTTACCACCTACAAGGACGGGCAGACCGCAATGGTCATTCATGTTCTGCAGGGTGAGCGCGAACTGGTCAGCGATTGCCGCTCCCTTGGGCGTTTCGAGTTGCGTGGCATCCCGGCGATGGTGGCGGGAGCCGCGCGTATCCGGGTGACCTTCCAGGTGGACGCGGACGGTCTGCTGTCCGTTTCCGCCAGGGAGGAGACCAAAGGGGTCGAGGCCAGTATTCAGGTCAAACCCTCTTACGGCCTGACTGACAGCGAGATCGAGCAGATGCTGAAGGACTCGCTTTCCCACGCCAATGAGGATGTGGCGGTGCGCAAACTGCGCGAGCAGCAGGTGGAGGCTGACCGGGTGCTTGAAGCGCTGCGTGCCGCCCTCGGCGAGGACGGCGATACATTGCTGAGCAGGAGTGAGCGTGAGGAGATTGAAGCTGCCATGACCAGGCTGCATACAGCCCGCGATGGCGGTGATGCACAGGGTATCAAGCGTGCTATCGAAGCACTGGACGAACGCACTCGCGCCTTCGCCGCGCGACGCATGGATGCCAGCATCAAGAAAGCGCTGCGGGGTCAGGCGGTGGATGAGGTGAAGGTCTGATATGCCACAGATTATCTTTCTTCCTCATGAAGAAATCTGTCCCGAAGGGGCGGTTATCGAGGCGGAGCCGGGAAGCACCATCTGCGATGCGGCGCTGGAGAATGAAATCGAAATCGAGCACGCCTGCGAAAAGTCGTGTGCATGCACGACCTGTCACGTCATCGTGCGGGAGGGGTTCGACTCCCTCAACGAGGCCAGCGATGCTGAAGAGGATCTCCTGGACAAGGCGTGGGGGGTGGAGCCGGACTCCCGTCTCAGCTGTCAGGCGATAATCGGAGGGGAGGATCTGGTTGTCGAAATCCCCAAATACACTATCAACATGGTTTCGGAAAAGCGTCGGGAGTCAGAATGAGCTTGAAATGGACCGACACACTGGATATTGCTATCGAACTGGCCGAGGCGCATCCTGACGTGGATCCGCAGTACATCCGTTTTACCGATCTGCACCGGTGGGTGTGTGAACTGGAAGGGTTCGATGATGAGCCCGAGCGTTCCAACGAAAAGATCCTCGAGGCGATTCAGATGGCCTGGATTGAAGAGGAGGGGTAGTGGTTCTGCCGGGTTGGCGGGAAGAGGGAGGCACCCATCACAGATCCGCCTTTTGGAGCCAACCCGGTCGCTGCATTGCACCAGCGGCGGGTTAAATCCACAACCGATTCCAGGGCAAGTCGAGTGGTCACCTGCTGGACAAACTGGAAGTTTGTCTATGCACCGAAGCACGGCAGCTGGCTCAACATGGCGGAATGTGAGTTCAGCGTATTGAGTCGTCAATGCCTGGCAAGGCGGTTACCGGGCAGAAATACCGTGGCAAGAGAAACGGCGGCCTGGGTTGATGCCCGTAATCAGATAAAGAAACCCGTGGATTGGTGATTTACGACCGAAGATGCTCGTATCAAACCAAGGCGGCTTTATCCCAAATTATAAAGTTGAAGGGCTGCTGACCAGTGGCATCGCATCCGGCTTGCTACCTGGTACTTTTTCGCTTTACACGCAAAAAAGCGCCCCTTGCCCACTGGCGAGAGGCGCCCGGCCGGGAACAGCCTGAACCCTATTTTTTGATATCGGCGATTACTGCGTCGGATGTGGCGGGAAGCCGCGGCATCGTCTGCTCGGGGAACTCCCCGGTCAAGCTGTTCAGAAATGCGACGATATCGGCAACATCTTCGTCACTCAAGTTCTTGTCAAGCTGGGTCTTGGCCATCACCCGTACAGCCTCATCGAGCGTTTGCACCGAACCATTGTGGAAATAGGGGGCAGTGAGCGCGATATTGAGCAGTGTGGGAACACGCCACATGTTTTTGTCCGCCTCCTTTTGGGTTGCTTCGAAGCGTCCTCCGTCCTCTGCAAGGTTATATTTGCTGACATATTCGTTGTTGGTAAAGGTGGGGAATTTCATGAAAAACCCTTCTCCCAGCGGCTTTTCAGGACCTGCAAAGGCACCGCCTGAGTGACAGCCACCGCAACCAGCCTTGGAAAATTTCTCCATGCCAGCGATTTGCTGGGGCGTCAGGGCCTTTTTGTCACCTTTTACATAGCGGCTGTATGGGCTGTCGGGCGTGATCAAGGTGCGCTCGTAGGCCGCAATTGCCTTGGCAAAGTTATCGATATTGATCACATCCCCCGGCCCAAAGGCTTTTTCGAAATAGGGCTTGTAACCCGTGATTTGCCGCAGCCGCCGCTCGACCAGTACTTCATGGCTCTCCATCCCCATTTCGATAGGGTTGATTACCGGTCCTTTGGCCTGGGCCTCAAGGGTTGGCTCCCGGCCATCCCAGAACTGCACCGAAAGGTAGGCAGCGTTCCAGACGGTAGGCGCGCTGCGCCCCCCTTTTTGTCCTTCCACGCCAACGGATACCGGCCGATTGTCCTCACCGCCCAGCATGACGTTATGACAGGAATTGCATGAAACAGTGCCGGTGGAGGAGAAGCGGGGGTCGAAATAGAGCATCTTCCCCAGCTCTACTTTGGCGGCAGTAGTGGGGTTGTCTTTCGGTGTTGGCGGTGTATCCGGCAGCGTTTGCCACTGCTGCGCCATGACTGGAGCGGCAATGATGGCTGCGAGCAGGGCGGAATAGCGTCTGATTTTCATATCCAGGGTCTCCTCTGTTATTGTTAACGGTGTTCAGTTGCCGTCGGGTTTGTTATTGTTCAATATCAACAACGACCCGATAGAGTATCTTGATCGGATGCTAATTTAGACATAGTCTAAACAAAAAGTCAACAGGGTCAACAAGGGATTTTTGAAAAACCGGGTTGATTGATGATACCGGGAGGGAGCGACATGAGAAGGGATACACAATCGTCATTTGTCAGAGCGCATGGCTGGCAGATAATGTGACCTCATTCACGTTTTTGGGAAATAAGGGGTGTTATGGTAGCCAGCATTGTTCTGGAACCTGACCGGAAAGCTGCCGCAGTATCTGGTCGTTTGGGTGTTGGATAGCTATTTACCCGGCAACCAAATATGTCGGCTTCAGGGCAACGAGCAGGGCACGTATCAAGGCGCGACTCACAGGGAGTGATTATCCCTTTGCCAAGCGCCGCAGCGCGGAGAGGTGCCCTGCTTGTTGTCCCCAACCGGCTGTTTGTCAAAGAAGGGCTGTCGTTTGTGCGCCTGCAGGCTGCGTTTTTAGTGTATTGAACAGCAATGGAGGCGTCATTTTTTTGGTTCGTCCTGTTTCCACTTTGTTTGAACGAAGCGCGTTATTTCATGGGGAAATCGGCATTCTCCCGTGAATAATTTTTTTTAAGAATAATTCAAGAAACTGTAACTATCTGGCGATAGGTATATGGCGCGCTTCGAATAGTAAAAAGTTACCACTTCCGAGATATTCTGAAAAACAACTCTTTCTAGGCAGGAGAAAAAATGAACACCATTATTGTAAAAACAGGTGCGGCCGCTATCGTGTCGACGCTCCTGTTGGCCTTGAGCGGATGTTTGAGTACCAGCTCTCTGGACGCCCTTGTCAGTGCCAGCGATGAAAAATATGGCCCCTACCCACAGTCAGTCAAGCCGGACAATTTCAACCCTGGCTACTATCTGTCTGTGGGGCATAAGGATTCGATCTTTGCCTTTCGGCGCATCGCCGATAACCCGGATTTTGTTGGTGTAAAAAAACGTTATCAGTGGAGCGATATCGAGAAACGCAAAGGTGTCTATGATTTTTCCGAGATCGAGCAAGATCTGGACTATTTGGAGTCTATCGGAAAACAGTTGTGGATCAGCATCAGCAACACCTCGTGGGACAGCCGTTTTCGTCCAATCGTTCCCAGGTACATGCTGAACGACAGCCGGTATGGTTGTGGAAAAAACGGGCGTTATTATGGTGTGTTTGAACGTTCCTCCCAAAAAGGGGGCTGGCTCCCTTGCCGGGGAAATCCCGAATTTGACAAGCGCTACAAGGCACTTCTGGCTGCACTGGGCAAACGTTTCAATAAAGAACCCAGCTTTGAAGGAATCAATCTGGGTGAAACCTCTACCGGCAAGAATCCAAACTTCAGGAATGCCAACGATAAACTGAAAGTATTCAAAGAGTATGCATTGGCTGCAAAAGAGGCCTTTCCTGACAAGGTTGTCATGCAGATGATCAACTATGCCAATTTCGATCTGGAAGCGTTTGCCGATTGGCTTGCATCAAAAGGCATTGCAACCGGCGGGCCGGATGTGCATCTCACCAAATCAAGAAGAGGTTCAATATTGGATGTCTATGCCCTCCATAAAAAGAACAATATGCTTACTCCAAACGGTATCGATGTCCAGTGGGACAACTGGGAGTACTGGGGGGATACCTATACCTCCCGCGAACTGCTGGAAGGTGCGGTCGAACATATCAACCCTTGGTATATTTTCTGGATTATGCGCGACCCCTACTTCAAGGATGTAGTGAAAACGGTGAGGGAGTATGGGGAGTTACCTCTGGTCAAGGATTTTTGGCCGGCTACCTCCGACTGATTCTGAAACAGTCCGGTTTCCCGGGAAGCCGGAAAAAGGGGAACTCGACAGGGAGGTCGAGAACTCCAGTTTTTTGTTCCAGTGCAGGTAATCTCTTTTTTGGTGGAGATTCACTCTCATTTATCAATGGATGTCAACCCAATTAAAAGTGGCTCTTCCCCTGATCGAGTGGGTGGTCTTCACCGGGTTATCCCACCAGGGTAAAGATCCAGCCCGCGCCGAACTGCGCGTTGCATCATTCCGTTAATGGCGTTCCAGCTCAAACCCATCAGACGCAAAACCGCCGAGATGGAGGCTTCCTTCAACCCGTCAATCACCAACGCCTCGAACAGCGCCGTATGTGTCCAGACCCCGGCTCCGCCCAAGGCACCGTGACCACCCCGTGCTTCTTGCATTTTACCCTCCTCGGGACATCAGCCACCAGAATGGTCTTGTACTGGCAGGTGTCCAGGTGTCGCCAGCGCCGCCTGCGTGAATCATGGCCAGGCGAGACTTCTCCGCAGGTCGGGCAGCACTGGATGGCTCCTTCCTCCTGCTCAACGTGTACCGTTACCTCTCCCTTTGACAAAACCAACTCTGCATCGCTTACCTGCCAAGGGCTCTTGATAACCAGAATCCGGGCGTATAGTTCTTTATCTCTCATGGGGGATTACGCTAGCCTACCCACTCGATCAGGGGAAGAGCCGTGCGGGGCCTGCAGATCAAGCTCCGGCCCCAGCGGCACGATGCGTGTCGGGTTGATGCTGATGTGACTGTAATAATAGTGTCGCTTAATGTGCGGGAAATGAACCGTTTCGGCAATACCCGGCAGCTGATACAGCTCGCGCAGATAGCCGGACAGATTGGGGTAATCGGCGATACGCCGCAGATTGCACTTGAAGTGGCCGACGTAGACGGCATCGAAACGCACCAGGGTGGTGAACAGCCGCCAGTCGGCCTCGGTGATCTGCGCGCCGACCAGATAGCGTTGACCGGCGAGGCGCCGCTCCACCTCATCCAGCGCATCGAACAGACGCCGGAAGGCCCGCTCGTAAGCCGCCTGGCTGGCGGCGAAGCCGGTGCGGTAGACGCCGTTGTTGATGTTCTCATAGACGAAGGCATTGATCGCATTGATCTCTTCGCGCAGGGCCGCCGGGTAATAGTCGGGGCCGCTGGCGCCACAGCCATCGAAGGCGCTGTTGAACATGCGGATGATCTCCGAGGACTCGTTGTTGACGATGGTCTGGCGCTGCTTGTCCCACAGCACCGGCACGGTGACGATGCCGGTGTAGTCCGGCCTGGCCCGCGTGTAGGCCTGGTAAAGATAGTCGAAGCTGTTCACTGCATCGTCGTCGACACCCGCAAAGGGTTCGCCGCCGGCGCTGGCGAACTTCCAGCCCTCGTCGCCCATGTCCGGGTGTACCACCGATACCGAGACCATATCCTCCAGGCCCTTCAGCCTGCGCAAGATCAGGGTGCGATGCGCCCAGGGGCAGGCGAGGCAGACGTAGAGGTGGTAGCGCCCTGGCTCGGCCGCAAACCCCCCTTTACCGCTGGGGCCGGGGCGGCCGTCGGCGGTGATCCAGTTTCGGAACTGGGCGTCCTGGCGGATGAATTCACCATCTTCCCGCTCGGCATCCAGCCAGTCGTCCCTGAGCACGCCATCGACCAGCAGGCTCATGCCTTGGCCCCCCGTGCCGCGTGGGCGTCACGGTCTGACGCCCGCCGGGCATCGGGACTCAGCGCACCGGCATTACTGGCGGCCAGCAGCAGGCGCCCGGCCAAATTGAGTTTCTGTTGCATCTGTCTTCTCCTCTGATTGGTTTGCGTGGCCTTATCTTATTATGGTTCGCATTAATGAATATAAAAGCATATATTCGCTGATAATCATCGACTGTTTCGATATGATCACCTCATGAAGCCCCCTTGTGTCAGCATAGATGTCCGTGCTGGAGCGCAAGCCCGGCGCCTTGCGCAATGGCGCCCCCTTTGTGCAGTGGGACCTGCCATCACCGGTGCGCAAGGTCAGGGATCATCTGCTCAAACAGGACAAGGGCGACCGCGCCTTTGTCGAGATCCTGTTGGCCATGAAGAGCCATGGCAGCGAGCTGCTGAGCGTGGCCTGTGAGCTGGCCCTGGAGCACAAGACCCTCAATGCCGCCGTGGTGCTCAACCACGTCAATCGGCTCAAAGAATCCCCGCCGGTCAGAGAAAACCCGGTTCCCGGCCACCTGCGCCCGCAACAGGAGCCGCAAGCCAACTGCAGCCGGTATGAGCAACTGAGGGAGGTGCGTTATGGCCAGTGAACTGATCCCCGCGCTCAAGCAACTGAAGCTCTATGGCATGGCTGCCGCCTGCGAGGAACTGCTGGGCGAACGTCCCCGCCAGGCCAAAGACCCGGTGATGTGGCTGGAAAAGCTCATCGAGGCGGAACGGGTCGATCGGCAGGTTCGCTCGCTCAATTATCAGCTGCGAATCGCCCGCTTTCCCATTCGCCGTGAGCTCGACAGCTTTGAATGCGCGGAATCCGGCGTGGATCGGGCCACCTTTGAAACCCTGGCGGAAGGCCCCTTCACATCACAGGCCCACAATCTCATCCTGGTGGGGTACCGGCACGGGGAAGACCCACCTGGCCACGGCGCTGGGCATTGCGGTGATCCATCGTGGTCAGCGGGTTCGCTTCTTCAATGTCGTGGATCTGGTGAATCGCCTGGAACAGGAAAAGACCAATGGCCAGTCCGGCAAAATCATTCGCCAGCTGTTACAGGTGGATCTGGTGGTCCTCGATGAACTGGGGTATCTGCCGTTCCCGGAGTCTGGCGGCGCTTTGCTGTTCCACCTGGTCAGCCAGCTCTATGAACGCACCAGTTTGATCATCACCACCAATCTGTCCTTCTCCGAATGGGTGCAGGTCTTTACCGATGCCAGGATGACGACCGCCATGCTCGACCGCATCACCCATCACTGCGACATTATCGAAACCGGCAATGAATCCTGCCGCTTCAAACACCGCAATCAGGCCTCATAGCCTGGTCAATTTTGGATGCTGTTTGACAGCTTCACGCCCCGGAAAGCGCAAAGTCAAACAACATCGTTGGCTGCCCTACGGCTTCGATAAAGCGTTGAGTTTCAAGCACCGACTCCTTGCAGTCGCTGATCTGCGAGAAGTCTGCAATCGCATCCATGTCCGGACGAGCGTGTTCACTCTCCAAATAGAAACCTTCAACCCCGAGTACGAGCACGTCCGCGGCCACGCAGGCGGCAAGAAAAGCCTCCGTGTCGGCAAAGGTTACGAGCTGAAGCCCACCAACCTCTCGGATGGCGATTCCTGCCATGCGCCCCAAAGCCAAGGTCAATCCCATGTGGCCTTCCACGCCGGATTCATCCGATCGGAGATTTGGGCAATGTCTCCGGTCCGGTCATCCCTGACGAAGTAGCCGCCCCTCCGGCTGTAGTAAGCGGTCGCGGGGTCATCCAACCTTCGGCCGCCCGGGAGATAACGGGTGTTCCGTGTAGCAACCGTGCGAACCGGATCGTCGATTGCGGACTGCACGAGTCGTTTCGTCCACCCGCGTTTCGCGATTTGCCCTTCGATCTTTGCGCCGAACGTCGTACCCGGACCCAAGAGCTTCCTTCCTAGCTCTTTAAGACCAGAAACTATCCTCCCCACTTGCCCATTTTGATCAACTATGATCAGTGGAGAATTAACAACATAGGCATCATAGGTTAGTTCTTAAGCATCACCAAAAACGGGCTCCAACCCGAGCTTTGCCCGCCCCTTCAGCTGCTCCCGTTTTGGATGCGACCGCCTCGCGTTCTCGGCCAGAAAGGCCAGGACGTCGTGGATACAGCTTCGCAGCCGGTAGGCGTCGCATACCTGCTCCAGGGAGAACTCCGTACGGGGCAGATTGGTGACGAGATAACGCGGTCGGTTCTCCTTCCGGTTCCAGGTCACCACCAAACGTGCATCCAGCGTATAGTCCCGCCCTTCCCAGCACACCTCCAGGTCAAGCTGGTGGTAACGACGCAGACTGCCCGACACCTCCTTCAGGCACCTGCCGCGCCAGGACCGGATTTCAC
>WFVH01000030.1 GCA_015491735.1 Gammaproteobacteria bacterium
AACTATTCAGCATAGTATGAAACAAGCCGGTAACTGTTCAGATTGCCCCTGAAATTCGTCAGTTCAAGGCGAAAAATGGGAGTTTACGCGTGTAAATGACCATTTTTCAACGCAGAAATGGCGGATTTCAGGGGTGAGCTGAATAGTTACCAACATGATTCATTTGTATGTTGCTCCCATTATCCGCCCTCTAACAGAGAGAGATATCTGCAAGAACTGCGGGTTTTGAAAACAGATCAGAAATAATGTGATCGGCCAGTATCAATAACGCGATCTGATACCCGGCACGAGCGCTCAAATAGTCGTCACTTAATATTGTGTTTACTCGCGCAATCAGCCTGTTGAGCTGAAACATGCTTGCGGCTGAAAGCACAACAACAATCAGAGCGACCGCTATCTCCACCGCCGCTCCTTCGGACCCCTGATCTGAACACTTCCGGCCATCTGGTTTTTCTCAACCCCTGTATCTATCGAACAAATGGATGCTATCTCATCCACCCACCCCAGCTTGCTTTCACACCATACATTAAACTTTGGCATGATATTCTGTGGGTTATCCAACGTACCAAAATAGATCATGCAGGCGCCCGGATATTTCCTGTTCACGTTAAATAGTGGCGTTCCACAAAGCGAGCAAAAATACTTCTTCCCCTCATCTCTTTGATAAACCCCAAGTTTCTCACGCCCTTTGGTGATCCTTAACGAACGGTAAGGCAAGGCCGCATAGGTGGAAAAGGCTGAACCGTTCATGGCACGACAGAAATTGCAGTGGCAATTAACGATGTTTGCAATCTCCGAAGTGAGAGCGTACCCGATTTCACCACAGTGGCACGCCCCGGTATATCTGCTCATTCGGAATACCTCCAATGTTCTTCAGAATCAACCTGGAACAGAGACAGGCGCAGATGCAGAAACAGCCCGTTTTTTATCCCGGTCAAAAATCAGCAACAGCGGTGGCAACAGTAAAAAATCGATAATCAATGCCACGCTGATCGCAACCGCGGTAAGCGCTCCCATCGCCCAGTTTATCTGGAATACCGACTGCGCCAGGATCAGGAAACCGGCCATCAGCGCTGCCGAAGTAACCAGCAGCGCAACCCCCACCCGGGTAAAGGCGTAACGTACCGCGTCCTCGGGAGAGAGGTTCAGCTCCCGACGCGCCCGCAGATACTTGCTGAGAAAGTGGACGGTATCATCAACAATGATGCCAAGCGCCAGGGCGGCAACAATCGAACTGGCCATGCCAATGCGACCCACAAACAAGCCCCACAGGCCAAACGCCATAGCAACCGGCAGCAGGTTGGGAACCAGGCTGATCAAGCCGAACTTCAATGAACGCAGGGCAACAATCAGCACCAGTGAAATAAGCACCAGCGCCACAATCGTACCACTGAGCATGCTGTCGATATTACGCTTGCCGATATGGGCAAACATCAGCGTGGGACTGGCACCGGTGGTGCGCAGATCCGGAGTGTTCTCCATCATCCATCTGCCCGCCCGCTGGTCCAGAGCGATATACTCCCTGGAGGTCAGGTTTTTAACCGTTACCGTCATCCGTGTACTGGACTTGTCCACATTGAGCTGGTTGTTCAGATCCAGACCGTAGGGCAGAGACATCTCATAGAGCAGCAGATACTGCGCAGCGAGATCGCGCTGCTCGGGCAGGCGGTACCAGGCGGAATCATCTCCATGCAGGTTCTTGTTCAGCCGCTCGAAAATATCGGTAATGACGTTGACGTTATGCACCTCCGGCTGCTGCCGGAACCACTCTGCCAACGCCTTGACCTGACGCAGAAATTCGGGGTTGGCTACCCCGCCCTCTTCACCACTGTTGAGCGAATAATCGATTACCCCCACGCCGGTGAGATGATCATTGACATGATCCGAATCGGCACGGAAAGCAATCGACTTGTCGAAATATTCGACAAAATTATCATTCAGCTCATTTTTGGGGATAAACAGAATCAGTACCAGCGCAACGCCGACACTACCCCACAGAAACAGGGTTCGGAAACGGATCACCTGTTCCGCCAGCCAGGCCATGCCGGGAGAGTCCTGCTTTCTCATCCGGCGGCGGGTCCGCACCGGCAAAACGGCAAACAGCGCAGGCAGCAGCAGAATAGCAAGAAAAAATGCGATCACCACACCGATTGCCGTGGTGGTTCCCAGATGGGCAAAAGGCGGAACCTCGGAAAAATTCAGCGTCATGAAACCGATGGCGGTGGTCAGGCTGGTGAGAAATACCGGCTGAAAATTAATCCGCATGCTCTCACGCAACGCGGTCAGCTTGTCCTCCCCGTCACGCATACCGTGCAGCGCCGGAATCAGGATGTGGACGCAATCCGCCACCGCAAGAATCAGCACCACCAGCGGCACCGATGCCAGCGGCGGCGTCATCGGAAAACCGATCCAGCCGGCCATTCCCATCGAGGCCAGAATGGTCAGAAAAATTACCGCAGAGGTAATCAGGGTTGCGGTAAAACTACGGAACAGCAGCAGCAATACGACAATCACGCCAGCAAACGCCAGCGGCACCAGCGTTTGCATGTCGCTCTGCGATGCCTCGGGAAAGGCGTTGTCCATCATCACGACGCCGGTCAGATAGACGCGTGTACCGGGATAATCGGCCCGGATCTCGTCCGCCAGCAATCGTGCGGCAGCCGCCACCTCCGGCACCTCGGCACCCGGATCGATACCCGGCAGTTCCACTGTCACGTTGATCCCGGTGATATCGGCACCGGTCGTGATCAATCGGTTCAGCAGCAGTTTTTCATTGAGCGCAACCTCGCGGATACGGGGAATATCCTCTGCCGCCAGCATCTCCGGATCCACCAGATCCTCCACGATGAGGTCATCTCCCTCTGCGTAGGTATGCTGAAAATTCGTTATGGAATCCACCCGGGTAGAGAACGGCAGTTGCCAGGCTTTTTCGGTAACCTCGGCAATCATCCTGAGGTTGCGCTCGGTAAAAACATTGCCATCTCCCGGTTCAATGGCAAACAGCACATTGTCATTTTTGGTGTAGGTTTTCTGCAGCGCCTCAAACGCGGTCAACTGCGGATTTTCCTCGGAAAAAAACACCCGGTAATCGTTGGAGAACTCCAGCCGCGACGCCCCGGCGGTCATCGCCGCGATCGCTGCCAGACAAAAGACGATGACCAGCCAGCGCCAGCGAATAACCCAATCGGTATAACGTTCTGTCATGACCTGTTTTCCTTTTCCACACGCAGTCCATTCAGATAGTGAATCAGCCCGTTACCACAGGCATAGAGCATATCCATACTCTGCGCCGCCTTGGCGCTGCCGACACACCCCTCCAGTGCGGCGAGCACGAAAATTGCGGTCTGTTCCGGATCGATATCCCTGCGCACCTGACCCCGCTCCCCTGCGTTCCGCAAGGCGTTGGCAAGAGCCACACGCCAGGAGGAGTAAACCCGCTCCACCCGTTCACGAAACCCGTCATCGATGGGAGACATCTCCTGGGCCAGATTATTCAGCGGACAACCCAGACGCAGCATCTCGGTACCGGTCTCCTCCGCCGCCTTGTACATCAGTTGGGTAAAGGTTTCGATGGGATCATCGGCGTTCAGCAGCGGCTTGATCCAGAAATCCTCGATGGAAGTGGTGATGATCTCGTCCACCACCGCGTACCCGAGCTCGGTCTTGCTGCTGAAATGGTGATACAGCGCCCCTTTGGTAACACCGGTATTCTTCAGTATGCGCGACAGACTCGCCGCCTGAAAACCGTATTGGTAAATTTCATTAAAGGCCGCCTCCAGTAACAACTGCCGGGTCTGTTCGGGACTGGAATCATCATCACAACAGCGATGAAAGATCCATTTGCTTCTCTGGTGGATCGCTTTACCTGTTTCTTTATGTTGAGCAGAGTTCATGGGCATTCAAAACCTCATACATACCGGTCGGTATGGACAACAATACATCCATACCGACCGGTATGTCAATAGCTGGAAACCAGCACCCCGGCGGAGTAGTGGAGAGTTGCTATCCAGCAACGGCAAGGCGATCCCTCACCTGCCAACTCCCTACCGCATATAAGAGACCATAAACCGTGCAGATAACTGAACTCCAGACCAAAAAGGCGTCAGCAATATCTGGCTGAATGAAGTAAACAGGTAGAATAGCCAGACCTCTAACCAGATAGATTATCGATATGACTACCAATACCACTTTCAGAAGAGGCAGTCTTCGTATCATCCCCGCCCCGGAGAAGGCATAAAGCCCCCAGATAAACAGCACCACCGCTATTGCAAACGTTATAAAGCCGGGATACCACAAACCCTGTCTGGCTGCGCACATAGATGTTGCAGTCGTCAGCATAGCGGCAGAACTTGTGCCCCCGGCGGTCCGTTATCTTCTTTGCCAGTCGCCCCATCAGCAGGTCATGGTTGACCCGGTCAAAGAATTTCTCCAGATCCAGGTCCACCACCATGCGGTGCCCTTCGGCCACATATCGCTGGGCCTGGAGTACCGCCTGGTGGGCATTCCTTCCCGGGCGGAAGCCGTAGCTGTACGCCGAGAAGGTAGGCTCGAAGATTGGTGAGAGCACCTGATGTAACGCCTGTTGGATCAGACGATCCGTCAGCGTGGGGATGCCGAGTGTCCGTACCCCGCCCTGGGGCTTGGGAATGTCCACCCGGCGTACCGGCGAAGGCATGTATTCCCCCGCCAGCAGTCTGGCCCTGATCGTCGGCCAGTGCCGTTGCAGGTGGGCCTTGAACTCAGGTGGACCGATGCCATCGACACCGGCGCTTCCCTTGTTCCGCATCACCCGCTCGTACGCGAGCATCAGGTTGCCGCGGCTGACCACGGCCTCCATCAGCCCGTCTGACCCCGCTTTCGTCCGCGTGTGGGTCGTCGCGACCGCCTCGGCACCCGCCACGACCCCACCGGGGTTCTGCCCCGGCACTTCCGTGCAGGCATCCACTGTCTGTGAATCTTCTGCCTTCATCGACAGTCCACGTGTTCCCACCGCCTACTCGCGGTCTCTCATGTTCGGCCCTTCATGCCGTGGTCAGCGGCACTACTATGGCCTCGGCTGACTTCTGGCCACCCATCCCACGACCTCACGATCGCAGTAGCACATGGTAGGTGACCAGACCTCCCAGGGTAAGACGCGCGACCTTCACACTTATACCCGCCGCATCTACGTCCGCCGTTTCCGTGCAAGTATCGGGCTTTGAAGATATTCGCCTCCTCACCCACGGCGACCGCCTCGTATGCGATTCCTGTTCGTCGGGCCAGTGCTTTGCCTTCGGCTTCCTTCGGATCCCACCTCGCGATGGGCACCCTTGCCGTTCGGCTACCCGTTCCCCTTGCCGGGCCGGTAGGGGACTTGCACCCCCAAGTCATCCCCTTGCCACCACAGCTCGGGGAATAGCGCCAGTCACGGCGCTGCGCGCCATGCCTGGCGCACAAAGAAAAGCCCCGGGGAAGATTTCCCCGGGGCTGGTACTCCGTTGCACTGTTATTAACCCGGCGGCACACAATGTTACCGGATCAATAATCTATCCAGCTCAAAGAGATCGTGCTGTCACTCCATGGCGCCCATGCTGGCGATGGAGTTACGCACACTCCCCTGCAGATGTTTCACATACTGCATGGTGACTGGAGGAACCCCGACAGGAACCGCCTGTGCGGCCGCCTGAAGCTGCGGCGTGTTCAACGGCGCCAGCGTCTCCTGATCGATAGGCTGCGGCGCTGCTGAGGTATCCAGCAGATTATCCACTCCGTTCAGCGTGGGTGCATCCGATGCAACGCCGTAGTAACAGTTATCCACGATGTCAGGCGCTTTCCAGGTATCCGTAATCCAGTTCTTGCCAAGGTTTACCGTGCCGCCATTGGTATCACCGAAACAGAAATAGGCCGGTGTTTCCGTTTCCTCGCCGGTAAAATAGACGATATTGTTGAACATCTCCACCACTTCACTCGAAGCGGTATCAGCGCCCCGGTTTCCAAGATAGAACAGACGGAATCGCCATGAATCGCTCTGATCCTGCTGGATGGAAACCGTATTGTTGTAAAAATACAGTGTTCCTGCGCGTGACAGCGCGGGATCGTTGTCACTGCCATAGTGAACAATATTTCCAGCATCCGTCTGGCTCCCTACGTGATGGAAAAAGTTCCCGTAGACATAGCTGCGCCGGTAGAGGCGATCAGCCTCCTGAACCTTCTGCAACCGCTCTGCATCGATCGCTTCGCAACTTTCGATGGCGGAACATCCCAGTTCGCGCAGATATTCATCGACAAGGTACCAGGCTGCTGCATCTTCAACTTCCACCAGATCCAGTACCCGGGAGCTACCGCTATCGAACCAGTTGTAACGGATCACAGAGTCCGAAACACGCTCCTTGAGAGTCGACCCGCCAGAACCCGGAGCATTGGGGCCAAAACGGTTATACTGGTATATCACGCCAATCCCCTGAATGTATGCGCCATGCTCACGGTAACTGCCGTTCTGCCCGTGGCCATGGAGATAGTTACCTTCGATAAGCAGATTACGTGTAAGACTGGCTTCGTTGTACCCCTGTGACATGGTAAAGATGCCATTGCCACAGTTCTCCAGTTCATTATCGCGGATTACCACGTTATCCGCTGCCTGAATACGAATACAGGCGGCTCCGCTCTCATAGCTTTCAGTGGTGCCATCGGTTCGGGTGAAGGTGTAGGTGTTTTTGACGTTACGGATATGCAGGCCATCGATAACAATGTTATGTACCTTGAGATCGTAATCCCGATTCCACAGCATGATCATCGCCAACGCCTCCATGGGACGGTAGCTTCCGTAGGCGGGAGAATCATTCACATGGTTCACCGCGCCCTCTCCATCCAGCACGGGGCGCTCTCCGTTGGGACCGGACACACCGCATATGCGGATAGGGTTCTGCTCACTGCCGTCGGTTCTGATGATGATTTTCTCCCGATAGGGTTCGGAACGGTAATGAATACGCACCGTGTCGCCTGGCCCCAACTCTCCCCAGGGAACATCGGATATCCGGGTATAACGCTGGCCAGGCCCTACCGGATAGTCGCTGCCGGCACCGCTTGGAACACATGCCTCGGCTGCGAAAAAGCGGACACTCAACACGCCGGGAGCGCTCTCCCCGTCGTCACTGTTGCCTCCCGGCTCTTCCGGAGAAGTGTCATCCGTCTCACCAACACCGGCGTCCACCTCGTCGTTGCCGGCATCATCGTTGCCAACAGGGTTTTCCTCCGGTGGCGTCTCTTCCCCATCGGTAATCGGCGGCTCGAGTTGACACCCCCCCAACACAAAAACCAGCAGGACGGCAAATACCGTCCGGCCAGGAACCAGTCTATCGATCATCGCGATTTCCCCACATCGTTTTCATTAAAGACAGAACCGGGCATGGCCCGGGACAACCGGTTGTGCGCAACCCGGGCCTTTCTCCGTTATTACAAACAGCAACTGTTCTCCGAACCATCCAGAGTTTTGCCTGGTCATTCAAAATGTCGACCGAGACAGGGGCCAACTTTAGGGAGCGAGGCGAAACCGGAATCGTTTGTCCTGTAACTTCGCCATTCCCTGGCCGGCAGGAAACCAATACAATAGAAAGAGATCTCTATTGACGAACACAGATGCTTGATTTCATACAGTTACTGATTCAGCGCTACCGGAGCATGGCGAAAAGGGAGAGTGGCAGCCCCGACGAAACCCCGCCATTCGACAACACCCTCGCCTCACTGACGCTGGCCGAGGCTGCACTGCACAAACTGCAGCTCAACCGCGAGCGCCCGCAGCATGTGCCGCAGATCGCCGTTATCGGCCCCACCCAGGCTGGCAAAAGCACGGTCGTGAATCTGTTACTGGGCAGTCCACTGGCCGGCGTCAGTGCTCTGGCTGGATTTACCGTCCACCCCCAGGGCTTCTATATTGGCGGCTCGGCAGACCGGTTTGACTGGCTGCCGCAGTTCTTCCCTGGTTACGAACAACACACCCGCACCGATCTGGCCGGTGCACCTTACCGTGCCTACGCCTTGAGCGACGGGGGTAACAGCCCGCTCCCTCCCTGTATCATCTGGGATACCCCCGATTTCGACTCCATCGATGCCAGCGGATACCGGGACGCCGTGTTGCGCACGATTGCCCTTGCGGATCTGTTGCTGTTGGTGGTGAGCAAGGACAAGTATGCCGATCAGCGGGTATGGGAGACCCTGAATCTGCTGCTGCCACTTGGCAGGCCGCTGGTGGTGTGCATCAACAAACTGGGGGAGGAGTCCCGCGAGGTGGTTCTGAACTCCTTTCGCAACCACCTGCGGGAGGCTGGCATCGCAGTGGACAGATTCCCTGTCTGCACCCTTCCCTATAAAAAAAACCTGGACGAAACCGCCCGCGGCATCGATCCCCGGCAGGCAGAGACGCTGCGGACCCAATTAACCGCATCACTTGGCCGTATCGATCGCGACGGCCAGCCGCGGCACACCTATGCGTTTATCGGGCTGCACTGGCAAGGGTGGATCAACCCGATTCTGGCGGAGCACGCCGCCGATCAGGCCTGGAAGGAGATGGTTGAACAAGCCATGGAGTCCGCCCTGAGCGATTACCGCCGGGATTATCTCGATCATCCACAGAACTATGAAACCTTCCAGCAGGCTATCGCAGAACTGTTGTCGCTGCTGGAAATACCCCTGCTGGCAGACTCGCTCAACAAAGTGCGCCAAACTGTCACCTGGCCGCTCCGCCAGCTGATTAGCGCCGGAAAATCCCTGTTTGGCAAGCAGCCTGCGGCAGAATTGCGCAACAGCAATCTGGAACAGCGGCTGTTAAACCAGATCTGCCATCACACGCTGGTTCATCTTTCCGAGGAGTCCCTGCGCATCAGCGAAACCGAGGCCGCGCAGGCGGACTGGTGGAAATCCATCGCCCGCAGCCTGCGCAGCCAGCGCCCCGAAATCGAGGAGCAGTTTGCCCGGGCGGTCGAGGCGTACCAGAAAGAGTTTCAGCCGGAGATCGAGCGCAGCGCACACAGCCTGTATGAAAAGCTGGAGCAGCAGCCCGCGACACTCAACAGTCTGAGGGCCGCGCGCGTCACCACCGACGCGGCCGCAGTGGTGCTGGCGGTAAAATCCGGCGGTCTGAGTATCCATGATCTCGTCGTCGCCCCCGCCATGCTGTCTCTGACCAGTATGTTGACCGAAAGCACGCTGGGACGTTACATGGACAAAGTGGCCGCAGAGCTGAAGCAGCGGCAGCTGGAGATGGTCAACGCCGAACTGCTCACCGAACTGCAGCAGAAGATTTTCCGCTTGAAGGAGGCAATCGATCCGGCGCAACGCTTCCGGATCCCGCCCGGAACAGTCACGGCAGCGGAACAGGAACTACGGGAGCTGGAAAATGGCAACTGACCAACTTCATCGCTTTTACCAACAGGCCGGCCACTGGGCGGAACAGGCCCGGCAAGCGGGCTGGTTGTCCGAGGCCGATGTCGAAAACATCAAGTCCGTCGAGGCGCGTACACCGGCAGAGTTGTTTGATGGCGGTACGCAACGTCCGCTGGTGGTCGCATTTTTTGGCGGCACGGGGGTAGGCAAAAGCAGTCTGCTCAACCGTCTCGCTGGACAGGCCGTTGCCCGTACCGGCGTCGAACGTCCTACCTCCCGGGAGGTTACTATCTACGTGCACAAAACGGTGCAGATTCAGCATCTGCCCGAGGAGTTCCCGGTCGACAAGGTCAAGATCGCCCTGCATCAAGATCAGGGCAACCACGATATTCTCTGGATCGACATGCCGGATATCGACAGCGTGGATACCCGTAACAAACAGTTGGTTCTCGAATGGCTGCCGCATATCGATGTGCTGATTTACGTGGTCAGCCCTGAGCGCTACCGCGACGATCGCGGCTGGCGGATGCTGCGGGAGCATGGACACCACCACGCCTGGTTGTTTGTCATCAATCAGTGGGACAAAGGCCAGGAGCCGCAACGGGAGGACTTCACCCGACTGCTGAACGAAGCCGGCTTCAGCGATCCGATTGTCCTGTGCACCGACAGCCGGGAGCAGGAGCACACAGCCGATGATTTCGGCAAACTGGCGCATACCATCCGCTCCCTGGCCAATACGCATACCATCCAGGAGCTGGAAGCCCGCGGTATTTCAAGGCGCATCCAGGATCTGCGCCACTCGCTGGCGCGGGCAACAGAACAGCTTGGGCGGGAAGACTCATTTGCCACCCTGCGGCAGCAGTGGCAGGCCATCTGGGAGGCGACGGCCACGGAACTGGAGCAGGGATTGGCCTGGAAAACAGGCGCCATGGCGGAAAGCTTTGCCTCCCGGGACACCGGCCTGTCAGCGCTTTTTAAAAAACCACCAAAGGAGCAGCCGGCCGGCGAGCCGGTTACGGACACGGGCGGGATATGGGACAACTGGGCTCAAACCCGTTTGAATGATGCACTCGACAACCTGATTGTAGAAGCCGATGCGCTGGGCATTCCCACCGCTCCCCTGCGCCCGGAGTTGCCCGAGATCCGTAAAAATGCCGGAGAATGGATAGAAAACCATCTGCAGCGCTCCCTGCGCAGCGCCCTGCAGAAACCGGGTACCGCTCTGCAACGTTTTATCTACCGGTCGACCGGGGTGCTGGCCACCATTTTGCCGCTGGCCGCGCTGAGCTGGGTTGGTTACCGGGTGTTCGTTGGCTACTATCAAAGCGCCGCGGCGCCCGAACAGTACCTCGGCATCAACTTCACCACTCACAGCATCCTGTTGGTGGTAACCGCCTGGCTGCTCCCCTGGATCGCCCACCGCAAACTGAAACCCTCCCTGCAGAAAACAGCCCTGCGCGGGTTGCAGAACGGCCTCGGCAACGGCCTGGAGGAAATCGGCCAGCAGACCCAACGGATCATTGGAAGGTTACATCAGCAGCAGCAGGACTTCCGTCAGCGCAGTGAGCAGATTCTGAACCAACTGGCAGGGGAAGAAGATACCCGGCAACAACCGGGCAACGAAACACTAAAACGCATGTTGGCCACATGAACCGAAGTGTAACAAACACCATTAACCCGGCAACAATTGAGTGCAGTTCCAGCAGCGCCTTGCTGCCGGGCCGATGACAGCAGATACTCACGGCAGTTCTTCTGAAAATTTCGGCTCACCACCAAATGCCTGGCGCAAGTAGCTGACAACATCATCCAGCTCTCTGTCGGTCAGAAACTGCGGCGGCATCGCTCCTGCCGTGTAGTGCTTTCCTGGCGTCTGGAAACCGTTGCGGACGCTCTCTGCAAGCTCCTCGTCCGACTTGGTAAACCGGTGCCACTCCTGCTGGAAGTTTGCGGCCATTCCATTATTGCCATCGCCGTTTACTCCATGGCAGACAGCACATCGCTGAGCGTAAATCAGCTTACCCCTTTCCGGATCGCCAAAAACGGCATAAGACAAACCGGACATACCCAACCACAGAGCTGAAACCATCATGAAAACTGAAACCGGCCTCATAGTAAATTACTCCTGTTTTGAAGATGCTGCATCCAGTAGTTCAATTTTCACTTCACTGCTGTCGAACGTATTGAACTCCGGATAGTTTTTAAACACCCACCCTTTCGCCACCAGCTTGTCCTGCTTCATCAAATGCACCAGCGCGGCGGGGTTGTTCAAGGTATCAGAAGCGGATGTGGCCTTTTCAAAATCACTGGTGTAGTCCGGCAGGAATGCATCCACAAGAAGCACCATACCATCAGCCACCTCTGCCTGGCCGCCAATGGGAACAACCAGCTCGTTCCTGCCGTTCTCCTCTCCGGCAGCGATTGCCAATTGAACAGCGGTCCATTTCCCCTTGATATTGTCGGGGACGACAACTTCAACATCTTTTGCCTCTGAAGAGACAACATCTGGAGGATGGCCCAACATCCCGTTCTCCGCTCCTGCCTGTGTATATTGAGTGGGTGCTCCACTCTCTCCAGCACTGTCCAGAGGGGGATGATTCGGTGGTAGCGGAGCGCCTGGCTGATAGGGATCGGCAACCGCTCCGCCTTCTTGCATGGCACTCTCCTCGGGAGCGGGAGTGGATTGATCCTTTCCACAACCACTCAATGAGACGAACAAGACAACAGAACAGATGCCACCTGCCAGCAGCCTCGAGATGAATCCGGTTTGACTTGACATTTTTTCTCCAGTTGTAACTACTCAGCAAATTGTGAAATGTGACGGTAACTGCCCGGCTTGCCCCTGAAACCCGCCGGTTTCAAGGAGAGACAGGGAGCGCCCGCGCAGCTGTTCCCACGCAGGCCGGTGCGATATCGCAGGGTAACATCCGGTCTGCCACCATGGGCCACTCTTCAATACGGCAATGGCGGATTTCAGGATCAAACAGCCGCACTATCCGGACGAACGGCGCAGATCCCTCCGCCACACCATGGTACAAGTGACAAGCCGCTGGGGGAAAAATTCCGTGAAATCATTTCAGCCGCTGCTCCGATCCATCCTGTTTTTTTTCCCCATGTATCAGATGAGGCTCCTCTGCCGGGTATCCAAGCAGCTTCCCCAGTCTATAGAACATCCATCTCACACCCTGCCAGATACGGGGAAGCAGCCAAATCATGAAAACAATAAAGAGTGCCAACAATATCAGAAACAGCCACGGATAAGTCAAGGCACTCCACAAACCGGCAAACACGGCAACATCCTCGCCGATGGAAGCCGTCCAGTTACTGACTGGCTCGGGAGAGCTGTTGATAACGATGCGGCCACCCGCCTTGGTGGCGTGAGTTGCGGCAGCCAACCCCCCGCCCGCCAACAGCCCGGCCAGTTCTGCCGCTGGGCTGATCTCGGCCATTCCGCCAGCAGCCAGCACCGCTCCGGCCGGAACACGGATAAAGGTATGAACGGCATCCCAAGTGCTGTCCACACCGGGTATCTTGTCGGTAAAAAACTCGATGCAGTACATGAGTCCTGCCCCGACCAATACCAGCGGGTTGGTCAGAAACTGCAACTCCTGCGGTAAGACCATGTGCCCTGTCGAACCCAGAAACCCCAGCACGAACACAGCCGCGTAGAGATTAATGCCACTGGCCCATGCAGCCCCCATGGAGAGAGCAATGAGTTCTGTGATCCCCATTGGAAATCTCCTGCCAACCTGCTCTCAAGCCGAACCCCAAAACCGCCTAACCGCCTGAAAGGTTTTTGCCATGATATCATACCCGCTCCCGATCAGCTCCTTCCCGGGGCAGGGTCCAGCCGATCAGCCCCCGTTCGATATCGGCCTTTATATCGGTAATATCCTCGAGTCCAACCGCGATACGCACCAACCCGTCCCCAATACCTGCATCGAGACGCGCCTCTGGCGTCAACCGGCCATGGGTCGTTGTCGCGGGATGTGTGATGGTGCTCTTGGTATCACCCAGATTGGCCGTAATCGAGATCATTTCCGTGCTATCGATAAGGCGCCACGCCGCTTCCTGTCCACCCCGCAACTCAAAAGCAACCACCCCCCCATAAGCCAGTTGCTGCCGCCTGGCCAGTTCATGCTGGGGGTGAGAGGGAAGTCCGGCGTAATACACACGTTCCACCTCGGGGCGCCGTTCCAGCCACTGAGCCAGCATCAGTGCATTGGAGCTGTGCGCCTCCATCCGCAAGCGCAGGGTTTCCAGCCCCTTGAGAAAAATCCAGGCATTGAAGGGACTCATGCTTGGCCCCGCAGTACGCAAAAAACCAAAAACCTTGTCCAGCAGTTCGCCACGGCCAACAACAGCGCCACCGATCGACCTGCCCTGACCGTCGATATACTTTGTGGCGGAATGAATAACGATATCGGCGCCCATCGTCAACGGCCGTTGCAGGGCAGGAGTACAAAAGCAGTTGTCGACGACAAGCAGGCAGCCATGTTTTTGTGCCAGCCGGGAGAGCGCCTGGATATCGGCAATTTCCGCAGTCGGGTTTGATGGCGTTTCGACAAACAGTAGACGGGTATCAGGGCGAATGGCCTGTTCCCAGGCTTCCAGCTCGGTTGGAGCAACATAGCTGGTCTCGATACCAAATCGTTTTAAATGTTCGTTGAACAACACCGTAATGGAGCCAAAGATGGCCCTGGATGAAACGATGTGTTCACCCGCATCGAGTAACGCCATACAGCAGCTCAAAATGGCAGCCATGCCCGACGCCGTGGCCACACAACGCTCTCCACCCTCCAGGGCCGCAAGACGCTTTTCGAAAGTGCGCACTGTTGGGTTGGTAAATCGCGAGTAGATATTACCGGGCTGTTGCCCCGAAAATATGGCAGCGGCTTCTGCGGCATTGCGGAATACATAACTGGAGGTGGTAAAAATCGGCTCTGCCTGCTCCCGTTCGCAGGTACGATCCTGCCCGGCCCTCACCGCCATGGTATCGAACTGGTAATCATGTTCCATGTAGCAACTCCTCGATCAACGGCATGCCCAAAAAACACGCCACCCGGCAGCACGCGCAAAAAAACCCGCTCAGCTCAGGCCAAAGCAGGTTTCACCTCGCTTTAGCTGGATTTGTCAGGCGCCCGCAAGCTGAATCAAATCGGCGCAGCTCGAATATCAACCGGCGGATCCTGCCTCAAACCGGCTACTGAAACGAGTAGTTATCATTGTACGCTTGAAATTCGGCAAAATCAAAAAGCAGCATCGCTGCTCAGTATTAACCCGGCCGCAAGACAGGTTGCACTCAGGGCTTCAATAACAGGCGGGAACAGGGCGCGGCTTGCAGCGCTCCACTGGCAAAAGCTGCAACGCAAGGCCAGCCTGTTCTTGAAACCGCTGACAGTTTGATTCTGAAAAATCAGCGCCTAACGGCTGAATCCGCGCCTTGAAAGAGTATATACTGCTGCCGTGTTAACAGGGGGCGATAGCGATAACCACTCGGGTCGCCCTTTGAGTTCCACCCACCGATCCATGGCGAAAACAGGGGTCAACGGCGAGCAAACAACTACTGTTCAATGCGAAAATGGGGGGGAGTCAGGGGCTAACCGGATCGTTGCTGTTCGGTTTGGTCGCTACCGAGTCCGTTTCAATCTTCCCTGCGGCATCGGCATCCAGATACATCTGCGCCTGGCCAAGCGGGCTGATCATCTGCACCGGAAGCAACGGCCCGGAACGAGAAGGAGAGAGAATTTTTTGTATGATGGCCTTTTTGTCCGAACCCGTCACCAAAAAAAGAATATGGCGGGCATGATTAATCACCGGAAAAGTGATACTCATCCGCCAATCGGCTTTTTGCTTGACATAAACGGCATCGAAAAACCGTTTCTTCTGCTGCAAAATGTCCGTACCGGGGAATAGGGATGCTGTATGGCCGTCAACGCCAACACCCAACAGAACGAGATCGAATTGCGGAACGTTGTCATCGGTTTCAGGCAGCGTTTCGATCAGACGCTGCTCATAACGGAACGCCGCCTCCCTCCTCTCGCTCACCTCGGTCTCAACCCTGAATATGTTGGGCCGGGGAATGGGAACATGTGCCAGCAAGGCTTCTTTGGCCATTCTGAAGTTACTGTCGGGGTGATCACTGGGGACGGAGCGCTCATCACCAAAGAAGACATGGACACGCTTCCAGTCGATTTTCTTTGCCATTTCGGGCCGGGAAAGAAAACGATACAGCAGCCGGGGTGTCGCGCCACCTGAAAGCGCCACAAAAAAAGAGCCGCTTTTTTCAACCGACTCCTTATAGATCTCAAACCAGCGTCTGGCAGCTGCTTCGGCAACCCTTTCCTTGTCTTCAAATATTTTAATCTCTGCGTGCAACGCTGTTTCCCCTCAAAAAAGCAGAAAAACCGCCTGCGGTACCCCCTGCAAACGGCTGTTAACCTGGCAACTATTCCGACCGGCCTCGGCAGCTGCGTACTCACATGCGGCACGTGACAGCGTTCCGGTGCAAGAATCGATAATCACTCACAAGCCTGAAATACGCCTTTCTTGCGTTGAAAAACGGCCATTCATGCCGAACGCCCCCGGATCTCCAGAAATGGCCTCACCGCAAACTCACGTTTTACGCCTTGAACTGACGGATTTCAGGGGAAATCCGGGCAGTGAATTTCAAGCGCTGCAATCTGCTCCGATTGAATGCGAAACAGGCGCAGTTACAATCAAGCTTGTTGACCCGGCAACCCTGCAACACAGCGCCGGCACATGCCCGAAGCCCTGAACATTTAAAAGGTTACCGGGTCAATAATATCGCAGAAAAGCCGTTACTTGGCCGCCGCCGATCTTTTTCTTCCGGATGTACGTGGCGCCTTGGCTTTTACCCTGCCTGCCGATGCCCTGGAGCGTGTGGTTTTTGATGCCTTTGGTTTTGCTGCTGGTGAATCACTGGCTCTTGTAGTTGTTCTCTTTTTCGCCTTTGCTTCTTCCGCATCCCCGCTCATGGCAATAGTCTTCGCGGACTTGTTTTCCCGCTTTTTACGCAAACTGGCCTTCTGGCGGGCAGCCTTCTTCCTCGCCTTGCGGGCAATCATGCGATCGTAACGTTTTTCCCACTGCGCGGTGAAAGTGGCTATCGCCTTGTTTTTGGCAATCTCCTTCTTTTCAGCCTGGACAACGGCGGCCATGTCCGCTTTCACCTCGGCAGCCTTTTCGCGCGCGTTGAGTTTCGCATCAGCCAGCAACTCCGCCGCGACTGCTGCTGCGCTCCGGGTTTTATCGACCGCTTTTTTTGCAGCGGCGGTCTTCTTTTCCTTGAGCTTCTCCGCAGCGGCCCTGGCTTTTTCCTTGGCAGTATCGATTTTTTGCTGCGCCTTGACAACGGCGGCCTCTGAACGCTCAAAGGCTTTCAATGATTTTGCCAGCCTGGCTATGGCTGTTGCCTGCTCTTTGTTTACCGGCGTTTTGTCCAGCATTTTTTTGACGGTAGCGAGCAGTTTACTGGCACGCTTCCTAGACGTTGTATTTTTGTTCACCATTGCTTTTGTTACCCATATTGACAAAAAAACGAAATATGCACCTTCCCACGTAGATTATAACGGCCGTTTATTTTATTTCAATTGATTTGCGGGCAATTGTTAAAAAAAGAAACACGCTCAATCTGTCAACCACCGCAGTAGCTGATCAAAACAATCCAAATCCGGGATATCAGGTACAGGCTGAAACAGGGCGTAGCTTGCTCTCGATCAAAAGGTGGGCTGGCATCAACAGATGAATTTGTGCACTGGTCGATGCTCCCCTCCCTGTTTAACCCTCTTTTCCATAACGGCTTTCAACTACCAACGCTTTAATGTTTTTTTCCGACAGACAATTCTTCAAAAGAAGATTGATGTTTTCAACGGTTTTTTCAACGTGATGAACTACCGGCGTGCGCAACTCGATACTTTGAAACAACGCCATCTCTCCGCGGAAAGGAAAAACAATCTCATCCAGCCGAATGGTTTCAATATCTCTTGCAGGAAGCCAACCAGCCGGTTCCCCGGCGCAAACAGTGAGCAACCGGTGTTTTTCAAGCTGCTGCAGCACCCCGTTTAGCCATGTTTCGGAAACCCCCAGCACACTGGAAAGCCGCTCAGTCGTCCAGGGGGGGGTATTGCGATAAAAGTTATCCGCAACAAGCGCCATGGCCAGCAGGGCCAACTGCTCCCTTGGGGGGCCACCACACCCCTCGCTGCCAACCTCTTTCCGGATGACTCCCGGGTTTTGTATATAGTAAGCCGTTTGTGCTCCAATCAGCACAATCAACCAGTTCAGGTACAACCAGATAAAAAAAGTAATCAAAATGGCAAAACTGGAGTAGATGGCGGCATAGTTGGTCGAAGACGCGACAAACGAGGTGAATCCCCAACCGCTCAGTTGCCACAGAATGCCAGCAAACAGCGCACCACCCAATGCAGCACTCAATTTGACTTTGGTATTTGGAATGAGCACATAGATAAATGCAAATGCCAATATGGTTAGTAGTTTTGGAGTTGTTTTTCCAGCAAAATAGAGGACACTGCCAAACGGCTCCATGGTCAAAATCTGCTGTACAACAGTGGTGCTCATCAATGATGTACTCAAGCCGACCGCCGAGAACATCAACACGGGGCCGATCAAGATCACGCTCAAATAATCACTGAACCGGCGTCCAAAACTGCGATTTTCCTTTACTCTCCATGTGAAGTTGAAAGATTTTTCTATTTTATTTACCAGGCTGATTACCGTATAGAAAAGCATTGCCAGCCCGACTGATCCCAGCACCCCCACCTTCATGTTTCCTACAAAAACGATGATGTTGTTGGCAACTTCCACGCCTTTTGGACCGAGTGGTTCAAGAAACTGCAACAATAGCGGCTCAAGCTGATTGTATACACCAAACGCCTGTAGCACGGAAAAGCTTACCGCCAGAAAGGGAACCAGCGAAAGCAACGTGGTATAGGATAGGCTTGACGCCCGCAACGTAAGTTGACCCTGAAGAATGTCGCGGCCCAATGCGTAGAAAATACGCAGTAACCGCACCATATACCGTTTGAGAGAAGAGTTACCTCTGGATGATTCCCCCCAGATAAAGGAGTCTATCTTTTGCGAAGAAAGGGCCATCAGATACCTGTTTTTTTTCCAATCAGTATACAAAACAGGCGCTTTAAATCAAATGAAACCGCCAGGATTGCGGGTATGGCAAACAGTGTGATAACGGTGGCAAATGCCAGCCCGGAAGAGAGGGCAAGGGCCAGGGGAGAAACAAACGGGTCCATCCCTCCCCAACCGTAGGCGGTCGGCAACAATCCCAGAACGGTGGTTGCCGCAGTCAATATGACAGCCCGCAACCGGCGTCTTCCGGCCAGAATAATCGCTTCCCGCCAGACCACCCCCTGTTCAATGGCCCGTTGTACGAACACCAACAGCACCAATGCGCTGTTGACCACCACGCCGGATAGAGCCACCATTCCCATCAGAGCGAAAAATGAGAGTGGCATGGGTTTCCACAGCAGATCGTGCAGGTAGAAACTCACGACGATACCGATCGTGCCGAAAGGTATCGCCAACAGAACAATCAGCGGATACCCCAGGTTGTTGAACTGGATGGCAAGAATGAAGAATATTCCAATGACGGCGAATACAAAGGAAAACATCAAGTCGCGCACCGACTCTTCATTTTTCTCCTCTTCACCACCATAGTTGACTGCGATCTGGCCTCTTTCGTCACCCAGCCACTGCGGTTCATTTTCCTTCACCAACCGGTTGATTTCGACACTCGTAAGCTGGTCGGTATCGATGTTCGCTGTCACCGTCACCACCCGGATCCCCCCTTTATGGCGGATCGTAGAGTACCCCGGCAGCGTTTCAAACCGGGCGATCTTCTCCAGGGGAACTTGCCCGCCATGCTGATTCGGGATCTCGACTTTTTTCACCTCTTCCAACTGTTTTTTTCCATACCCGGGAAAGTGAATGGTAACATCGACCTCCTCCGTACCCCGCCGCACAGTGGAGACTGTCAACCCATCGACGGCCGCCCGCAAATGAGTCGCTGCTGTGGCCAGATTGACGCCGGCATAGGCGGCCAATGTTCTGTCCAGAACGATACGCAGCTCGTCATCACCCCGCTGCAAGCCACTCTCCACCGAGGTGACACCCTCCACACGTTCAAGAAATGCCATCAGACTCCGGGCCGCTGCCTCGCCGGCTTTGCTGTCATTACTGCTGATTTCCACCTCCAGCGGACGACCGGTGGGTGGGCCACCCTTTATTTCGGTAAAAGCAATCTTCAGATCGTTAAACAGTGGCGGAACAGTTTTAGCCAGGTTGTGCATGTCATCCATGGCGTCATGTTCAGGGCGAGAAACCGATGGCGTGTAGAGAACCCGTATCTGTCCATAACGGGAACCGCGCTGAGTCAGCGGATCGCCCGCGTCAAGCGCGATCTGTCCGGTAGTGATAATGGTCGCATCGAGATATTGCGGATCGATACTCTCGCGGACTTTTTGATCGACTTTCAGCAGCTTGTCCCGCATCTCTTCAAGCGTAATCCCCGAGGGGGCGGTAATGCGCAGTATGTATTGATCCACGCCGGCTGGCGGAAAGAGCTGAAATGACATATGGTTCTTTGCCAACCACAAGCTTCCTGCCAGCATGGCGATGGAAAGAATCAACGTCAGCCAGCGCAGCTTGATGGCTAATCTCAACAGCTTTGCGTAACCGTTCTCCAAGGCGACAATCCAGGCGCGCTCCTGCACCTTTTTGGCTGGATTGGCAATATGCGCTACATGGCTGGGAAGAATAAAAAAGGACTCCAGAAGTGAAAGAAACAGCATCAAAATCACCACGACAGGAATGGCAACGATAAACTTTCCGATAATTCCACTCATGAACAGCAGCGGCAGAAAGGCCACAATAGTGGTGGCCACAGTGGTGGTGACCGGACCAATCAGCTCCATGGCTCCTTTCACCGCCGCTTTCAGCGGTTTCATTCCCTTTTCCATGTGGTAGGTGATGTTTTCACCAATGATGATAGCGTCATCGACCATCATTCCCAACACCATGATAAAACCCAGCATGGAGATAAGATTAAGCGTAACGCCTGACAAATAGAGTATATACAGGCCACCAAAAAAGATTATGGGCAATCCCCAGGTGGTGGTGATGGCGACGGAAGGGCGCAAAAAAAGGAACAGTGACAAAAACACCAGTACGATGCCCGCTGCACCATTGTTGGTCAAAACCCCCAGGCGCATGCGGGTAAAACGGGAAAAATCCTCAAAAGTTTCAATTTGGATCTGTTCGCCATAGATCGCCGGCACCTGATCCAGATAGCTCCGCAGTGTATCGACGACATCGATAATGTCCGCATCTGTTTTTTTCAGGATGATCATGCTCAGTGCGGTTTCACCGCTCACATTGTACAGGATGTGCGCATCCGCCAATGTCTCCTCGATTCGGGCAATGTCGCCAAGACGCAATATGTCTCCGCGATCATTTGCGCGTAGAACAAGGCTGGCTATGTCCTCTGCACTGCTGAACTCGCCGACCACCCGCAACGCTTTCTGTCCGCTGTGCGTATCCAGCTCGCCAAGGGGGGCATTGATGTTCCAGCCGCGCAGCAACTCGCTAACCTCGGCAATGGAGACGCGCTGACGATGCATCTTTTGCGGATCGACGATCACGCGAAACTCGGCCTTGCGGTCACCGGGAATCTGCACCATTGCCACTCCATCCAGATTGAGCAGATCCTGCTCAATCTGATCACCCAGCCGTTTCAATTCCAGGGGTGAAACAGGCGCCGAAACAGCCAGGCGAATCACGGGAAACACGGAACCGTCGATCTCCAGGACATAGGGCTGCCGTGGCAGATCATCCGGCAGTTCTGCGCGGTCCACAGCCAGCTGGACAGCACTGACGATGCGATCCCGGTTAGTGGCATCGGGATCCAGATCCAGCGTGATGGTTCCCGAACCGGGAAATGACACCGAGACCATCTTGTCGATTCCGTTCAACGCCTTGATCTCCTGCTCGATGGGTGTGATCACCAACTGCTCTATCTCTTCCGGCGTGGCACCGGGGTAGGTCACTCCAATTTGAATTTGATCGAGATTGACGTTGGGAAAGGCCTCACGGTTTATCTCGAATACCGCAAACAGCCCAAGCAGCATGATTCCGATGGAGATCAGATTGACCAACAGGCCCCGCTCGACAAAAAAACGGATTATATTCGTCACCGGTAGAGTTTCCCGCGCAGCAGCGCCAGTCGTGCATATCTCTCCAGTAACGCGACGCGTTGTTGATGCAATGCCAGCTCGGCGGCCTGCAACTCCGCTTCGTGCTGCAACAACTGATTGGTGTCGAGACGCGCACTCCGGTACAGGCGTTCCGACTCCCGGTATTTGAGCGTTTCACTCTCCAGGCGTCGCCGGTAACTTTCGACCGTTTTTTGGTTCTCCACTATCTCGGCTACCAGACTGGAGAGCCGGTAGCGCAACTGAT
Source organism: Gammaproteobacteria bacterium (assembly GCA_015491735.1). Lineage (GTDB taxonomy): Bacteria > Pseudomonadota > Gammaproteobacteria > Thiohalospirales > Thiohalospiraceae > DRMK01. Next base: position 21,868 of record WFVH01000030.1, read on the forward strand.
AACGTACACTTTCCATCTCCTGTATCACCCGTTCCCGTTCCAGTCTGGCTTGATAGAGCGCCGCATCAAATCCACGGCGTTCGAGTCCCCGTTGATACTCGATGGAGACGCCACCCGCCCAATCGGCGCTGTTTACCGACCCTTTGCCGCTGTCACCTGCCAGATTGCGCACGCCGGCGGAAACGACCAGATCCAGCATGTCCTTGCGCCTGTTACGCTGTTGCTCAATCAAGGCGTCGGCAATCTCCAAACGCCCCCGGCCCCGCATCAGCGCAGGACTGAAAGATTGCGCATCGATGAAAAACGGCTCCATATCGGCGACCGTTACGGCGGGTTTGTGCAGTGACGGCGACAAACGGATATCGTTGTTCCAGGGCTGTCCAACAAGACGGTTGAGCATGATCCGTTGCTGCTTCCAAACCAACTGCAGCGAATGATAGGCCGCCTGCTCCGCCCGAAGCCGGGCTTTCGTCTGAAGCTGATCTTTTTTTTCGGACAATCCCAGTTCGACTCTTTCATTCACATATTTTTCGAGACGCCGGGCCCGCTCGATGGCAAGCCGGCTGTTGTCGATACGATAGCGGGTAGACAGGGCGGCATAGAACAGATCGATTGCCTGCGATGCCAGCTGCTCTCGCTGCTCCTTGCGATTGGCTTCAGCAATCTCCACCTGTTTTCCGGCAATGATCAGATTTTGATTGAGATCGGGGTTTCCGTTATCTCGCCAAAACGGCTTGCGGTAGTTTAAATCGATATTAATGGTACTGGCCGGGTTGGGGTATCCGGGAAAAAATGACCCACCCGAATTGTCCTCCCGCCGGTAAGAGGTGGACAAGCCAATACGCTCACCCGTTCTTAACGTCCGCTTCAACTCTCCCGCCACGGAAAAATTGTCACTGGGCGTCCCGATAAAAGAGAGGTCCCGCGAGTAGCCACTTTTCCCTGACAGAACGAAACCTGTCTGACTCTCGATTTGCGGCAACTCCTGGCGCACATGTTCCACATTGAGATCGGCCAGTTTCAGATCCGGAAAGTGCTCCAGTGTTTGCTCTACAAGCTGAGGAAGCGTCATTTCATCCAGGGCCGGTGAAACGGCAGGGAACGCCAGCAGCCAGACGAAAAACAGAAAAATATGAATTTGATTCACTACCTGTGTTGAACTGGTTGAATTGAAATTATAGGCAGGGTGTCAATCTGGCAACAACATGTACCGCATTCAGCCGCCGCATGCCGATCCGCTGGCTGCAACATATCAAAACGCAAATGCGTTCATAGCGCTCATTTGTGATAATATAAATGGTTTGGAATGGTGTAGACAAATTATTCCGGTGACCTCCCTTAGGATTCTGAACAGCGCATAACCCCATGACTGCCCAACTCATCGATGGAAAAACAATAGCACAAAAACTTCGTGAAAAGATAAAACAGCGCGTAGAAATACGCGTCGGCAAAGGGCTTAGGGCCCCGGGACTCGCGGTAATTCTGGTTGGAGACGATCCCGCATCGCAGATCTATGTTGGGCACAAGCGCAAAGCCTGCGAGGCTGCTGGCATCAAGTCACTCGCCTATGATCTCCCCGCGGATGTCTCTCAGCAGGATCTTCTCGAGCTTATCGACAAACTGAACTGCGCCCAGGAGATCGATGGTATTCTGGTTCAGCTCCCCCTGCCGGCGCATATCGACAGCGAGACCATTATTGAGCGTATCCACCCGGACAAGGATGTGGATGGATTTCATCCATACAATATTGGCAGATTGGCGCTGAGGCTACCTATCCTTCGCCCCTGTACGCCATACGGTGTGATGACGTTGTTGAAAAACATCGATCAACCCGTCCGGGGTCAACATGCTGTCGTGGTTGGGGCATCCAACATCGTCGGCCGCCCGATGAGTTTGGAGCTGCTGCTGGCCGGTTGCACTGTCACTGTATGTCACCGTTTCACCAGGAATCTGGCGGCCGAAGTCGAGCGGGCCGATATCCTGGTGGTCGGCGTCGGCAAACCGGGGTTGATAAAGGGAGCCTGGATCAAACCGGGTTCCATTGTCATCGATGTTGGTATCAACCGCACTGCGTCGGGCAGGCTGGTGGGAGATGTCGAGTTCGAAAGTGCGCGAAACCGTGCTGGATGGATTACTCCGGTACCGGGCGGTGTCGGACCAATGACGGTTGCTACGCTGTTACAGAATACGCTGTACGCAGCGGAAAAACTGCACAGCCTGGAGTAGCGGAGTCCACCCAACCATTAATCGATTGTCATAACTAATCAGCATAGTATGAAACAAGCCGGTAACTATTCAGATTGCCCCTGAAATTCGTCAGTTCAAGGCGAAAAATGGGAGTTTACGCGTGTAAATGACCATTTTTCAACGCAGAAATGGCGGATTTCAGGGGTGAGCTGAATAGTTACCGATTGTCTTGTTATTAGCAGGGATTGGCACTACTCTCTTCGCCAGCGGGTCACCCCGGCATCGTCCTCAAGAATAACACCTTTCGTCTTCAATGCATCACGGATCCGATCGGCTTCGGCCCACTGCTTCGCCTCACGGGCCCGGTTTCGGGCGGCTATCTGCTGTTCAATTTGCTCATCATCAAGTGCTGGGACTCCGACCACCCCACCATGCTGGAGGAAACGTTGCGGGGAGTTTTGTAACAGACCAAGCAGACCACCAAGCTGCCGCAAGATAGCGCCTTGCCGCACAGCCTCCGCTGTCTGTCCACCGCTTTGTAACCGGTTGATCTCTCTTGCCAGTTCAAACAGTACAGCCATGGCTTCCGGCGTATTGAAATCATCGTTCAGCGCAGCATAAAATCTTTGCGCCGTACTGTTTGAAACAACATCACCCGGCTCCACCGGCAGATCCAGATCGCGCAGGGATGTATAGAGGGTGATCAGCGCCGCCCTGGCATTATCGAGCTGTTGATCGGAATAGTTCAAGGGGCTGCGGTAATGGCTGGCCAAAATAAAATAACGCACCACTTCCGCATCGTACTGCTGCAACACATCACGAATGGTAAAGAAGTTACCCAGCGATTTGGACATTTTCTCGTCATCCACACGAACAAAACCGTTGTGCATCCAGTAGTTGACAAATTTACAACCGGTGGCTGCTTCGCTCTGCGCAATCTCGTTTTCATGATGGGGAAACTGCAGGTCCAGCCCCCCCCCGTGGATGTCGAAATGATCTCCCAGACAATGGGTCGACATGGCGGAGCATTCAATATGCCAGCCAGGGCGCCCCTTGCCCCAGGGAGAATCCCAACAGGGTTCCCCCGGTTTGGCCGCTTTCCATAATACAAAATCCAGCGGGTCATCCTTGGCCTCCTCTACCGCCACCCTTTCTCCACTGCGCAGTTCGGCAATCCGCTTGCCGGAGAGCCTGCCGTAGGGTGAGAAGCGGCTGATGTCATAAAAAACATCGCCGTTGCTCCCCTTGTAGGCATACCCTTTCTCCATCAATATCTGGATCATGGAGATTATCTGCTCCATGGATGCGGTGGCCCGAGGCTCGCCGCTGGGCGGCCGGACACCCAGCGCCCGCGCATCCTCGTGCATGGCAGCGATAAAGTGGCTGGTCAGATCGGTATAGGTTTCACCCTTTTCCTGTGCACGCTTGATGATTTTGTCATCGATGTCGGTAACATTGCGCACATAGGTAACATGTTCGCCGCCATAGAGATGGCGCAGATAGCGATAGACCATATCAAACACCACCAGTACCCGGGCATGACCGATATGGCAGTAATCATATACCGTCATCCCGCATACATACATGCGAACATTGTCCGCATCTATCGGTTTGAACAGCTCTTTCTTCCGGGTAAGGCTGTTATAAATATGCAACATCGCGCTGGCTACCGGGGTCGTGTCCTCTCTCTGAGCAGGTGCAAAAGGGTGTCAACGGGTATTTACCCACTTCTCAAGGCGGCAACGTGCACGTTCGGTACCAAGCAGTGGCAGCAACCGCCCCATTTCCGGACCGTATCGTCTGCCCGTCAATGCCACTCTCAAAGGCATGAACAGTGCCTTTCCCTTGACAGCGCTGCGTTGGCCAATCTCACTGGCGAGCGCCTTGAAATCAGTCCCGTGCAACACCAGCGCCTCCAGCGCAAAACGAAAAAAATCTCCGTCGGCTCCCTGCACTATGGCTATCCCTTCGCTATCCAGCTCCAATTCGTTTTTGAAAATAATCTGCGCCCAATCCAGCGCATCTTCGGGCATCAAGATGTTGTCACGCACCGCTTCGATGAATGATTCAGCCCTGCTCTCCGGCACAATGTCATGTACTCCGGATCCCGCCCAACTCCAAAGTTCACCGCTGTCTGCATGGCGAATTGCCTCCCGTTGCCAGTAGAGCAGACGGGAATCATCGTAGGCAGCGGGTGCGCGAGACAGCTTGTCAATATCGAACTGCTCGGCCAGTTGCTGCAGATCGAGAAAATCATCATGACCATAATAGTGCCCCATGCGCGCCAGAAAATTGATAATCGCGCTGGCCAGAAACCCCGCCTCCCGCAGCGAAGCAACGCTGAGGCTGCCATGCCGTTTGGATAGTGGACTGTTGCCTTCCCCGGTAATCAGGGAGATATGGGCATACTGTGGGCGGGGAAGCTCAAGCGCCTCCAGCAGCAGTAGTTGCCGGGGGGTATTGGTCAAGTGATCCTCTCCGCGCACGACATGGCTGACCTTCATCAGCGCATCATCGACCGCGTTGGTGAAAAAAAATGCCGGCGCACCATCTGCCCGACGAATGATGAAATCGCCGATCTCGTCCGTTTTAAAGTATTGTAATCCACGAACCAGATCCTTGAATTCGACGCTTCGCCCCCGGGGAACCCGAAAACGCAGCGCGGGTTTGACGCCCCGGCTCAGCCATTTCTGCCGCTCATCCATGCTCAGCCGCGCGCATTTCCCACTGTATCTGGGCGGCTGGCCGGCATTGAGTTGCGCTTTCCGGGAAACAGCCAGCTCCTCGGAATTGCAGAAACAGGGATAAACCAGACCGGCCCGCTCCAAACGGGTGAAATACGCCTGATAGATATCATTTCGCTGTGATTGCCGATAGGGTCCGTACTCCCCTCCCTCACCTTCACCCTCCTGCCACTCCAGCCCCAGCCAGCGCAGATCGACCTGGATAGCGTGAATAAATGCTTCGCGGCTGCGCGATGCGTCAGTATCTTCAAACCGCAACAGAAACACACCGTCATGATGGCGTGCCAGCAGCAGGTTGAACAGCGCGGTTCGGGCATTTCCGAGGTGAATAGAACCCGTTGGACTGGGTGCAAAACGGCTTTTGACGACAGCAGGATGCAACTAATATCTCCGTGATAAACAATCGACGTAATTACTCGGCGAATTGCAAAATATTATGGTCACTGCTCAGCTTGCCCCAAAATCCGTCGGTTCAAGGCGGGAAATGCAGGTTCACGCATGTAAATTCCCCCTTTTTCAACGCGGAAATGGCAGATTTCGGGGGCAAGCTGAGTAACTACCAATCGACTAATCGTTGCTTCTGCCAAACTGCTTCATCATTTGCTCCATTTTGGCGCGCTCCTCGGGAGATAAATCCTTCATCATCTCGTTGATTTTACCCATTGAACCCTTCATCTCCTGGCGCATGCCATCCATCATCTGCTTCACCGTTGTGCGATTGTATCCCTTGGGAAGCTCGAACATTCCCGGTTTCAGTTCAGCATTTTGCTTGATTGAGACCACCTCACTGAGGGTGTCACCCTTTGAATTCGTCACTTTCAGCGGAAATCCCTGCTTTAAAACACCATCTCTGGGAAACTGCATCCTGGCTACGTCACAAGGCTCCATCCCGCCACGAAGCCCCTGCCACATCTCCTCCGGCATGAAAAGCCGGGGATTGAGACCACCTGTGGCTGCCAGCAAACCATTCACATCCTTGATTTCCGTCACCTGCCTGGAAAGAAGAGCGGTTCCGCAAAGCTGTTCATTCGCCATCAGCTCGAACAGCTCCGTTGCATAGCCCGCTACTTTCGGGCCTTCACCAAGCGACTCGAAACCAATATTCACATCCCTGGGAACCGCCTGTTTATCCGCCTTGTCGACGGGAAACTCAATGATCACCTGCTCTGCCGGAACAACCATATAGGCCTTCCGCGCCTTGGTGTTTACCAGCAGATAACCCTTTCCGCCCCCGTTAACCTCATCGAAACGCGCCCACTCGCCATCAATGCTGATTTTGCTGACTCCCCCTTCGGGATCTTTGCTCTCAATCACCGTATCGCAATAGGCGGATAGACTGAAAGCAGCAAGAGTAATCGCTGCCAGAACCAAACGCATGAATCTGCCTCCGTGTTACCTGCAAAAGAGGAAGTATACCCGATATGGACGCATTGGGCAGATATCCCTTTTATCGAATCAACCTGATACTATAAAGACACAATCATGACTGCCCGGAGGATCGTAGTGAACCGTCATTTCAAGATAATACCCCTGCTTCTGTTATTGCTGATATCCCCTGGTTCCGTATTTGGCGCCGAATCCTCTCCCCGGGTCACTCTGCAGACCACCCTTGGGGATATCACTGTGGAGCTTGACCGGGAGCATGCTCCAGTCACCGTTAAAAACTTTCTGCGCTATGTGCAGGAGGGATTTTATGACAATACCGTTTTTCACCGCGTCATCAACGGGTTTATGATCCAGGGGGGGGGATTCACACCGGACTTCGAGCGCAAACAGACCTACGCCCCCATCGAGAATGAAGCAGACAACGGACTCAAGAACAGGAGAGGAACCATTGCGATGGCGCGCACCGGGAATCCCCACTCGGCGACAGCGCAGTTCTTCATCAATGTGGCCGATAACAAATTTCTCGATCATACCCGCCCCACCCGTAACGGCTGGGGTTATACCGTATTCGGAAAGGTGGTCGGTGGAATGGATACAGTAGACAAAATACGCAAAGCCCCCACCGGCGCCGGGGGTCCTTTTCCAAAAGATGTACCGGTCGATCCGGTCATCATAAAAAAAGCCATCTTGCACCCATCCAACTGACAGGAGTTCTTTGAAATGGTAAAAATACAGACCAATCTTGGTGTCATCACACTGGAGCTGGACGAAGGAAAAGCACCTGAAACAGTCGCGAATTTCCTGCAGTATGCAAGGGAAGGATTCTATGATGGCACTATTTTTCATCGCGTCATCAATGGCTTCATGATCCAGGGAGGGGGGATGGAGTCAGGCCTGATCCAAAAAGCTACCCGGGAGCCAATCAGAAACGAGGCTGACAATGGCTTGAGTAACCTCAATGGAACCATTGCAATGGCCCGCACCATGGATCCGCACTCGGCGACAGCGCAGTTTTTTATCAATGTAGCCGATAACGGCTTTCTGGATCACACGGCGAAAGACAGCCAGGGGTGGGGTTACTGCGTATTTGGAAGGGTGACGGACGGAATGGATGTCGTGAACAAAATCAAGCAGGTCGAAACGACCAGTCAGGGCGGTCATCAAGATGTACCGCTCGAAGAGATCGTCATCGAAAAAACAATCATTGATGAGTAGCGGGGTTCTGTTCATCTCGGATCTTCACCTCAGCCCTGAACAACCTGAGACGGGCCGGTTATTCATCGATTTTCTGGAAACAAGAGCAGCTGAAGTCGATGCGCTGTTCATTTTGGGAGATTTGTTTGAGCTGTGGCTGGGAGATGACGCCATTCTGCCGGCATACCAACCCTATATCGCGGCGCTGCGCTCGCTGACGGATCGCGGTGTGGCCCTCCATGTGATGCACGGCAACCGGGATTTTCTTCTGGGTGACAAATTCCAGACACTGACCGGCGCAGAACTTCTGGATGATTACACCGTTATTGATCTGGGTGGTGTACCCACGCTGTTGATGCACGGCGATCTGCTTTGCACCGATGATGTCGCCTATCAACAGTTTCGCTGCATGGTGCGAGACCCCAGATGGCAACAGGCGCTGTTTGGCAAACCGATGGAGGAGCGGCTCGAACTTGCCCAACGGTTGCGGCAGGAGAGCCAATCAGCAGCCGGTATGAAGAGTATCGAGATAATGGATGTCAATCAAGAAGAGGTGGAAAAGACCCTGCGGGAGCACAAGGCGTTACAGTTGATTCATGGGCATACGCATCGCCCTGCCCGACACCATTTTGAACTGGACGGCAAGGCGGCAATGCGCTTTGTGTTGCCGGAGTGGCGAAAGCAGGAGGGCGGCGGTCTGCACTATGGCCAGCCAGGTTTGAGCAAAGAGTTCTATTCATTATCCCGATCCGGGCAATAAAAACAGCCTGTCATAACGAACAGGCACGGCGCTGCTGCCCCCCCAGGTAACCGGGGAAATGCCAGACGTCCCGGAGCAAGAGATGGCTCACAGGCAAGGGTGGCGCCTCCCTCGGCCACGAGCTGCAACGCCGGGGCGCGCCGGGTGTCAATACGGTAATCGCCGGCTACGTTGAAAAAGAGCCGGAGTTCGGGTACAGGGGGAGTTCACAGATCGTGACAGTTTCTACATATCTCCCGCGCACCCCGGCGCAGCCGCTTGTATCCATCAGCCCCCTTGTCAGCCTCGGGCTTGTATTGAACTCCCCGCTCATGGGGGTTATGGCAAGTAGCACAGAAGATACGGCCTGTTCCCGGTTCAAGCGGCAGAATAATATGCTGGCGCTCAGCCAAACGTTCCATGTTCGCCCTGATTTTTTCTGGTGGAACCACCAGATGGTCAGGGCCTTCACCTCTTTTGGAACCCGCCCATGCTCCCCCGGGATGTGGGCGCCACGGGTGACAACCGGTGCATAGTTTTTTCAGATCTTCGGCCAGGTTGAAACTGACATCATCGATACTGCGGACCTTGTGCCGGTCAGGATAGGTGTTATGACAATAAAAACACTGTTTTGTAATCAACTCACCTTCATCAGTAATCTGATCGTGGGGGTTGTAACGCTCATACATCTTGGGATCATGGCAGTTATAACAGAGTTTGGTGCGGGTCTGGTAAGGCCCCCCCCGGAAGAATAAGGGGTTTATCTTTCTTTCAGGAAAACGCTCTTGCGTGCACTGAATCGTGAGATCGTGGCATGTAATACAACTGACATCGCCTTCCTGCAGCGAGTTTTTGAAATCATCAGGCATACGCGCCATGAAATCATCGGGCGGAGCCATCCCTACAGGATGGATAAACGCTTCCACCAGCTCCTGTTCATGACAGTTCGTGCACAAGCGGTTGGGATCGGCCTCCCGGAGTTTTATCGGCTGGACTGGTTCTGCCGTTGCATGGCAAGCGATGCACCCGTTTTTCTGCCAATGGGGGTTGGGAATCTCATCTTCGGCAATGGCGCCATCATCCAGCAATCCTGTAATCCGTTCGGGATGCTCCAGCAACTGCAGCTGTTTCTCGCCAAGCGGCTCCAGCCTGCGCGGCCGGGAGTCCGGCTCTGCCCGTGCATTTTGTGCGCCCGCTGTCGTGGTGTACAACTCCGGCGCTGAAGAGCATGACATCAATGCCAATAAAAACAGAGCCCATTGCAAGTAAGCCATCATCGCATCCTGTCTCCAGTCACTGGCCCGGCAATCCCGGGATAGCGAACCCAACCATCAGGGTAACTATTCAGCTCACCCCTGAAATCCGCCATTTCTGCGTTGAAAAATGGTCATTTACACCCGTAAACTCCCATTTTTCGCCTTGAACTGACGAATTTCAGGGGCAATCTGAACAGTTACCGGCTTGTTTCATGCTATGCTGAATAGTTACCCATCAGGTTACTTTACCATGAACCCGAATATCAGTTGCCCATGGCGTGATGGTTTGTTCCCATCCTCATGGGAAGTGACCTGCACTCCGGTCCAAAATGCCGTGGCAACCATTCAGCCAGTCCCCGTATTTTGTCCGCTCAAAGGCGAAAAATGTGAGTTTACAGTAATCTCGAATGCCACAACTCGCCGGGTAGTTACAAGCCACCATGCCCAACCGGTTGAACAGCATTCAGCATTGGCAACCTAAAACTCAGCCCGCAGTTCAATGCCGGCGGCTAACGCAGCAGCATTACCACGCCATCTTCCGTAACCGCGACGATACCCTGGCGGGACAGGGCCAAGGGGGCCTTGATCGCGCCCGGCAATGTTCGCTGCCAGTATCGTTGCCGGCTTTGCAAATCGATCGCAAACAGCCTGCCATCGACGGTAGCGATGACCCCGACTTCATTCGAACCCACCACGAACCCGTGCTGAACAGCGCTACCCAGATCATCCCGCCATACAATCTCTCCGCTGCCAGCATCGATTCCATAGATCATGCCGCTGCGGCTGGGCACATACAGGACGCCGGCAACCAGAACCGGCGTCCCTATCGCCCAGTCGTCCAGCAACGGAGAACGCCATACAACACCTCCCCCCAAACGTTCCAGCGCGTAGACCCGGCGGTCGTAACTGCTCACGTAGAGATGCTCTCCCGCCAGCAGCGCCGCGCGGTAGACTGATGATCCCACCCCTCGTTTCCATACGAATCGGCCGCTTTCCCGATAGAGGGCATAAAACTCGCCGTCTTTCGTGCCGATGTAGACCTTGTCGGCATCCACCGTAGGGGCACAGAATATCCCGCTGTACTTGTAACCTTCCGTAAGATAACGCCAGCGGACTTCCCCATTCTCCAGATCGATGCCATAGAGATAGCGATCATTCGACCCGACATAAACCACTCCTTGCTCGATCACGGGAGAAGAAACTATCTTGCCGCCGGTTTTGGTTTGCCACCTGATTCTTCCCTGCTGCAGATCCAGCGCCGTCAAAATACCATCCTTGGCTCCAACGACAACGGTATCTCTTTCCACCGCGGGAGTGGTCGAAACCGCTTCACCCAGCTGCCGCTTCCAGCGAACAGCGCCCGTGGCAATATCCAATGCCCGCACATGCCTGTCATGGCTGGCCACATACACACGCTGACCCGCCACAGCCGGACCGGCATACACCGGGCCTCCGATGCGTGTCTGCCACACAACACCCACAGAGGCGGGCACGGAAGCTGAACTGTGCATGGTATGCTGTGGATTCGCCCCATCCATCGGCCAGTCCGCAGCCGCAGCGGTCATCGTAACCATCACCAGCAACACCCCCGCGACAACGCCTGCTATCCGCTCTGCTCTGTTCGTCATTACATAACTCTTTGTCACAGCGTTAATTCTCTCTACCAAGGATTATAGTCCCGCTAACCGGCATAGAACAACCGAATTATTGCCAGGCAGACAGTTATCAACCCCGGCCACCCGAACGGCTCATGCAAACAAAGGCTCGTTTCTGGCTGGCGCCGTTGTCGTAACGACGCCTGTTATAATAGAATAACCGCATCAAATCAGGGAGAACTATCCGGTGTCAGAGAAAATCATCCAGGAGGTAGAGGAGAGGCTTGTGGAAAAAGGGCATCCGCGGAATCCTCTTGTTGCCTTGTTATTGTCGCTTTGCCCCGGTCTTGGGCAACAGTACGCCGGGTATCTGGGCCGGGGGATCATCCTCTACATCACGCTCATCGTTGTTTCATGGCTGGCGGCCGTTGCCTTCATGTTTGTAGACAGCCGCATCAGCATGATCTTTCTGGCAGTCCCGTTCATCGGCATCCTGTTGATCGCCGCCGACGCCTGGCGGCTCGCCCGCAAACAGCCCGAAACCTATCGCTTGAAGTGGTTCAACCGCCCGATCATCTACGTTGCTGTTTTTGTTTTCCTGCTGGTTACAGTCAATCCGTTGATGGACATGCTCATTGGTGGAAACATCGTTCGGGCATTCCCCGTCACATCTTCGAGCATGGCGCCCACCGTTTTGAAAAATGACCTCCTGGTCATCAACAAACTGGCGGAACCAGGTCGCGGGGATGTGGTGCTGCTGGACTATCGTGGCGATGGCGCCAGCACCCGTTTGTCCGGTGTAATCGATATCGAACTCTTCAACAGGGTCGTTCACTCGCTCTTCGGGGAGGATGAAATATCCTATAAAGATGGCCAGCTGGTAAGACGGATTGTTGCCGTTGCGGGCGACACCGTCGAGATTCGCAATGGCGACCTGTTTGTCAACGGCGAAAAACTGGATGAACCCTATATCAACACCAGCACAGATAAAAACGAAGCTGGCAGCGGACCGTTGTTCAACCAGGCATTTGGACCGGAGGTCATTCCCGACGGCAGCTATTTCGTGTTGGGAGACAACCGTAATTTCAGCATCGATAGCCGCATCCTGGGCCCTGTTTCCAGGCAGAAGGTTGCAGGGAAAGTGACCAAGGTCTTTTGGTCGTGGAATCTCGACGAGAACCATATCCATTGGGAAAGAACCGCCATGCCGGTAAAATAGAGCCGCTACCCGCCTTTCCCGCAGAGATCGCAGCCAAGCAGGTCAGTAAACCAGAAAAGCCGCCAGCTGCATCGTCAACAGCGCATAGAGGCCGGCAATCACATCATCGAGCATGATCCCGATGCCACCGGACACGCGTCTGTCCAGCAGGGCGATGGGCCACGGTTTCCAGATATCAAACAGCCGGAACAGCACGAAACCGGCAGCCAGCCAGCCCCATCCCGCCGGGGCGGAAATCATGGTAATGAAATAACCGACAATCTCATCCCAGACGATACCCCCGTGATCATGCACGCCGAGGGCGCGGCTGGTATAAGCACACAACCCAATCCCTGTCAGCAGCATCACCAAGACCAGCAGCAGATAGAGCGGCAAACCGAGCGGCTCGGCCAGCAGATAGAGCGGAACGGCGACCAGAGTACCCGCTGTCCCCGGAGCCAGGGGCGCCAGACCGCTGCCAAAACCGAGCGAGAGCAGATGGGCGGGATTCAGCAGCAGGTGAGGCGATATTTTAGGGGCTGGCAAAATGATCGAATCCTTCGCTGTCGCAATGATAGTGACGACCATCCGGGTAAAAACAGCGCAACCCCGGTACCTGCTCAATACTGCCGATAGCGCTGAGGGGCCAGTTCCGCTGCGCAAAAAGCTGTTCCAGCTCCCCCTTTTTCTGCGCTGGCACGGTGAAGCACAACTCGTAATCGTCTCCCCCGCTCAATGCCGGCCGATAGCGATCATCCAGGGCGCCCGTACAGGCCAGATAGTGCTCCGACAGCGGAACAAAGTCCAGCTCCAGCCTGGCGCCGACACTGCTCGCCCGCAAAAGGTGCCGCAGATCCGCCAGCAGTCCATCGGAAATATCGATGGCTGCACTGGCCAGCCTGCGCAACGCGATGCCCTGCATCACTCGCGGTACAGGACGATCCAACTGTCGCCGTAACCATGTTGCATGGGGCTGGCCGGCAGATATTTCTCCTCTCAAAATCTGCAACGCCAGCGCCGCATCGCCCAGCGAACCGGTAACATAGATGAGATCACCGCAACGGGCGCCGTCACGGCGCAGCGCCTGTCCCTTTGGCACCAGGCCATGGACCTGCAACGTAATGGTCATCAGCGGTCCACGAGTGGTATCTCCGCCAACCAGCGTCACGCCATACTGCCGGGCGAGGGAAAAAAAACCTTCGGAAAAGCCGCGCAGCCATGAATCGTCGATTCCGGGCAGGGTCAACGCCAGAGTTGCCCAGGCCGGTTCCGCCCCCATCGCCGCCAGATCGCTCAAACCCACGGCGAGCGCCTTGACGCCAACATCGGCGGCGGCGGTATCATCAGGGAAATGCACACCTTCCAGCAGCGTGTCCATGGAGACCGCCAGCTCCATCCCGGCGGGAATCTCCAGCAGGGCACAATCGTCCCCCACGCCCAGCGCCACCCCCTTGCCACCCGGCGTGGTGAAGAACTCCCGGATCAGATCGAACTCGGAGCCGGCCGCCATCTCAACATTTCGGTGCCAGTTTCTTCTCCAGCCGCTCGATCTCCTCGCGAAAGGCGTTCACATCCTGGAAGCTGCGGTAGACCGAGGCAAACCGGACGTAGGCCACCTCATCCATGCGGCGCAACTCCTCCATCACCCGCTCACCGATGTCCAGCGAGCTGATCTCCCGCTCGCCGCCGGTGCACAGCCAGTGCTTGATGTGATTGAGCGCGCTCTCGATGCTCTCCATGGCCACAGGCCGTTTCTCCAGTGCGCGCATCATGCTGTTGCGCAGCTTGGCGGCATCGAACTCCTCCCGCCGGCCATCCCGCTTGACCACGCTGGGCAGGGTCAGCTCGGCGGTCTCATAGGTGGTAAAACGCTCGCCGCACTCAAGGCATTCACGGCGGCGGCGCACCGCGGCCCCCTCCTCGGCAAGACGGGAGTCCACCACCTTGGTCTCGGGATCAGAGCAAAACGGGCAGTGCATGATCAGCCGGCATAGACCGGCCGTTTCGCGCAGATGGCCAGCACCGCCTCCCGCACCTGGCCGATCACCTGCGTATTGTCAATATCGTCAAGGATATCGCACATCCAGGAGGCCAGCGCAGTGGCATCCTCTGCCGAAAAACCGCGCGTGGTAATAGCGGGCGTGCCAACACGGATGCCGCTGGTAACAAACGGCGACTGGGGATCGTTGGGTACGGCATTCTTGTTCACGGTGATGTTGGCCGCTCCCAACGCCGCATCCGCCGCCTTGCCGGTAATCCCCTTGTCGATCAGATCCACCAGAAACAGATGGTTATCGGTGCCGCCGGAGACGATATTGAAACCCCGCTCGATGAAGACGGCGGCCATGGCCCGCGCATTCTTCACCACCTGCTGCTGGTAGCTGGCGAAGGCTGGCTCCAGCGCCTCCTTGAAGGCCACCGCCTTGGCCGCAATCACGTGCATCAGCGGCCCGCCCTGGATACCGGGAAAGATCATGGAGTTGAGCTTTTTCTCAAGCTCCGGGTTGGATCTGGCGAGAATGAAACCGCCCCTTGGCCCGCGCAAGGTCTTGTGGGTGGTGGAAGTGGTGACATCGGCAATCCCCACCGGACTGGGGTAGACGCCGGCGGCCACCAGCCCGGCTACATGGGCCATATCCACCATCAGCCAGGCGCCCACCTTGTCCGCAATCTCCCGAAAGCGCTGCCACTCCACCACCCGCGAATAGGCGGAGAAACCGGCGACGATCATTTTTGGCTTGTGCTCCAGCGCCAGCATCTCCACCTGTTCATAGTCAATCTCTCCGGTTTCGGGATCCAGGCCGTACTGCACCGCATGATAGATCTTGCCAGAGAAGTTGACCTTTGCGCCGTGGGTAAGATGCCCTCCATCGGCCAGACTCATCCCCAGCACCGTATCCCCCGGCTGCAGCAACGCCATGTAGACCGCCGCGTTGGCCTGAGAGCCGGAGTGCGGCTGCACATTGGCGTAGTCGGCGTTGAACAGCTCCCTGAGCCGGTCGATGGCCAGCTGCTCGGCGACATCCACATACTCGCAGCCGCCATAGTAGCGCTTGCCGGGATACCCCTCCGCATACTTGTTGGTCAACACCGAACCCTGAGCCTCCATCACTCGTGGACTGGCATAGTTCTCGGACGCAATCAGCTCAATATGCTCCTCCTGGCGTTTGCGCTCGTCTTCCATTGCGCTCCAGAGCGCATCGTCATATCCGGAGATGGTCATATCTTTACTGAACATTGGCGTATTATCCTGTACTCGATTAGGGTATTAAGAGACCGGTTCGACTCACGGCCGCAAACCCGATATTATGCCAAAACCGGCTGCGAAAGAACATGAGGGGAGCTTGATTCCAGTCCAACCGCCCACAATGAGCCAAAAATTGCGCACCCTGTTGCTCGATCTGGATGGAACATTGGTGGATACAGCTCCTGATCTGGCGCTTGCGCTCAATCTGCTCCGTGAGGAGAAGGGGCTGCCGCCACTGCCTTTCAGGCGGATCCGCCCCGAAGTATCCCATGGGGGTGGCGCGCTCATTCGTCTCGCATTTGCCCGCCATCCCGGTCACATGGAGTTTGAAGCGCTCCGTCAGCGCTTTCTGGCGCTCTATCAACAGAACCTCACCACCCATACCCGGTTGTTTCCCGGCATGAACAGACTGCTCGATACGCTGGAGCAGCATGGTATCCCTTGGGGTGTGGTAACCAACAAGCCCGGGTGGCTCACCGAGCCGTTGATGCGGCAACTGGAGCTGGATCAGCGGGCCGGCTGTATCGTCAGCGGCGATACCCTGGAGCAGAGCAAGCCGCATCCGGCCCCCCTGCTCCATGCCTGTCACCTGATCGGCAGCACGCCCCACCAAAGCCTCTATGTTGGCGATGCGCAACGGGACATCGAGGCCGGGCGTGCCGCCGGCATGAAAACGCTGGTGGCCACGTTTGGATATATCGGGGAGCGGGACAATCCGGAGCAGTGGGGCGCCGACGGGCTGGTGAGCGAGCCGCTGGAGATTCTCTCCTGCCTCGGCCTCCCTTCCACCGGAAAGGATCGCTGTCAACAGACGCTGACCAGGTAACCACCATCGACGGAAAAACCATCCAGAACAACTTCATGCCACCTGTCGAGCCAAGTTTCTCACGTTATCTTGTCGAATCTGCCGCTTACTATGCCGACGATGCCGTCGCCTGGTTGCTGCTCGCGATTGTCTGCCTGTTCCTGATTGGATTCGGCGCGCTGCTGGCCCAGTGGCGGGCACAACGCATCATCACCTCACTGAAGGAGCACAACGCCAAACTGGGTATCACGCTGGATCTGGAACGGCGCGGTTATGAAGAAAAGCTGGCCAGCCAGCGCGCCGACCGGAACCAGCTGAACCATGTTTTCAACACGCTCGCCGGCCAGGCCCTGCGGCATAACAATGAAACTTTTCTCAAACTGGCCCGTGAAAACCTGCACCACTTCCAGCTTCAAGCCAGCAACGAGCTGGCACAGAAAGAGCAGGCAGTGGAAAACTTGATCACCCCGATCAAGCAAGCTCTGGAAAAAACCGAACAGCAGCTTCGCCGGATGGAAAACGAACGCAAGGAGGCCTACGGCGCACTGAACAAACACCTGGAAACACTGGCCCAGTCCCAGCAAATGCTGCAGGATGAAACCCGCAACCTGGTTCAGGCGCTGCGTCGGCCGGAAGTGCGCGGTCAGTGGGGAGAGCTGACGTTGAAGCGCCTGGTAGAGCTGTCCGGCATGGTAGAACATTGCGACTTCTACCAGCAGGAGCACACCCTCACTGATGACGGCGCCATCCGCCCCGACATGATCATCCGCATGCCGGACGACCGCGAAATCGTGGTGGATGTAAAAACCCCGCTGGACGCCTACCTGAGCGCGGTCGAGGCGCCGGACGATGCCCACCGCCAGAAACAGTTGTACCGCCATGCCCGCAAGGTGCGGGAGCGGGTAAAAGAGCTGGCTGGAAAAGCCTACTGGAAACAGTTCAAGAAAGCGCCGGATTTCGTCATTTTGTTCATTCCTGGAGAGCAGTTTCTGAGCGCGGCACTGGACACAGACCACAAGCTGCTTGAGGATGCCCTGGCGCAAAAAGTCATCCTCGCCACTCCCACCAGTTTCATCGCCCTGCTGCGTGCCGTCGGCTATGGCTGGCGCCAGGAGCAGCTGGCAGAGAACGCCGAGCATATCCGCAATATTGGCGAAGATCTCTACAAGCGCCTGCTCACGCTGACCGACTATCTGGCCAAACTGGGCCGCAGTCTGGAAGCCAGCGTCGGCCATTACAATAAACTGGTAGGCTCCTATGACAACCGTGTTCTGCCCGGCGCCCGCAAATTTACCGAGATGGGGATCGACATGGGTAAAAGCCTGGACAGCTCCGAGCAGATCGAAAAAGGGGTGCGCGAAGTCGCATCAAAAAAATGAACGCGATGCCCGGCTGTTCCTGTTGTCCCGGGACCTGCATGTTCAGCTACCGGAATTGATGGATCTGACCCGAATACAGCAACCACGCGCCGCTGGTTTGAACCGCCACGAGGCGAATAGTATAATCACGGGAAGGATTTGCACTAGCAAAAGATAATAAATCAGACAGCAAAGGAAACAACAATGGATATTATGAAATTAGGCGCATCACTCCTCATGGAAAAGCTGGGGAGCAGCGACGGCAACCTGGACAGTATCACATCCGCTCTGGGCGGCCTGCTTACCGATAGCAGTGGCAATCTTGATCTGGGAAGTATCGTCTCCGGCTTGCAGGAGAAGGGGCTGGGTTCCATCGCGGAATCGTGGCTTGGCGATGGTGAAAACGAAGCCATATCCGCTGATTCGGTCAAGGATCTGTTTGGCAGCGAGAAAATTTCACAAATCGCGTCGCAACTGAACACCGATGAAGGAAGCATTCTCAATGGCCTGTCCGAAGCGCTGCCGCAGATCATGGACAAATCCAGCAGTGGCGGCTCCCTGCTCGACTCGATCGGCGGCATGGATGGCGTATTGAACATGGCCAAGAAACTGTTTTAGCCCCGCAAACAGACAGCGCTCTGACACAGCCGCGGCAGAGCGCTTTTCTCGCCGGTTGCTATTGTGCACCAGCATGCGGCAAGGCAGCACACTGTTGCAAACCTTGGCCTGGAAACGCACTCCGCCCGGCAGCGCGCCGTGGTCAAAAGCCGGAATACAACAGTTTCCCGGCACAACAATCCTTGTAACTATTCAGCTCACCCCTGAAATCCGCCATTTCTGCGTTGAAAAATGGTCATTTACACGCGTAAACCCCCATTTTTCGCCTTGAACTGACGAATTTCAGGGGTAATCTGAACAGTTACCGGCTTGTTTCATACGATGCTGAATAGTTACCAATCCTTAAAGAATATGCTTGAGCATCGTCTGCTTGATGCGCCCTATGGCCTTGGTTGGATTCAGCCCTTTGGGGCACACCTCTACGCAGTTCATGATACTGCGGCAGCGAAACAGCCGGTAAGGTCCTTCCAGTTCACTGAGCCGCTCCGCAGTGGCCTGATCACGGCTGTCTGCCAGAAAACGCCATGACTGCAACAGCGCTGCCGGACCGCGAAAACCATCCGGGTTCCACCAGAACGAAGGACAGGATGTGGTGCAACAACCACACAGAATGCATTCATACAGGCCATCCAGCCGATCGCGCTCGTCAGGGGATTGAAGGCGCTCCACCTCCGGCTCGGGATCGTGGGCTACCAGGTAAGGCTTGATCGAGCGGTAGTGTTCAAAAAAACGGTCCATATCCACCACCAGATCGCGGATTACCGGCATTCCGGGCAGGGGGCGCACCTCTATCGGTTGTTTGAGATCAGTCAGCGGGGTGATACAACCCAGTCCGTTACGCCCGTTGATATTCAAGGCGTCTGAACCACAAACACCCTCTCCGCAGGAGTGGCGAAATACCAGGGTTTCATCTATTTCCCTGATACGCAGCAGAGCATCGCGCAGCATCATTCCCGGCTGGATATCGTCCAGCCGATACTCCTGCATGTAGGAGCCACCATCTATCTCGGGGTTGTATCGATAGATTGAAAAACGTGCACTGCTCATCGCCTGTCAATAAACCCTGGGCTTTGGCGGAAAGGGGGCGACCGTCAGCGGTTTGGTGCGTACCGGTTTGTAATCGAGCTTGCGCCCCTGCTTGAAAAACAGACTGTGCTTGAGCCACTGTTGGTCATCCCGCTCGGGGAAATCGATACGCGAATGCGCACCACGGCTCTCCTTGCGGGCCAGTGCAGAGCAGACGGTGGCAATGGCGACCTCCATCATGTTTTCCAGCTCCAACGCCTCGATGCGGGCGGTGTTGAAAACCCGGCTGTGGTCGGTCAGCGTGGCATTCTGTAACCGCTGCTCCAGAGCAAGCACCCGTTCCACCCCTTCCGCCAGCACCTCTTCGGTACGAAACACACCGCAGTAGTCCTCCATTGTCTGCTGTAGTTCACGGCGCAGCTGCGCTACCGATTCACCGCCACGCGGCTGCTCCCAGCGGGCCAGACGGGAGAGCGCCCGCTCGACGCTATCTTCATCGAGAGGCAGATGATAGCGGCTCTGCAGCAGATAATCAGCAATGTGGTTGGCGGCCGCACGGCCAAATACGACAATATCCAGCAGCGAGTTTCCTCCCAGACGGTTGGCGCCATGCACCGATACACAGGCACACTCCCCTGCCGCGTAGAGGCCCGGGATGGCCTCTTCCGGACCATGGGAAAAGGGAACCACCACCTGACCATTCCGGTTGGTGGGAATCCCGCCCATGGTGTAGTGCGCTGTCGGAAATACCGGAACAGGCCGGTCCACCGGATCCAGATGCAAAAAGGTCCGCACCAGGTCACGAATGCCTGGCAACCGTTTGGCCACGACCCCTTCACCAAGATGATCCAGTTTCAGCAACACATGGTCGCCCTTCTTCCCGCAACCACGCCCTTCCCGCACCTCGGAAGCTATCGCCCGGCTGACCACATCACGGCTGGCAAGATCCCTGGCGTTAGGGGCATAGCGCTCCATGAAGCGCTCCCCATCCTTGTTGATCAGATAACCGCCCTCACCCCGCGCGCCTTCGGTTATCAACATCCCCTTTCCGGCAATACCGGTGGGATGAAACTGGAAAAACTCCATATCCTGCAACGGCATTCCGGCGCGCAGCACCATGGCCATCCCGTCACCTGTGTTGATCCGGGCGTTGGTGTTTGTGCGGAAGATCTGCGCGGCGCCGCCAGTGGCAAGCAGGGTGCAGCGAGCCTCGATGAGAATCGGCTCGCCGCTGGCAATCTCCAGCGCCACCGCGCCGAGAACATTGCCGTCGTCATCGCTAATCAGATCGATGGCGAAGTATTCATCAAAAAAGTGGGTGCGGGCCTGAATGTTCTGCTGATAGAGGGTATGCAGAATGGCATGACCGGTCCGATCCGCGGCAGCACAGGTTCGAGCCGCCTGTTCGCCGCCGAAATCCTGGCTCTGCCCGCCAAAGGGGCGTTGATATATTTTGCCGTTCTCCCGCCGCGAGAACGGCACTCCGGCATGCTCAAGTTCGATGACCAACTCGGCGGCGGCTCGGCACATGTATTCGATGGCATCCTGATCACCCAGATAGTCACTGCCTTTGACCGTATCATACATATGCCAGTGCCAGTCGTCGGGCAAAACGTTGGCCAGCGCCGCATTGATGCCGCCCTGCGCCGCTACCGTATGTGAACGGGTGGGAAACACCTTGGATACCACCGCCACACTGGCTTCCACCCGCGCCAGTTGGAGAGCGGCGCGCAAACCACCGCCCCCGGCGCCAATCACCAGAACATCGAATCTGCGCCTGCGCAGACCGTTCATGCCGGCACCACACGCTGCATAATTTGCAGTATCCAGGCCGCCATTGCCAACAGCAGCACCATCATCGACAGACGCAACACAAAGCGCAGCCACACGGGCTTGACATAGTCCATGAACACATCCCGCATACCCACCCAGACGTGCGCCAGCAGCGCCACAAAAAAGAGTATAAACGCCGTTTTCACCCATGGCTGCGCTACCCACGCATACCACTGCTGGTAATCCGCGGGTGGATCGAGTATCAGATGAGCCGCAAACCAGATGGTAAATAGCGCCAGGTAGCCCGCGCTGACACGCTGCAGCTCCCAGGTTCTCAAACCGCCGCTGGGAACCCTCACCAGACAGCTACCAAGGCTATCAACAACATGATCAGACCAGCGCCGATGGCCAGACCGGCGCCAAGCCTCGCCTGCTCTCTTTCCACCCCGATCTCCATATCGAGCAGCAGATGACGAATCCCCGCAAACAGGTGATGGGACAGGAACCAGGCATAGGGAACCAGCAGCAGCTTGAACAACGGCTGCGCAACCAGGGAGCTGACCCGGTCATACCCCTCGGCGCTCTGCAGCGACAGCCCGAACAGATAAAGCGCAACGGGCAGAGAGGCAAACAGCATCACCCCGCTGACGCGATGGCCAATGGAAACCAGCGCTACGGCAGGAAACCGGATCCGCCTCAGATCAAGAAACACAGGTCTGTTATCATTGGTATCCACAGCGTTTGCCCTGTTGCGGGGACGGCAGCTCAAGGTGGCCCGATACCGTCCGGATTGCCTGCACACTGCCGGAAAACAGGCAACCCTCCCCGGCTTTCAGGAGAATCGATCCCTTGCTCGGCGCGAAGGAACATTTTGACCTCTTCATCGGACAAACAGGGGTAACTTGAACCGTTATCATAAAAAAAGCGCCCACTTGCAAACAATTGGCTGGCAACCGCCCGGAAGCAAGCGGGGCGGTTACATAAAACACCGGGTACCATTGCCCCGGCAAAACGATATGCCGCATTCAGAACGTCAGGAACAGACCGCCGCACCGAACCCGCCCGCTCCTGAAACCGCCGGCAAATTGCCTTTAATGGAAAAGCGGTACGCAACGGCTGAATACCGCATCCATTGTTGACGGATTAATATATACCAATACCACAGGAAAACAATCAAGATGAACAGTGAATGGCAGAAATTTCTCAACCGCACCGGGGTGCGGATCGATAATGACGCCGTGCACCCTGGCAGCACGGCCCGCCAGGAGGCGGAGGCCGCCACCAGGGAGACCATTATCACCACACTTCCCTACCTGGGGCTCATCCGTATTGGCGGCAAGGATGCAGCCACCTTCATGCAGAACCAGTTCACCAATGATGTGCGAGAGGTTGCCAGCGACAAAAGCCAGCTCAGCGCCTGGTGCAGCCCCAAGGGCCGGGTACTGGCCTGCTTCCGTCTGTTCAGAACGGGGGAGTACTACTATATGCAGCTGCCCCGGTCCCTGGTTCTGTCCACACTGGAGCAGTTGCGCAAATATATCCTGATGTCCGAGGTCTCGCTGGAGGACTGCAGCGACGCCTTCGCCACCATTGGAATCGCAGGCCCACAGGCAAAAACCCTGTTGGATGAACTACTCCCTGCCATGGCTGCAGCGGTAGACGAGGTGGTTCACCTGGATGATTATCTATCGATTGCGCTGCCAGGCCGCTCTCCCCGTTTCATCCTTATTGGCGAACCAGGCCGGATGATGCCGTTATGGTCATCCCTGAAAACCCTGGCGCAGACGGTGGGCAGCAGTAACTGGCGGCTGCTCGACATTCACGCCGGCCTCCCCAATATCTATCCGGAAACCGCCGGGGCGTTCGTACCCCAGATGCTCAACCTGCAGGCAATCGGGGGGCTCAGTTTGACCAAAGGGTGCTACCCCGGACAGGAGGTGGTTGCGCGAATGCAGTACCTGGGGAAACTGAAACGCCGCATGTACCGGGCAGTGGTCGATACCGCCATCTCCATACAGCCAGGAGACGCGCTCCTTATCGCCGGAAGCGAACACGGCACGGGGAAAGTCGTCGATGCACATCCGGACGCTTCCGGTGGATATGAACTGTTGGCGGTAGTGGAGATTGCCACCGTGGAAAGTGGCAAAAAAGTCTGCCTGGAGAGCAATAACGCAGCCGTGGTCAATTTTGTGGATCTGCCCTACGCAGTGGCTGAACAATCTCCCGGAAGCAAACAATGAAATTGGCAGCCCAAACGAAATGCCGCTATTCCGGCATGTCCAGCAAGCAACGCGGGAGCATTGAAACGGGTAACTATTCAGCATGGTATGAAACAGGCCGGCAACTGTTCAGATTGCCCCTGAAATTCGTCAGTTCAAGGCGAAAAATGTGAGTTTACGCGTGTAAATGACCATTTTTCAACGCAGAAATGGCGAATTTCAGGGGTGAGCTGAATAGTTACTGAAACGGTATCTACCGGGAAAAACGGAAAACCGGTGCGCAAGGAAACCGGTAAAGATGTGACACAACAGTCTTGTTAATTGCCAAACCCGTGAAGGGAGCAAAATATATGTCCAAAGTTTTATATGCCTGTAGCCGAAATCATAATTTCACCAAAACCACCGAGAACAAGTTGCTTGAGATTTGCAATGAGCTTGTACCCGATAACGTGAGGAGATGCCCCGAACATGGAGTAAGAGTGAACGGCCGCCTGGCTTATGCCCTGTGTATGAACAACTGCGCACTCCAGGAATCCGGCATGAGCCTGTTATTGGGGTTTCTTTATGCAAAACCCGGGGAGGACTGGACGAAACCAGGGCACAACCATCCAGACGGAAATTATGCACTGTTCAGAAACAGCGATGATGAAGTAGAAATCCTGAGTGATGCCGTTGGATCAAGGACAATCTGGTACTATCATGATAACGAGCTATTTGTTGCGTCAACATCGCAACGTGCAATCATACTGTTTTTGGGGACATTTTTTTTTGATGCAAGAGTAATCCCCTGGGTACTGTCTACCGGCTCATTGGGGCCACAGTTTTCCTGGGACAAACGGCTGCAGAGACTGCAGCCTGACTCCTCTGTGTTGCTCAACAAAAAAACATGGGATCTATCCGTGAATCAGAATCCTGTCGTTTTTTCCGAAGCAAAACGCCCACGGGAAGAGCACAAAAGGCTATTGAGTAATGCAATAAGGCAAACAGTCAACTTTCTTGAGCCCATTGACTTTGCTCATTGGGTGCTACCACTTTCTGGTGGATACGATAGCAGGGCAATATTGTGCTTTCTCAAGGAGCAACTTGGCATCCCCAAAGACTTCAAGACAGTAACATGGGGATTGGAATCATCAGCACATAAAGATGGAAATGATGCAAAAGTTGCCAGGGAAACAGCTCGCTCTGTCGGAGTACAACACAGTTACTACCATACCGATATATCTTCCGAACCCATAGAAGAGATTATTGACAGGTACCTTCTTTGCAGCGAAGGTCGCATAGATCACCTTGCAGGATACATGGATGGAATGGAAATCTGGAGAAAATTTCATGATAGCAATATAGCCGGAGTGATTAGAGGTGACGAAGGATTTGGATGGACCCGGGTGTCGTCAGAACTGGATGTCAGGCTATCTGTTGGGTGCCCATTATGTACTGACTATGAGAACATAAAGAACATCATTGGGGACTTTGATTTGCCATCGCAACAACTGCCACCGGAGTTTATAAAAAAAGAAGAAGAAAGCCTTGGTGCATGGCGTGACCGGCTTTACCATGCATACCGAATACCAACCATACTTTCTGCTTTGTCAGATATTAAGCTTTCATATGTAGAACAGATTAACCCTTTGCTTTCCAAGAAAATACTAACTGTCGCAAGAAGCCTCCCGGATAACCTAAGAACAGACAAAACGCTTTTTAAAGAAATAGTTGGCGCAATCGGGCCGAATGTTCCCTTCGCCAATAAAGGCGCAAATGCAAATCCAAAACAGATACTCGGAAGCAAAGCGCTTGTTGAACTCCTTAAAAGCGAGATTGGCAGCAATTATGCAAACAGTCTCTTTGGGGAGATGTTTGCAAAGTATATTTTTGACGGAATCAAGGAAAGCCAGCCGAAAGCGAAAACTCGACGACAAAAATTCAAGGAAGGCATCCGCTTGATTCTGCCACAATTCATAAAGGACTTTATTCGCAGTAAAACATTACGTCCAAGAATCGATAGTAATGTTTTGGCATTTCGTGTTTTTATCATCATCAAAATGCACAAAACTCTTGAGGCAGACGCCGCAAAATCAACCCGTAACACATCGTAACTATTCAGCATAGTATAAAACAAGCCGGTAACTGTTCAGATTGCCCCTGAAATTCGTCAGTTCAAGGCGAAAAATGGGAGTTTGCGCGTGTAAATGACCATTTTTCAACGCAGAAATGGCGGATTTCAGGGGTGAGCTGAATAGTTACAACACATCCAGCATCAGGAAGTCCGTTATTTAAGGTTCGTCACGCAACTATGTGCATCGTTTCCGACAGAGGCAGGTCAGCCATGCAGTAACATGTAGTAGTTCAGACCTGGTCTGACAGTTACCGCCCTGAAATAGATGTTATCTCAAAACCGGCTGAGACAGTAACAGGTTGACACACAGGGCTACTTGCCTCCTCCTGGCCAGAAGCCACTTCGGACGGCTGCCCGCCGTTCACTCCCGATGAGGTGGCTGGAGTGCTGATTTGCAATTGCATCGGTGAACCCATCTTCTGCTCCTGTCTGTTCACAAACAACGGAGCAAATCATATGCCACTGCGCATCACTGCAGCCAGCGGTTCACCTGCTGCAGGTCCTCGACCCCCAGCGTGCCAGCGGCCTGCTTCAGGCGCAACGTGGCCAGCAGATAGTCATAGCGAGCTGCGGCATGGTCACGGCGGGCGCGAAACAGCTCCTGCTGAACATTCAAAACATCAACGATGGTACGCGTTCCCACCTCAAAACCCGCCTCAATAGCCTCCAGCGCTGTCCGGTTGGAGGCGAGCGCCTGCTCCAGCGCTTTCACCTGACTGATTCCAGCGATGACGCTCCGATAGGCATCACGGGCTGCCCGCAGCACACGCCGCTGCTGCTTCTCCAGATCATCACTGGCCTGCCGGTACTGAAACCGGGCCTGCCGGGTGCGGGAGCTGACCCCACCCCCCTGATAGATGGGAAGATTCAGCTGCAGGCTGAGGCTGGTGAGATCACCAGTAACAACATAGGGGATTGCGCCGGCCTCACTGTGCTGATAGCTGCCAACCAGGCTGAGTGACGGATAGTGTCCGGCAGAACGGCGCTTGATCTCCTGCTGCGCCACTTTGGCTGCGTGGCGGGCGACCTGCAGCTGCAGATTGTTTTCCCGTGCTGCCTGGACCCAGGCTTCAATATCATTCGGCTGCGGAGAGAGTAGTGGAATCTCCCGCGAAAGGGGATTCAGTTCACCGCTCTCGGCACCGGTAAGTTCATGCAGGGCTTCAACGGCACTGTCCAGCCTGTTGCGGGCGGTTATCTCCCGGGAAGCGGCACTGTCATGACGGGCCTGTGCCTCCTGAACGTCGGTAATTGCAATCAGCCCGGCATCAAAACGCTGTTGCGCCTGTTCAAGCTGGCGCCCGATGGCAGCCCTTTCGGCCTTGTTGAATTCCAGGTTATCGATTGCCGCCAGAATATCAAAGTAGCGTTGCGCGACATCGAGAATGATATTTTGCTGGACCACACCGTAGGCCGCTTCTGCCTGCGCCACCCGTTCCCCCGCCAGGTCAAGCTGTACCTGGTTGGCACGATTGTAAAGGGTTTGACTGAGACTTAAACCGTAGCTGTGAGTGCTGTAGTCGTTGGTCTCGCCCGATTTCAAAGCCCATCGATCGGCACCGGCTTTAATACTGGCGTCAAGACGCGGCAGCCAAAGCGCCCGGCTCTGCGGCAACAGCTCCCGGTTGGCCAGCCGTTCAGCATCCGCTGCCTTCAGGGCAGGCGCATTTTCCAGCGCCTGTTGATAACTCTCCATCAGATCTACTGCCGGAGTTGCCTGAAAAAACAGTAGCAGAGTCAAACCAATGCCTGATCGCAACAAGTTTTTGTTCATGATTAAGTTCTCAACCCGATAGATAGCGCAGCGCCATCACCAAAAACTACTCGGTGTCCTGCTTGCCATAGAAATGCTCCTGCAGCGGTTTGCGGAAACTACGGTGACACTCGAAGCAGCTGCGCTGCAGTGCCGCGAAGGTGGAGATGACGGTCGGGGCATCCCGATGCGCCGCGGCCTCCGCCAAACGCCGCGCGATGTCGTGCGTCTTGGTATCGTGCCCCTTGAATCGGGCCATATCCTTGCCGAACAAGGCCATGATTTTCGCCCGTTCACTCATTGGAGGACGCGGATGATCAGCGATC
>WFVH01000031.1 GCA_015491735.1 Gammaproteobacteria bacterium
AGCTGGGGAGAATCCTCGGCGTCGACCGCACCTCGGTGGCCCGCATCAAGCGGCGGGGACGGCTGGATCCCCATTCCAGGACGGGGGAACTCGCCAGCTGCCTGATCCGCATCTTCCGCGCCCTCTACGTCCAGACGGGGAAGGACCGGGAGGCGCTGCGCCACTGGCTGAACGACTTCAACCACCATCTGGGGGGGCGCCCGAGGGAGCTGATCCAGAGCATCACCGGCCTGGTTCATGTGCTGGACTATCTCGACGCCATCCGTGGCAAGATCTGACCTTCGCGTAACCCCGTGACCGCCCCGGAGAATCTCTGGCAACGGTGTGACGGCCCCTCCCGAATCGCTCCCCTGAGTGCCCGGCCGGTGCGGGTGGTAGAGTCGCAAGAGCAGGCGGCCACCAGCCTGCTGGTGGATTCCGCGGCGGAACAGCTGCTGCTGGAACGAATCCTCGAGGAGAGCAAGCCCCCGCTGCCGCCGGAGGGGGCAGGCTATCACTATCTCATCACCACCCCCTTCCGCTACCCGCCGCTGAAGTACGGCTCCCGTTTCGGCACGCGCACCCGGTGCGGGATCTTCTACGGCTCGCTGGCGGTGCGCACCGCCCTCGCGGAGTGCGCCTACTACCGGCTGCTGTTCTGGCACGGCATGACCGCCCCCCCTCCCCGAAACCGGCTGGACACCGAGCACACCAGCTTCACCGTCCGCGTGAAGACACGGCACGGCATCCGGCTGGAGGAGCCGCCATTCGATTGTTTCCGGGGGATCATCGCCCACCCCGCCGACTACCGCGCGACCCAGCGGCTCGGCGAGGCGATGTATGAACAGGGGGTGGAGGCGTTCAGCTATCCCTCCGCGCGGGATCCGGCGGGGGGCGTCAACCTCGCCGTGTTCCGGCTCGCCGCCATCGCCAGCCGGAAACCCGCCGACGACATCCAGTGGCTCTGCACCACCCGCGCCGATGAGGTCTCCTTCATGGCGGCGCACTCACGGGAGGCACGCTACCGCTTCCCCCTCCAGGCATTCCTCCATGGGGGGCAGTTGCCGCAACCGGCTCTCACCTGACCGCTGGCTACAGCCGTACCCGGGGCGGGGGGAGCCGCGCATCCATCGACTGGGGGCGGCCAGGCCGATGGTGTATCCATTACAGCCGGGTAACTATTCAGCATGGTATGAAACAAGCCAGTAACTGTTCAGATTGCCCCTGAAATCCGCCAGTTCAAGGCGAAAAATGGGCGTTTACGGGTGTAAATGACCCTTTTTCAACGCAGAAATGGCGGATTTCAGGGGTGAGCTGAATAGTTACACAGCCGGAAGCATTTTGTTCAGGTGATCACGGAAGGAGCGGTACGTCCGGTTCGGCTGTCGATCTGCCCTAATTCCACAGCGATGTCGATAAGCGGGGCAAGCGCGTGTTGGGGATCCTGTTGGTGCTTGCCGGGATCGGGTTCGTAGGATTCGATATAGACCCGCAGCGTGGCGCCTACGGTGCCGGTTCCGGAGAGGCGGTAGACGATTCGTGATCCGTCCTCGAACAGAATGCGGATTCCCTGGCCGGAGCTGGTGCTGCCATCCACCGGATCGGTGTAGCTGAAGTTGTCGCACTGCTCCACCCGATAGCTGCCCAGGCGGCGGCCCTCCAGTGTGGCGAACTGCTGTTCCAGATGCTCCATGATGCCCTGCGCCTCTTCCAGGATCAGCTCTTCATAGTCATGGCGGGTGTAAAAGTTGCGGCCGTACTCCTTCCAGTGCTGTTGCATGATCCCGGCTACCGGTTGTTTGCGGGCAGCCAGGATGTTGAGCCAGAACAGGACGGCCCACAGACCATCTTTTTCCCGGATATGATTGGAGCCGGTGCCGAAACTCTCTTCGCCGCACAGGGTGACCTTGCCGGCATCCATCAAGTTGCCGAAGAACTTCCAGCCGGTGGGGGTTTCATAGCAGTCGATTCCCAGTTTTTCGGCAACCCGATCCACCGCCAGACTGGTGGGCATGGAGCGGGCGACACCGGTGAGTCCGTTCCGGTAGCCGGGTACCCGTCCGGCATTGGCGGTCAATACCGCCAGGCTGTCGGAAGGGGTGACGTAGAAATTCTTCCCGAGGATCATGTTGCGATCGCCGTCACCATCAGATGCGGCGCCGAAGTCCGGTCCCTCGTCGCTGAATAGCTGTTCCACCAGTTCCCGGGCATGGGCAAGGTTGGGGTCTGGGTGGTGTCCCCCAAAATCCGGTAGCGGGGTGCCGTTGATTACCGTACCGGTGGCGGCGCCCAGCCGGTTCTCCAGAATCTCGTGGGCGTAGGGGCCGGTGATAGCGTGCATGGCGTCAAAGCGCAGGGTGAAGCCTTCCGCCAGCAGATTCCGAATGGCCGGGAAGTCAAACAGCTGCTCCATCAGCTCCGCATAGTCGGCTACCGGATCGATTACCTCCACCTCCATTCCACCAACGCGGTGAGTACCGCACTGTTCCAGGGGAACGTCGGTGCTGTCCAGGATTAGATAACGATCGATCTCTTTGCTGCGCTGGTAGATTGCCTCGGTGATCTTTTCCGGAGCGGGTCCACCATTGGCTGTGTTGTACTTGATGCCGAAATCGCCATCCGGTCCACCGGCGTTGTGACTGGCGGAGAGAATAATGCCCCCGTGGGTATGGTATTTGCGGATTACTGTCGATGCCGCCGGTGTGGAGAGCAGTCCGGCCCGGCCGACCATGATTTTGCCAATGTCATTGGCGGCCGCCATACGGATAATTGTCTGGATTGCCTGTTGGTTGTAGTAACGGCCATCGCCACCCAGCACAACTGTTTTCCCCTGGATGTCTCCCGCGCTGTCGAAAATGGACTGAACAAAATTCTCCAGATAGTGCGGCTGTTGAAAGCGGGTGACCTTCTTGCGCAGTCCTGAAGTGCCGGGGCGTTGATCGGAAAAGGGTTGGGTAGCAATCTGTTGTATTGTCATGTGATATGCGGCCTGATGTTTTGTGGTTGCCAAGTATTTCCCCCGGCGGCTGTCCGGGTCAAGAACATTTTATCCTTGAACTCGGTAAATGGTATCCTTATATGTTACTAAATATGTCACCAACCCGAACACAAGCAACTGGACACTGGGGGCTGTAGCGGCGTTTCGATCCCTTGCCATGAGCAAGTATGCTACGGCTGAGTGTCCAGTTGCTTGCGTTCGGGTTAGTCATTCAATCAGTGTTTTGTATTTATTGGGCCGGTAGTATGTTGCCGGGTTAATCAAGGAGTCCAACAGAAGATGACAACAGTAGAAGCACACAAGGAGACCCTGGGTTTTCAGGCAGAGGCAAAGCAGCTGCTGCAGCTGATGATCCATTCCCTGTACAGCAATAAGGAGATCTTCCTGCGGGAGTTGATCTCCAATGCCGCAGATGCTGCTGACAAGTTGCGTTTCGAGGCGCTTAGCGACAGTGCCCTGTATGAAGATGACAGTGAACTGAAAATTCATGTCAGTTATGACAAGGATGCCAGAACCATCACCATCCGGGATAACGGTATCGGCATGTCCCGTGATGAGGTGATTGAGAATATCGGGACCATCGCCAAATCGGGGACCCAGCAGTTTCTGCAGAGTCTGACCGGAGATCAGGCCAAGGATGCCAAACTCATCGGCCAGTTTGGCGTGGGGTTCTATTCTGCTTTTATTGTCGCCGACAAGGTAACGCTGACTACCCGCCGGGCCGGGATGGGTGCTGAACACGGTGTGCGCTGGGAGTCCACGGGTGAAGGGGATTTCACCATCGAGACCGTGGAGAAGGCGGAGCGGGGGACAGAGGTTGTTCTGCACCTGCGCGAAGGTGAGGACGAGTTCCTCGACGGCTACCGTCTGCGCAACATTATCCACAAGTATTCCGACCACATCGACATCCCGATCATGATGCCCAAAGAGGCAACCGGCGAGGAGAAGGCCGAGGGTGAAGAGCAGGTCAACAAGGCGTCGGCGCTGTGGACCCGTCCACGTAACGAGATCAGCGATGAGGAGTACAAGGAGTTCTACAAACATATCGCCCATGATTTCGAGGACCCGCTGGCCTGGAGCCACAACCGCATCGAGGGCAATCTGGAGTACACCTCACTGCTCTATATTCCCAAACGGGCGCCGTTCGACCTCTGGGACCGGGAGCGCCGCCACGGCATCAAGCTCTATGTGCGCAAGGTGTTCATTATGGATGACGCCGAGCAGCTGATGCCCAACTATCTGCGGTTTGTACGGGGTGTGATCGACTCCAATGATCTGCCGCTCAATGTCTCTCGTGAAATTTTGCAGCAGAGCAAGGTGATTGACTCCATGCGCTCCG
This sequence comes from Gammaproteobacteria bacterium, assembly GCA_015491735.1. Classification (GTDB taxonomy): domain Bacteria; phylum Pseudomonadota; class Gammaproteobacteria; order Thiohalospirales; family Thiohalospiraceae; genus DRMK01. The sequence continues at coordinate 4,317 of WFVH01000031.1, forward strand.
GTTCCGTGCGCAAGGTGCTGGATCTGCTGGAGAGTCTGGCTAAAAACGAACCGGAAAAATACACCACCTTCTGGTCCGAGTTCGGCCGGGTGATGAAAGAGGGGCCGGCGGAAGATTTCGCCAACCGCGAGCGTATTGCTGCTCTGTTGCGCTTTGCCTCCACGCACAATGATGATGACAGCCAGAATGTCTCCCTGGCCGATTACATCAGCCGTATGAAAGAGGGGCAAAAGACGATCTACTACATCACTGCCGACAGCTTCAACGCTGCACGTCATAGCCCCCATCTCGAAGTGTTCCGCAAAAAGGATATCGAAGTGCTGCTGCTGTTCGACCGGGTGGATGAGTGGCTGGTCTCTTCGCTTACCGAATTTGACGGCAAACCGCTGCAATCCATCGCCAAGGGCGAGCTGGATCTGGGCGAACTGGAGGACAAGGAGGAGAAAAAACAGCAGAAAAAGGTTGCCAAGGAGTTCAAGGAGCTGGTGAAACAGGTCACCAAGGCGCTGGGTGATCGGGTCAAGGAGGTGCGTTTGACCCATCGCCTGACCGAATCTCCCGCCTGTCTGGTGAGCGAGGCCCATGACATGGGTGCCAATCTGGAGCGCATACTCAAGGAGGCCGGGCAGGAGATCCCGGGCAGCAAACCCATCCTCGAGCTGAATCCCGAGCATCCGCTGGTACTCAAATTACGGGACGAAAAACCCGGTAAACGTTTCGATGACTGGGTAGAGGTGCTGTTCGATCAGGCGCTGCTGGCGGAAGGCGGGCAGCTGGATGATCCAGCCACCTTTGTGGGACGGTTGAACTCACTGCTGCTGGAGTTGAGCAAATAGCAGCGCTTGCCCGTCCGAACAGGCGGGCTGGTTGATAAAGGTCAGCTCCAGTCGCTCTTTTTACTGGCGCAAACCGCCATTGCGGGATAGGATACCGGATAATAGTCGATTAAAGGATGGAACAGAGATGAAACGCATAGTTTTCCTTTTGTTTTTCCTGATAGTGCTGGGAGTGGGGCTGAGCTTCGCCGTTATCAACGTCGAACCCGTAAGGGTGAACTACTATCTTGGCAGTATCGAGATGCCGTTGGCGCTGTTGATCGTGCTGTCCATAGCCACAGGAGGCGCACTTGGTGTACTGGCCACCATGGGCAGGATAGTGGGTGCAAAAGGTGAGGCCCTGCGTTTGCGCAGAACGCTCAACGGCGCACAGAAAGAGCTGGAGCGGCTTCGTTCCGCCCCCCAGCCTGACAACCAATGAGATGAACGCCGAGACAGCTCTTTTTCTGCTGTTACCCGTTGCGGCGGTCTCTGGCTGGTTGTTGGCGCGCCGCCAGGAGGGTCGTCGCGGCGGTAACGAGACCAGCCGGTTGCCGCCGGACTATTTTCGGGGGCTGAGCTATCTGCTCGACGATCAGCACGACAAAGCCATCGATATCTTCATCCGCATGCTGGAGGAGGATAGTGAAACGGTGGAACTCCATCTGGCGGTGGGCAACCTTTTTCGTAACCGGGGAGAGGTGGATCGCGCCATCCGGATTCATCAGAATCTGGTCAATCGCACCACGTTGAGTGATGAACAGCGGGTTCAGGCCATGTTTGAACTGGGCGAGGACTACATGCGCGCCGGTTTGCTCGACGGTGCCGAAAACCTGTTTCAGGAGCTGGTGGAGAAAGAGGCGTATCTGTCTGAATCCCTGCGCCATCTGATTGATATTTTCCAGCAGGAAAAGGATTGGCGGAAGGCCATTGACGCCGGTTTCAAACTGGAACAGGCCGGGGCGACGGATGTCCGCCCCATGATCGCCCAGCACTACTGTGAACTGACTGAAGAGGCGCGCCGGAAAGGGGAACTCAAGCTGGCGCGGGAGATGCTCAAGCGCGCCCGCGCCACCTGGCCCCGGTGCGTTCGCGCCAGTCTCATCGAAGGCGGCATGGCGATGGAGGCGGGGCGGTACGAAGAAGCGCTGCTGGCTTTTCAGCGGGTTGAACAGCAGGATGCCGATTACCTGCCCGAAGCGATTCCCATGCTGCATGCGTGCTATCAGCAACTGGGCATGCCACAACAGATGCTGGATTATTTGCAGACCATGGTGGAGCGCCACGGCGGTCTTGGCACCATGTTGGCGCTGGCTGCGATGATCTGCGAGCGCCAGGGTGGTGAGCAGGCGGCGGCTGCCTTGCTGGGGTATCTGTGTGAACATCCATCACTGCGCGGGCTGGATCAGTTCGTCGAACTTGTATCCCGATGTGACAATATCGAAGATCAGTCGATGTTTGCCAATCTGGGTGGTGTTATCAAACGGTTGGTGGAGGATGATCCCGACTACCTGTGTCACAACTGCGGTTTCCAGGGCAAGGTGCTGCACTGGCAGTGCCCGAGTTGCAAACATTGGGGAAGTGTCAAGCCCCTGCACGGTATTCAGAAAAAGCCGCCGTCAAACAGGGTATTGTCGCTGGTAGCCCCCTAGCGTTGTTCTCGAAGAGCGGCCACTCCAAGCATGCAGGACAGACCTTTTTCTCCACCACGCATTGTTGTCGCTCTGGATTTTCCTGATCCGCAACCGGCGCTGCGGTTTGTCCAGCAGCTGGATCCGCAGCGCTGCCGGATCAAGGTGGGTAAAGAGCTGTTTACCCGCGCAGGGACGTCGGTGGTGGAACGGTTGACTGGTTCCGGTTTCGATCTGTTTCTGGATCTCAAGTTTCATGATATTCCCAACACTGTTGCAGGCGCCTGTGCCGCTGCCGCCGATCTGGGTGTGTGGATGATCAACGTTCATGCGCTGGGTGGCCGCCGGATGATGGAGGCGGCACGCAGCGCTATCGATCGGTGCAGTCATCGACCACTGTTGACCGCAGTCACCATTCTCACCAGCATGAACGAAAATGCACTGCACGAGATAGGTCTGCAGGGAACACCTCAACAAAACGTCAGGCGTCTTGCAGCCCTGGCCCGGGAGAGTGGAATGGACGGTGTCGTGTGTTCCCCGCATGAGGCCGCTGAATTGCGGCGGCAGCATGGCGCCGGATTTTGCCTCGTGACTCCCGGAGTGCGGCCATGCTGGGCTGGCAAGGGTGATCAGGAGCGGATCATGACACCCGCAGAGGCGTGCCGGTCAGGTGCTGACTATCTGGTTGTTGGCAGGCCGGTTACTGCTGCTCCCGATCCACTGAAAGCGCTTGCCGCAATCGAGGAAGAGCTTCCGGGCTGAGGCGCCGGATCTTCTGCGGGAGACGGTGTGGTTGACCGGGAACAAGCGAACGTTTTATATGATGGCCATCCCCTCCCGCTCCAGCATATCCACCAGCCTGATCAATGGCAGGCCGATCAGGGTGTTGGGATCTTCTCCCTCGAACCGTTCGAACAGTGCTATGCCCAGTCCCTCTGACTTGAAGCTGCCAGCGCAGTTGTAGGGTTGCTCCTTCCTGAGATAGTTTTCTATCTGCTGCCTGCCCAGCCGACGAAAGACAACGGTGTAGGGCACGGCCTCGGTCTGTGTTTTGCCGGTGCGGCTGTTCAGCAGACACACGCCGGTATGAAAAATGATCTTTTTTCCGGAGGCGGCCTGTAGCTGCCGGACCGCATTCTCGTGGCTGCCGGGTTTTCCGACGATGGTGCCGTCCAGTACGGCCACCTGATCGGAGCCGATAATGAGCGCGTCCGGGTAGTGGCTTGCGGCCGCTCTTGCCTTGTGTTCGGCCAAACGCGCCACCAGCGCTTCAGGGTGCTCACCGGGCTGTGCAGATTCGTCAATCTCCGGTGAAATGGTTTCGAATGGCAACCCCAGTTTTTCCAGCAGTTGCCGGCGATAGGGTGAACTGGAGGCGAGGACGAGGCACAGCCTGCTCACAGATTACGGGCCTGTTCGGCTGCATTACCGATGTAGCTGGCCGGGGTCAGCGCCTGCAGCCGTTTTTTCTCCGCATCGGGGATCTCCAGCTTCTCGATAAAATCATGCAGTGACTGCTGATCAATACCCTTGCCCCGGGTCAGCTCCTTCAGCTTTTCATAGGGCTGATCGATGCCGTAGCGGCGCATAACGGTCTGAATGGGTTCGGCTAGCACCTCCCAGGTTTTATCCAGATCGGTCTCCAGTTGGGCCGGGTTGATCTCAAGTTTCGTTATTCCTTTCAGTGTGGATTGCCAGGCGATGGTGGAGTAGGCGATACCCACCCCCAGATTGCGCAGGACGGTGGAGTCGGTTAGGTCACGCTGCCAGCGGGAGATGGGCAGTTTGCTGCTCAGGTGGTTAAAAACAGCGTTGGCGAGACCGAGATTCCCTTCGGAGTTTTCAAAATCGATCGGATTGACTTTGTGCGGCATGGTGGATGATCCCACTTCACCGGCAACGGTTTTCTGCTTGAAATAGCCGAGAGAGATATAGCCCCAGATATCACGGTCAAAATCCAGCAGCACGGTGTTGAAACGGCTTACCGCATCAAATAGTTCGGAGATATAGTCATGCGGTTCGATCTGGGTGGTGTAGGGATTCCAGTTCAGCCCAAGGCTGGTGACGAATTCATTGGCGATCTGCTGCCAGTCCAGATCGGGATAGGTGACCAGATGGGCGTTGTAGTTTCCCGTTGCGCCGTTAATTTTCCCCAGCAGGGGGACCATGATAACCTGCTCGCGCTGGCGGCGCAGGCGGAATGCGCTGTTGGCCATCTCCTTGCCCAGCGTGGTAGGGGAGGCCGGTTGGCCATGGGTGCGCGACAGCATGGGCTGGTCGGCGCAGCGGTGGGCAAGGTCGGTAATGGCGTCGATAATCTCATCCATCATGGGCAACAGCACCTGACTGCGTGCTTCGCGCAGCATCAGACCGTAGGCGAGGTTGTTGATGTCTTCGGAGGTGCAGGCGAAATGGATGAATTCACTGATCGCTTCCAGCTCGCTGTTGCCGGCAACCTTCTCCTTGAGAAAATACTCCACCGCCTTCACGTCATGGTTGGTGGTGCGCTCGATGTTCTTTACCCGGTGGGCGTCGTCGTTGTTGAAATTATCGACGATTCCATTGAGGATATGGGTCGCATGTTCACTCAATTCGGCAACTTCGGGGATGCCGGGATGGGCGGCAAGCATCTGCAGCCAGCGGACTTCCACCAGCACACGATGGCGGATGAGGCCAAATTCGCTGAATAGGGGCCGCAGATCGGCCGTTTTGCTGCCGTAGCGGCCATCCACGGGTGAAATTGCAGTGAGGGCGGAAAGTTCCATGGGCTTCACTTTCGGATTGGGTTGTTGAAAAACAGGATTTTACAGGAAGATGCCTCGGCGTGAGAAGAGCGGGGAGATGATCAACGCTCCATGGTAAACAGCAGATCAACCCCGCTGCGGCGGCCGGACTCGCTCTCCAGCAGCCAGTGTTTGCTGATCTCGTAGCGGGCTCGCAGAATGTTGCCGCCCTCGGTCAGGCCAATCACATACTGCACGTAGAGGCGTGGTGACAGATATTTTCCCAGTACCAGAGAGGTTTCGTCTTCTGTGGTTCCTGACTCTACGGTTACCTCGTCGATATCCAGCTCTTTGCCGAGCCGCTTGGCCAGCCAGGCGCCACCTGCCAGTTGCAGGGAGTTTGCCGCTTGGCTCAGGCGGGTGCCTTCGCTGCTGCTCGCTTCGCGCAGCGGTTTGCCGATAAGCAGATAGGCGAGAATATCGCCATCATCCATGGGAGGTGACGAGAATAGCTGCAGCTCCGGTTTTTTGAGCCGTCCGAACACATTCATTCCGGCCTCCACATCCCGGCTCTTGCGGACGATGCGGAACTGCAGCCCGGGATTGTTCAACGGGCTGGCGGCATACAGCAGGCGGCCCTCGTCGATAGTGATCTTCTGGCCGTAGATTTTATAGCTTCCATCATGGATCTCCAGTTCTCCCTGGGCGATTGCCGGGCGGTTCGGACTCTCGATGATGGCCAGTTGACCGGAAATCCGGCCTTCGAATCCATGGCCACGAACCTCGATCTTTTCTCCCAGCGTCAGGGCGATGGAGGTGGCGATGGTCCAGCGTTTCCGCTGTTGCGCCGCCTCCCGTTCCGCGCCAACGATGACAACATCGGGTGATACCGGGACCACCCCCTGTTTTTCCGGTAGTCTTATCTTCGCTCTGGGGATGTCGACATAACCCGAGATCTGAACAGTGTGTGGCTGGATGTTGACCGTCAGATCCGGCGTGGCAATCACTTTTGCCTCCGGTATCCGGGCCACCTCGATATCCTTGCCTTGCAGCCTGAGTTTGGTGCGCCAGTCGTGCAGTGATTCGAGATCGGCCTGCCCGGAGATGGCGAGCGTACCCGGCCCGGAGCGGGCGCTGCCCCGCAGCAGCAGCTTACGGTTCTGCCGGATCGCTGCCTGCAGCATGATTTCGTTCAGCGTCAGCCCCAGATCGGGGAGCATGAAGGAGCCATTGGCAAGTTTGGCCACGCCATTCACCTGTGGCGCGCCAACGCTGCCGGCAAAAGAGAGGTCGGCCATCACTTTCCCGGCCGGTTGATGGATTTGGGGAGCAAACAGCGGTAGCAGATCGAGCCTGTTCAGCGTGATCGTCAGCTCACCATCGAGTGGCTGGGTGGCTGCGAGAGGATCGGCTGAGTGCCAGCCGGGCAGTTGCCACCGGCCGCGGGCGGAGCCGGTTTGCAGCAGGTTGGCATCCAGGGTTGCCAGTACTCCCGCTGCATTTTTTTCAACCTGCAGCGCGATTTCCCGGTAGGCGGTGTCGTAACGCTCATTCCCCGGCGCCATGTAGCCAACCTTGCCGTCGCGCAGGCGCAACGCCAGATGAGCGCCATCGATGGCTCCCTCCCGATAGGTGAGCCGGGCCGCTGCGTCAGCCGAACCGCTCAGGGAAAATCCCTCTTTTGGCAGCCAGTGTTGCAACCATTTCAACCTGAAATCCTGCAAGGAGAGATCGGCAAGCCAGCTGCCGCCCCCGGATTTTCCGCCATCGATGCAGAACCGGGCGGACTCGCGCCGCCAGCACCAGGAGGAGAGTGACGCCACCGATCGGCCGAGTGTCAGTTCGCTGCGCCGCTGTTGCCGCCACTGCTGTCCGGGGAGGGCGATATGGCCGTTTTCCAATACCGCATGCCAGACGCCATTCTGTAACCTGCCACGGATATCGCTGCTCAACCGGGTGGTTCGATCCTGCTCCAGTCGGAGCTGGAACCGGTGGCCGTCAGTAGTACCGCCGCCGCTGAAGGAAAACCGCTCCAGCCGGTTTTCCCCGATGTGAATGTTGTCCAGTTCGCCTGTTATCAACCAGGCGCTGTCCTTCTGAAGACCAAAATTTAGATCACCCCGCAGTTGCTCGGTCAGATACTGTTTCCAGCCGACACCGTCACCCTGTAACCGGAGCTGAAAACGGGGGGCCTTGCGCGGCCCGGTCATCTTGCCGGATGCATCGAGTTTTCCGGTCATATCCGGCCAGAGGTGGGCCAGATCCGGCGCGTCGAGTCGCCACCGGGTGTTCCATTTTGTTCCTACCGTCCCCGATACGGCGAGCCGGGCGCTGCCGGAGTCGATTCGCACGCTGTCCAGATGCAGGATGCCGTTGGCGAGACTGAGCCTGCCGCTGGCGTTGAGTGGATATTTTTGGATCGTGCCATCCAGTTTCTCCAGTTCCACTTCGTTGTTGCTGCCGTCTCCTCGCCCGGAGAGCTGCAGGCTGATTGTTCCCCCGGGCCACCTCTCCCAGGCCAGGGCGGGATCGAGTTTTTCGGCAGAGAGTTTTGCGCTCCAGCTCAGCGCCGGCCGCCAGTTGAGGTGGCCGCTGCCTGTCCACTCTCCTGCCAGCCAGCTTGCGTGCAGTTTTTCCGCCTGGACTCCCGACAGATTGCCCGAACCGTTGATCTCCAGCCGTGCCGCTGGCAGCTTTTTCACAGGCAGATCCATCTCTGTCCGGAACAAATACCGTTTGGGGTTCCCCCTCAGATGCACTGTTCCCGCCGCACTGACAATGGTGGCAGGCGGGGCGATCCAGCGCCATTTTGCGGTGATATCGAATGCCAGTTGCGCCGTTGTCTCAATCTCCCCCTCCGCCTTGACCGACCCCTGGGGCACATCCGCATCCATCTGCCGGATAGTCAGGGTGCTGTTTTGGTAGTTACCGCTGAAATGAATCCTTTCCAGCTCAACCGGTGCGGCGTCACCGGTTCTATTGAGCCGGAATCCGGTTACGGCCGCCTGCTCCAGATAGAGGGGCAATGGCAGGGAGAACCCCTGAAAAGGTTGCTGCGGCTCTTTTTTGCTCAACGGGGTGATCTGCAGTTGGTCGGCGTTCAAGGCGGTAATCCGGATGCGGCCCCGCAGCAGGGATTCCGGCCGCCAACTGAGGGCGAGCCGGTTTGCGCTCAGGGCGATATTTCTGTTGCGGTAGTCCACCCCCTGCAACCGGATATCACCGAGCAGACGGCCGTGGACCGAGGCGATGCGCAGTTCACCGCCGGTTGCTGTCTGCAGCTGCTGCACGCTCCAGCGCAGACCGGTTTCGGTTCCCAGCAGCAGTGCTGCGGCGCTGGCAAACAGAACGGCAGCCGTCAGCAACAGCCCGAGCATTATCCGCATCAGGCGCGTCACATGTCCGGCCCTATGCTGAGATGAATCCGCCAGGGTCTGTCCTCCTCCTGAAATGCGGAGGCCAAATCCAGGCGAAGGGTGCCCACGGGCAGAAACCAGTGCAGCCCGAAACCGGCGCTCTGTTTGAGGGTAAAATCGTTGAACGAATTGAATGCGTTACCGGTGTCGAAGAAGGCGGCCAGGGCGAGGTTTTTCGAGACGGGAAGCTCATATTCGACAGTGCCGGTCAAAAGGTGCTTGCCACCGATGGTTCTGCCACGGCTGTCTACCGGCCCCAGGGAGGCGTAGCGATAGCCGCGCACGCTGCGATCACCGCCGGTGAAGAAGCGCTGCGAGGCAGGCAGTTCATCCAGCTCCCCCAGCCAGCTGACTCCGATTTCGGCACGGGCGATCAGACGGCCGTGGTTGCCGATGGAGCGGATGAAGCTGGTGCCGAAACGGGTCTGGATAAAGCTGGTGTTGGACAGGATCTGCTCCGTGGCGCCTTTCAAGGTAAGGCGGGCTTGCACCCCTTTGCGGGTATGGATGCGGCTGTCCGCCTTGAGATATTGCAGCGAAACCAGCGGGATGAGCAGGGCGGAGTAGTCCGTTTCCCCTGCGATGTTGTAGTTCTCCATCTCGTAGGTTATGGCGACAGTACGCTGCAGATAGCGCAGTTTGTGATTGGCGCTGACCCCGATTCTGCGGGTCCTGCGGCTGCTGGTGGCGGTCTGCTCATTGACCGAGGCGGCAATCAGTTCGGAGTAGTCGCTCTGTGGACGATCCAGCGGAATACGGTAGCGCAAGGTTCCCTCCTGCCGAATCTCCGACACTTTTACATCGCCACTGATTTTGTAGCCAAGGCGGTTATGGTAGCGGCGTTCGACGCCGAAACTGACGCGCGGCCCGGTGTCGGTGCCGTACCCTATCCCTGTCGTGTAACGGGTGGGCTTGCGTGGCTCCAGCAGCACCGTGACGGGTATCGTCTTGTCTACGGTCTGATCCAGCAGCGGCTGGATATTGATTCGCTGATAGTAACCGCTGTTGCTGAGCGCCCTTTGCAGCTCGAGGAGCTTGTCGGCATCGTAGTCATCGCCGGGGTGAAAGGGCAGATACCGTTTCAGCAGGCTCTCTTTCAGGATATCCTGCTGGAACTCCACTGCGCCAAAGCGGTAGCGTGGCCCGGTGTCGATTGCCAGATCTATCGTGGCGCTGTAGCGGCGCAGGTCGACCACTATTTCGTGGCGCTCCAGCTTGCGCTCCAGATAGCCCCGCCCCTGCAGCAGTTGTAGCAGTTCGCTCTTGGCTGATTCATATGCCTGCTGGCGCAGAGTGCTTCCCCTCTGCAGCGGGAAACGTTGGCGCCAGGCCTTCAGCACGGGATCATCCGCCCCCGGACCACGAAGGACCACCTCCACCCGCGAGAGTTTGATCGCGGATCCCGGCACAATCCGGTAACTGGCTACCCAGCCATCTGCACCGGTGGTCAGGCTGGATGTGATCGCCGGCCGGTAGTAGCCAAATGGCTGCAAGGCGAGACGGATCTCCTGTTCCGCCTTGCGGTGCAGCCGCCGGATGGCCTGCTCATCGAGCACCGTCCCAGCCGCCTGACGCTGCTTCAGGCTGAGGTTGGCGTACACATTGGCCTTCAGCTCCCCCTTTACCCCGCTGACCACAATTTTCAGCCGCGGATCGTCGGCCAGCACCACACCGTTGCCCGCCAACAGTATCAACCCGGTTAACCCGGCGACAATATATTTCGCATTCAGCCGTCGTGCGCCGGTCTGCTGCAAGACGGCAAAACGCTGCTGGAGCCACCCCCCAGCGCGTTTTGCCAAGGTCGGGCCGGCCTGTTCTCGAAACCCTGAACGCGACATAGATGCTTGCCGGGTTAATGATAACCAGCAGATGATCAGAAAACATGCCATGAACAGCCACTATCCGTCCATTGAGTTATTGCCGGGTTTGGCCAGACCGCCGGTCAATACGAAACGCATGGCATCCTCCTTGGAGAGATTGAGCGGCTGGATTCGGGAGCGGGCGACCAGTACGGTGTGCCCGCCAATCATATAGCCCAGCGGGATGTAGACGACGATATCGTCACGCTTTTCCACCTGTTCAGAGAGATCGGCCAGACTATCGCGGGTAACGAAACCGATGACCCGCAGGCCGCTGTCCATGGAGACAGTGACCACCTGCTGCATCCCCGTATCCGGGCTTTGGGAGATGAACGAGAGCAGATCCCGGATGGAGCCGTAGACCGATTTAATCAGCGGGATACGGTAGAGGAGGTTCTCCCACCAGCCGAACACGGTGCGCACCAGCCACGACTTCATCAGCACACCCACCGCAAACACCAGCAACAGGCTGACCGCCACCCCGGTACCGGGAAGGTAGTACTGTTCCGGCAATACCATGCGCACCAGCCTGCCCAGCAGGGACTCGGTGGTGATCGCCAACCAGTAGAGAAAGTAGAGGGTCGCGGCGACAGGGACCAGTGTCACCAGGCCGGTAAAGAAGGTCGTGTTCAATCTGGACATCGGGTCGCTCCTCAATTGGTACGCATAGACTGTCAGAATACACGATAACGCCCGGCTGTTCGTTTCGGCTTCCGTTTCAGAGCACTCTGCTGGCAGACGGGCTGTTTCCCCTGTTTGCGGCAACCGCTGTCGGGCAGTTTGACTTTTCCTGCTGAAAGTAAGGCAAGCGTCAGGCTGTTGAGTTCCATCGGCCGTTGTGGCGCCATCGTATATCAGGGTAAAACAAGAGGAAACGCTTTGATTATTGCGCCAAAGTTGCGTAGAATTACGCGTTTTACCGCTGGCCACTGGTAGCGAAGGTGGCCTGCAATCGGGATCAACTGGAGAGAAACGGTCAATGGTAACCATTCGCATGTCTCGTGGCGGTGCAAAGAAGCGCCCCTTTTATCATGTTGTCGTCACTGACAGCCGCAACCGCCGTGATGGCCGCTATATCGAGCGCCTGGGCTTCTTCAATCCTGTCGCCAGGGGCAATGAAGAGACGCTGCGGCTCGATATGGAGCGCATCGATTTTTGGTTGTCGAAAGGCGCCAGGCGTTCCGAGCGTGTCGCCAAACTGATTAAACAGCAGGTCAAGCAGCAGGCAGTTGCAGAATAGAACACGGGTATCGTCAGCCGGAATCCGGGTGATGCCGGGCGGCAGGTGAGCGGGGCGTCCGACCGAAAAATCGTGGTTGGCCGGATTGCCGGGTTGTATGGTGTTCGTGGATGGGTCAAGGTTTATTCCTGGACCTCCCCGCGCGAGGCGATACTCGGCTATTCGCCCTGGCAGGTAAAACTCGGCGGCGAGTGGCGCAAGATGCCGGTAAAGGCGGGGCGCAAACAGGGCAAGGGAGTTGTTGCCCGTCTGGAAGGTTATGGCGATCGGAATGCGGCAGCGGGCCTGCTGGGCGCCGATATCGCCGTTTCCCGTTTTCAGCTGCCTGAAACGGCTGCCGGTGAGTATTACTGGGCAGACTTGGTTGGTCTGAAGGTCGTTACCCGGGATGGTGTAGAGCTGGGCGAGGTCAAAACTCTGATAGAGACCGGGGCCAACGACGTGCTGGTGGTGAGAGGAGAGCGGGAGCGATTGATTCCCTGTCTCTTCGGTGACGTGGTTGTCGCGGTCGATCTCGAACACCAATGGATGCAGGTTGATTGGGATCCTGAATTCTAGGTAACTGCCCGGCTTGCCCCCGAAACCCGTCAGATCAAGACAAAAAAGGTGAGGCTGCGCTCGTAAGCAACTATTTTTTAAGGCGAAACCGGCGGGTTTCGGGGGCAAGCCGGGCAGTTACCCCAAATATGTTACAGTTCGCTGAGCAGTTGAATCTTAGGTATGCGATTTGATGTTATTACCCTGTTTCCGGGCATGCTCGATGCGGTAACCGGGTATGGGATAACCGGCAGGGCGGTTCAGTCGGGTCTGTTGCAGGTGAAAGGCTGGAACCCGCGGGATTTTACGCAGGACAGGCATCGAACCGTAGATGGCCGCCCCTACGGTGGCGGGCCGGGGATGCTGATGCTGTTGCAGCCGTTGCGATCGGCTATCCAGGCGGCCCGGGAGGATGATCCACTACCGGCGCAGGTTGTCTATTTGTCGCCGCAAGGACAGCGCCTCGATCAGGAGCGGCTCGAAAGGCTGGCCCGGCAGGATCGGGTTATCCTGCTCGCTGGTCGCTACGAAGGGATTGACGAGCGCCTGATCCAGACCGAAGTGGATCATGAGCTCTCGCTTGGCGACTATGTGTTGAGTGGCGGGGAGTTGGCGGCGATGGTGGTTATCGATGGCGTTACCCGCCTGTTACCGGGCGCCCTTGGCCACCGGGAGTCGGCGCAGCGGGACTCGTTCGCGGCGGGGTTGCTCGATTGCCCCCACTACACGCGCCCCGGGCAGATCGACGGGTTGGGGGTGCCGGACGTGCTGCTTAGCGGTGATCATCAGGCTATCAGCCGGTGGCGGGAAAAACAGGCGTTGGGGCGCACCTGGCGGCGGCGTCCGGATTTGCTGAAAAAACTCGATTTGAGTGAACAACAGAATCTCCTGTTGCGGGAGTATATCCAGGAGCAACAGGGTAATGGGAATTTGATTGAAGCTGTCTCGGGAGAGAACGATGAGCAACATCATTGATCAGTTGGAAGCGGAGCAGATGAATCGCGAGGTACCGGAGTTCGGTCCAGGCGATACGGTGGTGGTACAGGTGAAGGTGAAAGAGGGCAGCCGGGAGCGCTTGCAGGCATTCGAAGGTGTCGTGATTGCCAAACGCAACCGGGGTCTGAACTCCGCTTTTACCGTGCGCAAGATTTCACATGGCGAAGGGGTGGAACGCGTTTTTCAGACCTACAGTCCCGCAGTGGCCGGGATCAAGGTCAAACGGCGTGGGGATGTTCGCCGCGCCAAACTCTATTATCTGCGCGAACGCCGCGGCAAGGCTGCGCGCATCAAGGAGAAGCTGGTTTCTGGCAGCGGTGCGAAAAAGGCCGCGGCCGCGAGCAGGGAGGAACCTGCGGCTTTGGAGCCAGCTGATGACCTGACCCGTATCGAAGGTATCGGGCCGAAGATTTCGGTGCTGCTCCATGATGCCGGTTTCAGCAGTTTTGCCGATTTGGCCGCCGCAGACCCGGAAAAAATTCGGGAAATTCTGGCAGAGGCCGGCGGCAGCTATGCTGCTCATGACCCGGAGACGTGGCCGAAGCAGGCCGGGATGGCGCGCGATGGCAAATGGGATGAGTTGAAAGTCTGGCAGGACGAACTGGATGGTGGCCGCGAGAAGAGCTGAATCCGGATAGTTGCACCGTTGCCTGTCGGGCCGACTGCCCGGTTGTATCCTCTACGGCTTCCGGGTTGGTTCGCGGGAGCCGTTTTTGTTTGAGTCCGGGTGAATCGCTTGAACAGATATCAGGCCATCGTCGACGCACCTTTTCCACCTCCTTTCTCCTGCTTGCTGGGGATCCGGCTCGACGATGGACTCCTTGTCGGAATCGACTATATCTTTTCAAATATCGAGCGGCGATCCCCGGCTACTCCGCTTGCCAGAGAGGTGATCAGGCAACTCGATGGTTATTTCCACAACGCTGATCACCGGTTTGATCTGCCCGTTGAGTTGCGCGGCACGGCATTCCAGCTTCGCGTTTGGCAGGTGCTTGCCGCTATCCCGCTTGGTGAGCGATGGACATATGGCGCAATAAGCACGCGGTTGAACAGTAGCCCGCGCGCCGTTGGCAATGCCTGCCGTTCCAATCCATTGCCACTTGTCGTACCATGTCATCGGGTTGTTTCCGTATCCGGGCTGGGGGGGTATGATGGTCGAACGAGTGGGTCATATATCTCCATTAAACGCTGGTTGCTGGCGCATGAAACAGAGTACAGCCGATATTGCCGAGGCCGATCGCGCCGAGATTGAAGCTTTTCTCGACGCTGTCTGGATGGAGCGGGGATTGACTGCCAATACGCTGGCGGCTTACCGCAATGATCTGCTGGGACTTGCCCGCTGGTTGGAACATTCTCATGACAGCTCTCTGCTGCGGGCAACCCGGGAGGCGCTGCTGGCCTATCTGGCTGAACGTGTTGGGGAGGGTGCAAGACCCCGCTCCAGCTCGCGGCTGTTATCCAGCATGCATGGCTTTTACCGATATCTGGTTCGTGAAGGGCGCATTCGGGAAGATCCCAGTGCGCGTATCGATGCGCCGAAACTAGGCCGCTCTGTTCCCAGGAGTCTGACGGAATCCGAGGTGGAGCGATTGCTGTCTGCTCCCGATACCGATACCTCTCTCGGTTTGCGTGATCGTTCCATGCTGGAGTTGATGTATGCCACCGGCTTGCGCGTATCGGAGTTGGTAACCTTGGGTACTGGACAGTTGAATACACGTCAAGGGGTGGTCAAAATCAGTGGAAAAGGGGGGCGGGAGCGGCTCATCCCGTTGGGAGATGAGGCGCTTGGCTGGCTTGGGCGTTATTTGACCCAGGCCAGGCCGGCATTGATTCATGGCCGTCAGAGTGATGTGCTGTATGTTACGCATCGCGGTGGCGGCATGACGCGGCAGGCGTTCTGGCATCTTGTCAAGCGTCATGCCCGAACCGCAGGAATCGGTACGGCCTTGTCTCCCCACACGCTGCGCCACGCCTTTGCCACCCATCTGCTGAACCATGGCGCCGATCTTCGTGTAGTGCAGATGCTGTTGGGCCATAGCGCTCTCTCTACTACCCAGATCTACACACATATCGCCCGTGCCCGCATGCAGGAGCTGCATGCCCGCCATCATCCGCGTGGATGAACTTTCCGCAGCGGGGGTTACTCCAACGTTCACCATTTCTATTCAATCCAGAGAAAACCGTATGAAAAAAATCCATGTTTCGTTGGCCATTGCCGTTATCGCTTTGAGCAGCACGGTGCTGCATGCGGAAAATGATGCCGAGGTGGCCATCCGGGCTGCTATCGAGAAAGTGTCGCAAGGGAGTGCCCGCCCGGATAGTATTCGGCCCTCCAGGATAAAGGGGCTGTATGAGGTTGTGCTTGGAACCGAGGTTATTTACGTTACTGCCGACGGGCGGTATCTGTTGAACGGCGATCTGCTCGATGTTCAGCAGCGGCGCAACATCAGCGATGAACGGCGTGCAGTTTTGTACAAGAACGCCATCGATAAGCTGGATGAGGGGTCGATGATTGTCTATGCCCCGAAGGAGACCAGGCATACCGTAACCGTGTTTACCGATATCGACTGCCCTTACTGCCGCAAGATGCACCATGAGATGGCAGAGTACAACAAGGCCGGTATCAAGATTCGCTATTTGGCATTTCCCCGCGCCGGCATCGGTTCTGATTCCTATAACAAAACGGTTTCTGTCTGGTGTGCTGACGATCGCGCTACTGCCCTGACCAGGGCAAAAAATGGCGAACAGATAAAGAAAGCGAGCTGCGATAATCCGGTAAGAGAACATCTTGACCTGGTCAAACAGCTGGGCGTCAATGCTACCCCTACTCTGTTCCTGGAGGATGGCCGCCGGATACCGGGTTACGTTCCCGCTGAACGGCTGATTAATATGCTCGAACAGGGCAGATAGCCCCTGTCCGGACAGGCAGCTCTGGCAGTTTTGCAGGAAACCCGGCCGCTTCTGTCTTCCTGTAGGGAGAATGAATATTATTGCCAGGTTAACAAAACACCGGAACGATGCCTCTATTGACATTTCATGACGTATCCCTCGCCTATGGCCAACATGCCCTGCTGGACAGGGTAAAACTGACAGTTGAGCCGGAAGAGCGTATATGCCTGGTTGGCCGGAACGGGGCCGGCAAGTCCAGCTTGATGCAGATGATTGCGGGAAAGCTTGCGCCTGATGAGGGTGATATCTGGCGCCAGGAGGGGCTGCGCATCGCTTATCTCCCGCAAGAGGTGCCCGTCGCTGCACAACGTACCGTATTTGATGTGGTCGCCGAAGGGCTGGGCAAGCTTGGGAGAACAGTCGCCCGGTACCATCATACGCTCGCGCAGATGGATAAACAGCCGGATAAGCGGCTGATGGAGCAGTTGACCCGCTTGCAGGAGGCCCTGGAGGTTGCCGATGGGTGGCGGCTTGAGCAACGGGTGGAGACGGTGCTGTCACGCCTGCAACTGCCAGCGGAACGCATGCTGAGTGAACTGTCCGGCGGTTACCGGCGGCGGGTCTTGCTGGCGCAGGCTCTGGTCTGCGAACCGGATCTTCTCTTGCTGGATGAGCCAACCAATCACCTGGACATCGAGTCCATCAGCTGGCTGGAGGAGTTTCTGGACAGTTACAAGGGGACGTTGCTGTTCATTACGCACGATCGGCTGTTTCTGCAGCGCTTGGCATCGCGTATAGTGGAACTGGATCGGGGGCAGCTTACCTCTTGGCCGGGCGACTATTCCAACTATTTGCGGAGACGGGACCAGCGATTGGCGGTGGAGGCTGAGCATCGTGTCAGGTTTGACAAGAAACTGGCCCGGGAAGAGAACTGGATTCGTCAGGGGATCAAGGCGCGGCGAACCCGTAACGAAGGCCGGGTTCGCGCGCTGCAGCAACTGCGCCGTGAGCGTAGCCAACGCCGGGAGCGGCCGGGCCAGGCCAAACTGGCGCTGGATGATGGTGAATACGCTGGCCGACTGGTGTTCGATGTCAACACTATCAGTAAGCGCCATGCCGGTAAATTTGTCGTACGGGATTTCTCTGCCCGCGTCATGCGGGGCGATCGAATCGCTGTCATTGGCCCCAATGGTGCCGGAAAAAGCACATTGCTCAAGCTGCTGTTGAATCAACTGGAGCCCGACACGGGCACCATCAGGTGTGGCACGAAACTGCAGACAGCCTATTTTGATCAGCAACGAGTCCAACTCGAACTGGATAAACCGGTAGTCGACAATGTTGCAAATGGCAGTGAAACAGTGACGGTCAATGGTAAACAGCGTCACGTGATCAGCTATCTGCAGGATTTTCTGTTTCCACCCCGGAAAGCTCGCTCGCCGACCGGTTCGCTCTCTGGAGGAGAGCGTAACCGGCTGCTGCTGGCGCGGCTTTTTACTCGTCCCGCCAATCTGCTCATTCTGGATGAGCCAACCAACGATCTCGATATTGAAACGCTGGAGTTGCTGGAAGAGCTGTTGATCGATTACCGGGGAACCTTGTTGCTGGTCAGTCATGATCGCGCCTTTCTTGACAACATCGTAACCAGCACATGGGTCTTCGAGGGGGAGGGCCGGATCGGAGAGTATGTGGGTGGATACGGTGACTGGCTCGAACAGCGGGACACGAAACATTCCGAAACAGGAAAAAAACCTGCCCGGTTACCGGCAAAGCCAAAAAAAAGAGAAACAACGGCCAGAAAACCAAGTTATAAACATCAGCGTGAGCTTGACTCCATTCCAGCCATAATTGAACGGCTCGAGCAGCAGAAGGCGGATCTGCAGCGCACTATTTCCCGGAGAGATTTTTATCGGAATTCATCTGAAACGATCGCACGGAAACTGGCCGAACTGGAGCAGCTGGACTCCGAGATGGAGCAGTTGTATAACCGTTGGGAGCAGCTGGAGTTGTAGCTATTGACCCGGACAATATCGAGCCAATTACTTTTGCGACGGCATAATGGTAATTATGGATGTTTTTATATGTTAATGTTCCTGTTTGAAACACCTGCCTGGTTTGCAGTACAATCCTCAAGCGCGAAGTTTGAACGGGCGGGTGTATGCTACTGCAGCCAAAAAAGAGAATAGCTGCGTGGTTGCCGAGTAGATTATAAAAAGCATTTTGGCGCGCCAGCTACAGCAGATGAAGCAACTGGCCGAACCCGGATAACAACGATATATTCAACAAGCACATGGAGGTGCAATACCTGTATCTGGTAAAACAATATAGTGTTCATTGTTTTTTGTTCCGATGTGAGGGGCAAATTCGTTTTCGTGACCAGAAAAACATTTTTTTCATTAAATTCAAACGTACTAACACAGGCGATAATAGAGCGTTATTCTGAGCGCCCCACACCTCCCGGATCAAGGCACGGCTCGCAGGAAAAGCTGGCCCTTTTCGAGCGCCGCAACACCGGGCCGGGAGGTGTGGGACGCTCCCTTCGGGCGAGCCTCCGGGTGGCCATCCGCAAGGCGCGGTGGCCTGACAGGGAAGCACCGGGCTGACCACCCAAAGACTCGCTGAATGAGGCTCTATATCGTTTGTCTTGGTAACTATTGATATTTGCGGGATTTTATATTTGAAAAACCCTTGATCATGTGATATTAGGGATTCTGGTTATCGTCCGGTATTTCATCAAAGCCAATCCGGGACGAGAGGCGTGACGCGGTTGAGTACGCCATGGCAAGTTCTGGCAGGGAAGAGTCGATTCGATGAGCAATGACAAGTTTTCACCTCAATTGTTGAGAGCCATTCTCAAGGCCGAGGGTGTCGAGAGCGATGGCAAGGGTATGGATGATATGCCTGTATTGACACCGCCAGGCCAGCCATCCCTGCAGAAGCTGGCGCCGCAGGAGCGAAAAGATGCATTGAGACAACTGGCTTCTCTGATATCACAGTTTCGTTCCCTATCCGTCGATTCCGATGAATTGATGTCGTTCCATCCCGAAGAGATGCCCAATCTGCTCCGGCTGTTGGCCGAGCTGGCAACGGAGGTCAAAGAGGATGAAAAGAACAGGGAGGAGAAAATAAAAGTGCTTCACGTGGCTGCGGCGATGCTGCGCCGAATGCTGCATGGATCCGATACCAGCCACTATCGGGTCATGGGCCTGCCCACCGGCGCCACCCCGGCCCAGATATCAGAACACTATCAGTTGTTGTACAAACTGTTCTGGTTCGATGAAGCGGTCGATCCGCAGAGAAAGAGCCGTTTGCGCATCTCGGAAGCCTATACGGTGCTCAAGGAGCCGGAACTGCGCCGCCGGTATGATGAAGACCTGGCCAGGCTGGAGCAAACCCGCCTGGCGGGCAGCGAGCGCCGGAGAAAGCGCTGGCCGCTTGTTGCAGCTGTTCTGCTGGCGGTTTCGGGCGTTACTGGCCTGCTGCTGTTTTCCGGCGGTGGATCTGACGAGTCCGACAGGGAAGTCGCTCTCCAGCCGGGCACACCGGAAGAGGAGGTGGTCTCCTCCCTGCCGGAAAAGCAAGAGAAGATTGTCCATGAAACCGAGCCGTTATTACCTGATGCGTTTCCCGGCCATACTGCAGGGGAAGATGCCGTTTTGATGGGGGGCGGCACTGCTGCGGAGGATGGTGATGCCGGTGACGACGTTGAGACGGATGCGCAGCAAACGGAATCCCTGACTGCGGAACAGGTACAGGCCCCGAAGGGTGTAACTGCATCATCCCGCGAAGTGGAGACTTCACAAACCGAAAAAATCAGTGAGCAGAAGGAGCCCGGATTGCAGATTGCAGGAGTTGAAGCGGATTCCCCTGAACTGAAAAGCGCCGGAACACGGGTGGAAACAGAAGACAAACAGAGATACGAAATCGCACGGACCGAACCGATTCCTGCGGCGGCTCCGGCGCTAAACAATGAGCCAGCCCTGGAAGCTCCCTCTATTGAGTTGCCTTCGGCGGCGCCACCTGTCATCTCTCCGGCTACGCCCCAACCCCGTTTCTCTTCTCCCCGGGAAGAGAGCAAACCGGAAGCACCCTCCACAACCGCCATGCTGTCATCTCCACCTTCCGGAGTCGAAGCAACGGCTGCCCGTGAGCCGGATTTGGTTGTTATCGGTTCACCGGAATTGTCCGTTGACGAGCTTACCAAGGAGCAGGTTCGCGCCATTTTTCTTGGCGAAAAGGCGTGGCTCCCAACCGGCGAGCGGGTTGCCTTTGCTGTTCCCCGGCGCAGTCGTATCGTTGACAAGCTGTTTTATCAGGGGATTGTCGGAAAGTCTCCGCGTCAGCTTGAAATCCATTGGGCAAAACTGCGCTTTCAGGGCAAACAGCAGCCACCTGACTATCTGCCGGACGAGATGGCGGTCAAGGAGGCAGTCATCAGCTCGCCGGGGATGATCGGCATCGTGAAGAGTGATGTCGTCGATGACTCGGTAAAAGTGCTTTTGACCATCAGTGAATGAGGCGGAATATTTTCGGGATTTATCAGGGGAATTAAATGGAAATGCGCAGTAAAAGCTCTCTTCTTGCTGGGTTGTTGATGGTGACGTTGTTTTCAGCGCCCATAGCGGCGCTGGAGTTCGAGGGATTCGGCAGTGTCAGCTATCATAAACATGATGTAGTAGGTGAACATGCCAGCCGCAGTGGAGAGTATCCGGAGGGATTTACGCTGGGAGGTTTCAATCTTTATGCCTTTCAGGAGATAGGTGAGGGGACCATGGCCTTTGCCGAGTTCATCATCGGTGACTATACCGAGGAGATTGAAATGGAACGGTTGTGGATCAAACGGGTTTTTTCTCCAGTATTCGAATTCAAGGCCGGTCTGGTAGAGTCGCCACTTGGCTATTGGAACAGAACCTATCATCAGGGCGGACAGCTGCTTCAGGACAGTATAACGCGCCCGTTTTTTCTCAATTACGAAGATCAGGATGGCGCAATTTTCCCTATGGTAACGGTTGGATTTGAAATGGGAGGGACTACCCCCCTGAGGCATGGAGAGCTGGACTATACGATGATTTTTGGAAATGGCATGTCGCTCAATACGGCGGGCGAAGCGCATGACATGGACTCACTGCATGGCACCGACTCATCAGAAATCAAGATAAACATGCTGGCTGATCCAGGCGATGACAAGCTCTTCATCTTCAGAACGGCATACCGGTTTCCCCGGTTTCCGCTGCAAATCGGGTTGTTTGGAATGAACAACCCGGTGGTAGAGTCAGGGGAGGGGAGCACAGCCAAAGTGGAGCATGGCGACAAACTGATAGCCCAGACGGTTGCGGGATTGGATCTCCACTTTTCTATGCATGGGTTCGAGACAATAGCGGAATACTATCACATCGACAATGATGATGCGGTTGGGAAAGTGAACGCCGATCCTGCCAGCGGATATTATATTCATTTCGGATATCAGCTTACTGAGCGGTTGAAGCCGCTTTACCGCTACGTCAATCTCGATATCGACGAAACAGATCCCTATTTTGCCTATCTTGGCATACGGGAACAGGAGCATCATGTTGTCGGACTGAGGTATGATCTCGACGAGAGCAATGCATTGAAGCTGGAAGTTCATCAAATGAAATTCAGTAACAAAACAGAATATCATTCACGGTTACAGTGGGCGTTTCTTATGTTCTAGGAGTCTGCCGGATTTAGGTAATCGTAACGAGCAAAGGTGGTGAGATCTTCCTTCACCATGAAAGAAAGCAAGTGCTGACCACTAAAGAGAGTGAAGGGGGGCTGTTGGTTCCTGAAGGTGATCAGGCCGCACTGTTTATCTGCCATGCGAAGCGCCAGAGAAAAACAACGCAGGCATCCAGACAATTGTGTCGAGTCATTTGAGAGAACGCTGTGTGGCCCACCACGAAGGTAACGAGGGTGTGGGGGAGCGGCGAGGGCGCAGGACGGCCGGGGTACAATGGCTGTCCCGTTGGTGATCCGGGTGTTCCAAAATCCTTCGTAACTATTCAGCTCGCCCCTCAAATCCGCCATTTCTGCGTTGAAAAATGGTCATTTACACGCGTAAACTCCCATTTTTTGCCTTGAACTGACGAATTTCAGGGGCAATCTGAACAGTTACCGGCTTGTTTCATACGATGCTGAATAGTTGCAATCCTTCAAGAGATAGCGGCATTCTTGGGGAAAAGGTGAAATAACAACTTGAACCTGTCGCCCTGATCAGCTCCTCAACCAAACTTTTTTTATCATCTGTAGCGTTGTTTTGCCGGGTTAACAAACAATCACTCCCGGTACCGCCATTTTATATCCTGTTTTTTCTGTTGGCTACCTGGTTCTGCTGTACAGAAACCGCGTTCTTTTCCAGCATAAAACCGGGGCATTGGTGCTCACAAGGATCGTTCAATCCGGCAGTAACGGCTCTTTACGCAAACTGTATAGAAAACAAAAAGAAAGAGATAAATCATCCGGTAGTAAAATCACGGACAACAGGTCAAAAAAAACGGCTTTGGGTTTTATGGAAACTCCTTATTTTGTCAATTATGTCAAGGAAATAGTCTAACATAATCAATAGCTAAATAAGTTGCGCTTTTCAGGAAATTGTCGTTAAATTTCCCGTGCCTGGCAGCGGTTTTTTTGCCGCCGCGCTTGCGCACCCAAAATGGATTGTGTCTGTGGGACAGACAACAAAACAAGGAGTAACACAATGCATATACTGATTACTGGAGGTGCCGGTTTCATCGGCTCCAATCTTGTCAAATATCATCTAAACCAGGGTCACAAGGTTCATGTTGTCGATGACCTGAGTACCGGCCGTAAAGAGAATATCCAGCCATTTCTGCCTAACCCCGATTTTCATTTCGATGAGGGAGATGTACTGACCTGGAGCGGACTGGAGAGAGCGGTCAGTGGCGCAGATGTGATTTATCATCTGGCCGCCGTTGTTGGTGTGTTCAAGGTTCTGAAAGAGCCCATCGAGGTGCTGGCCATCAATATCGCAGGATGTGAGCGGTTGCTTCGGGCCGCGCGCAACAGCCACTGGAACCCGCGTATCATCGTTGCCTCGAGTTCGGAGGTTTACGGCAATCGCCCCGTTGTCGACGGTGAACACATGCCGTTGCACGAAGAGCTGGAGCTGCTGATCACACCGGGAATAAATACGCGATGGAACTACTCCATAAGCAAACTGGCGAACGAGGCGTTCGCTATTTCCTATGCCAAGGAGCATGACATGCATGTTACGGCGGTCCGGTTTTTCAATGTATGCGGACCCGGACAGAGAGGCCGCTACGGGATGGTGGTACCGCGGTTCGTCAATCAGGCCGTGAACAATGAGCCGCTGACGGTTTTCGGGAACGGCTCCCAGACCCGTTCGTTCATGGATGTCAGGGATGCCGTGAAGGCCCTGTTTGCGTTGGCCAACACAGAGAAGAGCGCTGGTGAAATCGTCAATGTCGGCAGTGACAGCGAGATTTCCATCCTTGAGTTGGCGAAGCTGGTGAGAAAGCTGGCCAACAGTGATTCAGCCATCGAGCATCTCACCTATGAGGAGGTCTATGGCGAGGGCTTTGACGAGATCGGCTACCGCCGACCCGCGTTGCAGAAACTGCAGACCATGACGGGCTTCAAGTCGCAATATGCTCTGGTTGATACCATCAATCATCTTATTGATCTTTCGGCACCTGCAATCACAAGCGATATCGATGGCGACGTTTCCCTGGTTTGTTCTCGGGCCTAGTACCTTACTGAGCCTGTGGGGTGTCGTACGCGGCAGGAGGAGACCTCCTGCCGCCCCGCCCGCTGTCGATCTGCAGCAGTTTTCTGTCGATGTGGTCATCCCCGCCCTGAATGAAAGTGCGACTATCCCTTTGTGCCTTGCGTCGATTGCGCGGCAGACCTTGCAGCCAAGACAGATCATCCTGGTCGACGATGGTAGCAGCGATAACACGGTGGAGTATGCCCGGGCCTTTGGGGAGATAAGCGGTGTTCCACTTAAAATCATTCAGCGCGGATCACCTGTCGGCAAAACACCGACCCTGAAAAGGCAGGCCAGGGAGCTGGATTCGGATGTTGAGTTCGTTGTGGACTCGGATACGATTCTCGAATCGGACAACTACATCGAACGGGTGGTGGAAGAACTCTATCGAACGCCGGGGGTGGGGTGTGCATTTGGCTGCGTTCTTCCCCTGCGGGACAAGGATCGCCTGCAGATGCACCAGGACAAAAATATCAAACGGTTTTTCGAACGATATCCGGATGCGGTTTTACAGCTTGACGCCAGCTGGAAAAGCAGGATGCTGCGGGGCTTCACCAACCTGTACCGGGATGTTCTGTATATGTATGTGCAGCGGTTCGTCAATCGAGGGCAGATGATGTTGTTCGGTTCCACCATCAACCCGGTGGGATGTGCAGTGGCTTACCGGAGAACCTATCTGAAAAAGGTGTTTGACCATTATGAACCGGTGTTTGGTGACAATCTGACCAACTCGGAGGATATATTTATCGGTTTTGCGCTATTGAGCTGCGGCTATCGAAATGTTCAGATTACCGATGTCTACATGCGTTCTCAGGAGCCGGAAGCAACGCGCCTTCCCCGCCAGTTTTATCTCTGGTCATCCTCTTTTTTGCAGAGTTGTTACTATCTCGACGATCTTGTCAGGAGTCCTTTCAAGGTGTTCAGGCGTTACCGGCATCGCAAGCTTGTCGAAAAGAGGTTTGCGCAGGAGAACGGGGGAGACAGCAGGAAGAACGACGATCTTTATCGTCAGCCGTTTGGTGATCATGTGTTGAGGCGACTGGGCCGCCCCATGGGTTGGGCTGTGTTCCTGTCGCTGGGAGAGAAAATATTCTATCCCACAGCCATTGTCATCATGATTGTTCTTGGTCTTTGGGAGGCGGTTGGTATCACCATTCTCGCGGAGGTAATCGTTACCACACTGGTTCTTACCTATGTTGCCACCGATCGCCACGCCACCTATTTTTTCAAGGGCCTGGCGGCTACTCCAATACGTTATATGAGTCTCTTCTATGATTGGGTAACCGTAGGGCGCTTTGCCAAGGATATATGGATCAGCAAAAACACAAGATGGCGAAAGTAAGTAACATGGCGGTAAAGCTTCTTTTTCGGGTATGTTTCATGCTGGCTGTGGGATTGAGCACTCCGCCGGCCTATAGTCAATCCACACCGCCGGAGGAAGGCCTCAGGGCCGAGATGGCGCAGGAGTGGCAAAGGGCGGTTTCGATATACGAGCGTGTGCTGAAAACGGAACCCGGGAGAGCTGATCTGTGGAAGCGCATTGCCGACATCAAAATTCACCTCAAAGACCCTGATGGCGCCATTGAGGCGCTGGAAAAAGCGGCGGAGATTCAGCCGCACAACGCTGCCTTGAACTCAAAGCTGGCCACCCTGCTCGGAATGCAGCATCAGCCCGAACGGGCATTGCGTTTTGCCCAAAAAGCAAGGGATGCCGAACCGGGCAACACGGCGTATCTGCAGGCGCACGCCCGGTTGGCCAACTGGTTAAAGCGCTTTTCCGAAGCTGCGGAAAGCTATGAGCGGCTCTATGCCATGCAGCCTGACGATGAGCTGGCTCTGCGTAACCTGGCCAATAGCTGGTCTTGGGCAAATCGTCATGACAAGGCGATCCGGGTTTACGAAGAGTTTCTTGCCAGGCATCCGCGGAACGTGGAGATATGGCTCGCGCTGTCCCGTGAAAAAACAAGGCAGGGCGATCAACAGGGAGCGCTGTCTGCATTGAGCAAGGCGGCCCGTTTACGGCCGGACGATGCGCAGATCAGTGCCGAGCTTTCACGGCTGTACTCGATGAACAACCAGCCTGAAAAAGCCTTGGAGTACGCCCGCCATGCCACAAAATCGGAGCCTGGCAATATTGCCTATTTGCAGGCCCATGCGCAGATTGCCAACTGGCTGAAGCGTCCCGCGGAAGCTGTTGTGAGTCTCGAAAAAATCGTTGCATTGAGGCCGGATGACGACGAGGCGCGGCGCACGCTGGCAGACACCTACCGCTGGGCTGGAGAAGGGCGAAAGGCGACCGCACTCTATGAAGCCTATCTCAACGAAAACCCCCAGGATTTGAAACTGTGGCTGACGGTGGCAGACAGCAAGGTGGGGCAGGGTGATGTCAGGGGCGCGGCGGCTCTGCTCGAGAAGGCCTTTGAAAAATTTATCCCTGCTGCCATCAAGCCAAAACGGGTGCGCCAGAAGGAAGAGAGGAAGTTGCCGGTTTTGCTCTATCACTGTATCGGAGACAAGGCAGACAACGACTACTGGTTATCGGCAAGTGAATTCGATGCCCAGATGAAACAGTTGAAAGAGATGGGTTATCAGTCCATTACCTCGCGCAATCTTGAAGACTATCTGTTTGATCAAGGACGGCTGCCGGATAAAGCGGTAATGATCACCTTCGACGATGCCTGCGCCAATCTCTATACCCATGCGTGGCCCATTCTCAAAAAATATGGTTTCGTTGCGGACATCTATATTTTTACCGGTGCCATCCGCCATACCGGGGCGGACAGAGCGAGTATCGTACAGCATGTCAACGGTAAGGATACGCGGCTGGAGTACCTGATCTGGCCGGAGATCAAAGAGATGATCGGGGAAGGGCTGGTCATTGGCGCCCACAGCAAAACACATGCGGACATGGCCACCCTCACCCCGGATGAGCTAAAGTATGAGATCCTGGCCTCCAAATTGCGCATTTTCGCCGAAACCGGTGTCGTGGCGACATCGTTCAGCTATCCTTTTGGCAGTGGCTATAACCGAACCGAGGCCCATCGGCTGCTTCGTTCCGCCGGGTTCGATATCGCGTTTTCCGCCCACGGGGGCGTAGAGCATCTTCGCTTCATCGAACCGATGAAAATCAAACGGGTCGAAATATGGGGGCCACATCCAAAGATCGATCCGGGAAGCCGGGGTGTTTCTGTCGTTCCGGATCCTTTTCGTCCCTACGATCTGTTTCGTAACCGGCTGAATCCGGATGAGGCCGGAGTCCACTATGAGCAGGCACGCCTTTACGCTGCCGTTCAGGAAAAGAGGCTGGCCTATGAGGAGATTGAAAAGGCGTTGTCTCTCGAGCCGGGGAGCCGGCGCTATCTCAGATTCATGACGCAGCTGGCGGACTGGAACAACCGTGGGCAGCTTTCCGCAGCAATGGCCGGGTTCAATAAACTCCAGGTGCTGGGGGAGCAGGATGATGAGCTGCTACTCAGTCAGGCGAGAATGCTCTCCTATGCCGGCAAGATGGATGCGTCGGAACGCCTGTACGCGGCGTACCTGCGGTCCCGTCCGGATGACAAGGATGTATTGATTGAGCATGTCAAGGTGCAGTCTTGGCGGGGCAATGTTGGCAGGGCCGTTCAGCTGCTGAGTGATTATCGCCATCGATTCGGAGAGGATGATAGCTGGCGGGAAACGAAGATGGAGGTGCTTTCATGGGCAAATCGTCCGCAGGAGACCCGTAACCTGATTGAGCCGATAATTGAAAAAAAACCTGATGATTACCGAGCAAACTTTGCCCATGCCCTTTCCCTGCATTTCGGAAATGAGCCGCGCAAGGCGCTGGATGCGCTGAAAGAGGTGGAGCAGCGTTTCCCCGGCGCCGGGGGAAATCCTCTGCTGACAAAAATCATTACGGATCCACATCGCCCGGAGGTGGAAGGGAGCGTTGCATATGTCAGCTCGTCAGAGGAGCTCGATGCGCTATCCAGTCGTGTTCAGGGAAATTACTCGCTCAACCCGGAGACGAGGGTAAGTCTCGGTTATGTCAATGAGCGATTTACAGCCCAGGCCGGCAGCGGGCTGGAGAACATCGATGGTAGTGAGAATGCCGGATACTGGAGTATCCTGCTGGGTCTCCGCCACCGTTTTTCGCCACGGTTTTCAGGGGATCTCCATCTTGGACAGGCCTCGGCCGAAGGGGAGTCGCTACTCGTTTCCAAGGCCGGCGTGGATATTGAACCGCTGGACTCCGTCGATGTTCGACTGGAATACTCCCGGGACTATTTTCATGACTACTACTCCAGCTCTCCCCGAACGATATCTCTGGGTATCGAAGCGGACAGGAGCCGCCTGTCTCTGAATTGGCGACCCGGTTTTAACTATCATATTCTGGCGAGAGGGGGGTACAGCGAGTTCTCCGATGGAAACAGCAGCAGGGATTTCTCTTTCGCTGTTCGCCGCGCCATTGCGAGAACGCAGCACTGGAATACCGATTTTGGATTTTCCGCAGCGCTATTGGACTTTTCCAGGGAGCGGGACAACGGCTATTATGATCCTGATAATTACCAGCGGTACATGGTGAGCGGTACCGGCTACTGGAAAGCCGGAGACAAGGGGGGGGTGAATATATCGTTGGCGATTGGGGCGGCGAAAGACGATACGATGGACGGTTTCAAGTTCGCCTCTGAAGCCGGTATCAACGGAAAATACGATTTTGGCACCGACTGGTTATTTGGTTTTGGAATCAGCGGTGTGCATAACGTGACGCGCGGCGGTGGGGCTTACACCGGGAATGGCGTCAATGTATCGGTGGTCAGACGGTTCTAGACCCCATGATTGAACTTGCAAGCCAGTTCAATCATGAAGTCTGATGTTTTAGTCAACAACTGTGCCAGAAAACACCTTCTGGCACAGTTGCTTGCAAGTTAAAACATATCAGTACTCCGTCAAGGTAATCATTGAAGATGATGCGCAGGATGTTTGTTTCATGACAGGATGCCGTTATTTGTCAACCGGGTACCGGGCTTTCGCGGCTATTCTGGTTTTCTTTCTATGCTTGTCTGTTTTCAGTCCACCCTCGGTTGCCGGGGGTAGCGGTATCACCGCCGGGAAACTGCTGCACATGAAACTGGTCGACAAGACCATCACTGATGCCGATCTGGATCACATCAAGGCGCTTGGATTCACTGTTCTGAACAGTGAGTGGGGAATGGATGCCGTTCCGCCTGCACAGCTTTTGGCGCTGCTCGATCGGTTTCACCAGCGTGGGCTGAGGTTTATCGTCAATCTTTCCGACAGCGCAGCGTGGGGTTATCGGCCCGACGGTAACTATACTGCGGATCAGCCACCCGTCTGGCAGGCCGCCAAGGTAAAGAGCTATATTGAAAGAATACGTCACCACCCGGCCATCTATGCCTACGATATATCCAATGAAGCCGGGGAGAATTTGCCGAACGGGCTGCACATACGCATCAGCCTCGAACAGATGCGTGAGGCGGCCGCTGATGTCAGGTTTGCCGACAGAAAGCGTCCCGTTCTAATCCGTATGCGTTACTGGGACGAAATGGACGGTGATTTCACCGACAAAAGTCCTTTCGGAACAGATGTCGCGGACATCGTTATGTTGAACCTCTATAGTAACTACTCGACGGATGGTACCAGGGTGTTGCTGCCGAATATGGTCAAAGATTCGGGAAAGAAACTGGTGGAGAAGATACTGGCGGTGGATGGTTCGGTCAAAATCTGGATTAGCCTGGCCGCCTTTCGTGATATGCCTCATTTCATCAAGCCTGCCGTCGCCGATATCAAACGGGATATTCGGGCTGCAGTTGCCATTGAGGGGGTGGAAAGCATTGGGTTCTTTGGTTGGGGGAGTCCGGAGAATCGTGAGGGGTGGTATCTGCCACGTGAAGGGGCGGAGTTGCTGGAGTTTTTGCGTGTGCGATGATCTCAACACTTGCCTCCACAAGGCACGGCTCATTCCCCCGGCAGTCATATATACCCTGTTCAGCCATCGTTGCCGGGCCAATAACAAGAGCGCAGTACGGTCATGTCTGCTGTTTCGTTTCATGGTGGTAACTATTCAGCTCACCCCTGAAATCCGCCATTTCTGCGTTGAAAAAGGGTCATTTACACGCGTAAACTCCCATTTTTCGCCTTGAACTGACGGATTTCAGGGGCAATCTGAACAGTTACCGGCTTGTTTCAGACTATGCTGAATAGTTACTCATGGTGTATGGTTGCCGATCCCTCGGGGAGAAATAGCGGATGAGTGGAGTATTGAAAAGGGGGTTGCAAAAGGGTACCCGGATGCTGGTGGAAGAGGGTCCGGGATACACTCTCGATTGGATCCGGTATCACCTGTATGAGCGTTACCGGGAGTGGCAGTTGGGAATCGAGACTGCCGAATACCGGGGATGGGAGGCTGCCAATGATAGCTCCCCGGAGAACAGTGTCTATGAGCCGGTTTGTTATGATTGTCTGGATCGGGTGTTGACATGGCTGGATATCGAACCGGATAAAGAGGTTTTCCTGGATTATGGTTCAGGAAAGGGGCGGGTCGTTACTGTTGCCGCAACCTATCCCTTCCGGGAGGTGATGGGTATTGAGTTGGTTCCGGAGTTGGTTACGATCGCTGAGAACAATATCCGTAAAGCGGGTAAACAGCTAAAGTGCAATCAAGTAAATATCCTTGTTGCTGATGTTGTTTCATTTTCCGTTCCCGATAATGTTACGGTGTTTTTCCTTTTTAACCCGTTTTCCGGGGAGGTAATGAGAAAAGCGCAGGAGAACATCCACCTGTCGTTGATTAGAAATCCACGAAAAATCCGTATTATCTATATGAATCCGATCTCTTCCCCGGATCCGTTCACACAGTGTGAGTGGTTGAATGAGGTACAAGCCATTTTTCCCGGCTGGTGGCGAAATATGCGCTTTGTTGTCCACTCAAACCGTTTTGACCGATAGGTTGTTGCGGGTCAGTATCGACACCGTTTCCCTCTTCGGTTCAAGAAATCCCGTTAGGCGAAAAGACGGGGCAGCAGCGCATTTCCTTTATAGACAGACAAATCGGGAGATGGGCTGATTCTCTTTATGTCAAACGGATCGGCTATGCATCCATAGTTGGTTCCGGTGTTAAAAGAAAATCCAAGCGTGTATCCCGCCTCGCGCGCATTTTTCTTCGTTCTCTCGGAGAACGCATGATAACCACCCACAGGATAGGCGATTGAGTGGATCTCCCGAGACAGTTTTTGCTGCAGGAATACTCTGGAGTTACGTAGTTCCCCAAGCTCATCATCATCGTTGATAGTGGAGAGTACCCGATGAGAGACAGTATGTGAACCGATGCTCAGGTTGCTTGTGTTTGCGATCTCCTCAATCTGCTCCCAACCCATTAGCTGCTCGCGTTGAGCAGAGCGAGGGGGAAATGCCACCTCACACTGGTTCGACAAGCGATCCAGCAGATCATTCGATTTTTCGTGCGCCACGGCTTTCATATAGGTCAATAGCCGGTGCCGGGCCGCTTCCCTGTCTTCATGCGTAAGCAAGGAGATGCGTTCATTATCCAGGGTGATCTCTTTTTTTTCTGTTTGGCTGACAAAATAGGCAATAATATCCCACCAACCGAGCACCGAGTTTTCTATGTTATAGGTGGGAATAAAAAAAATAGCCGGGATTTGGTGCTTCTTCAGTACAGGTAGCGCCAGTTGATAGTTGTCTCGATAACCGTCATCAAATGTCACCAGCGCATTCTTGCCGAAAAACGGTTGTTTGGTATGAGTCAGATTGATCAGATCGTTTTCAGATAGCAAATTGAAATTTTCCCGCAGAAAAGCCATTTGCTGTTCAAACTCATATACGGAAGGGCCGAATACGCTTGGATCGAAGGGAGTGCTTAGCTTGTCCTCATATATTCTGTGATAATTTACTATTGTCAACGTATTACCTGGAGTACGGCTGACCATATCCAGTAGCCGGGTAGTTTCGAGAATTTTGGCTAGCAGCTTCTTTTTTCCCTTCATTTTCTCCTCCAAAAATACTTCGTTTATCCTGAAAAGAGATATCCGGATCTTCCCACCCAGTGACGTTGACGTTGGTATATGGATAGCAGCCCCCGGCCATGGACACCTTTAATTTTATTGGATATCATGTGGTTTCCAACTAATCCTCATTCATTTTATCGGCTTAATCACAATATGGATCATGTCTCATCCGCCGGGCGCCGCTGCGCAGCAAGGCATCAAAAACCACATCTTTCATCTTTAGCTGACGGACTTCAGAGGCCGTCTGAGCCGCTACCTCCAACTGTTGAAACTTGTTCAGAACGGTTACAGCCATTCTTCGTTTGAAACAGGGCCATTGTCTGTTTGTAGGCTTTTTTGCTTTTCTGCTCAATCCAGGCCCGGATACTCTTTCGTTGCAATCTGAACCACACCATTCTGTAGTGATCGGTAGCCAGGCTCTTTTTGTAGCGTGAGTTTCCGGCCAGGAAATCATATCGGCCATAGTCGAGTTTGGCATTCATCATTATCGTGAAATAATGGGAGATCAGACCCGGCCTGGCATGGTTGTTATCGAGATAATTGAATCCACACTGATAGAACAAAACCTGGTCATCATATACATAGTTGTAGAGGTATCCGATGGTGTCGGTGGAGTTGTATATATGGACCAGTTGAATCATTCCAGAACAGAAAAACCTGTCAATCAATGTTTTGTGAAATGTCATAAAGTACTGATTTGAGAAGGCCCCAGGTTTTCCCCGCCTGTTCCACTCCTTTTGATGCAATGCGGCCAGATTGTCCAGCATTTTCAGCGCTTCCATCCTGCTTTCTGCCTGATGTATACGAATGTCACCCTGTTTTTCATGCTCCCGTATGGAACGCCTGATTTGTTGTCTTCTGTTTGGGCTGAGAAGAGAGAGATAATCCATTCCAGTGTCTCTTATTCTTTTGAGATCGACATAATAGGAGTTGGTGTCTCTCTCTTCGATAATATTGAGATTATCCCGTTGTTGTTTAAAAGAGTGTTCCATTTCATCAAGGGAACTGCCTGATATCCCGGGCAGATAAAGCTCATCCCAATTTTCTTTGGTTGCCTGGCAAATTTCGTCGATGATATTGACTTTCAGATCCGGCTGCACAAGTGCTCCGTTGCATTCGATAGATATTTCATCAAAATAGTCATCCCCCGTGGAGTTCAGGGATGCCGTCCTGTAGCAGAACAGTTTATGGCGAATTACCGCCTTCTTCCCGATGAAAAATGCGATGACAGTTTCACCACTCAAACGTCCGGCTATCAGCTCTATTTTTGAGTGTTTCGGCAACGTTGACAGCCAGACAGAGACCCATTCCCACGAGAGGAAAACCCCCCCTTTCGTTTTGGTTAGCATTTGGCGCCATATCTCTTCCACCTTCTCCGGGTTCTGAAGCGCATCTATCGTCTCATACTCTATTTTCATTTTTTTCA
This sequence comes from Gammaproteobacteria bacterium, assembly GCA_015491735.1. GTDB lineage: Bacteria > Pseudomonadota > Gammaproteobacteria > Thiohalospirales > Thiohalospiraceae > DRMK01. Next base: position 37,638 of record WFVH01000031.1, read on the forward strand.
GGCGACTGTTGGCATGACCGGCAGTGTTCCATCCTCTATCAACCCGGCAACAATAGATAGCGCGTTCAAGGTTTGAAGGACAGGTCTGCAAGACCGGGCCAAGCTGTTTTTGGAACCCTGAATGCGCTATCTATTGTTGCCGGGTTGATGTCTGTCTGTTCCTTGTTGTTTCTTCTGGATTGTAGCGTTATTTCAGGTTCCTGAAATAGTCAAAGCTCTTTTTCATCCCTTCCTGCGTGGAGACCAGCTGCCGCCAACCTGTTTTTTTCAGTTTTTCATTATCGAAGCGGTGTCCTTTCCACAGGTTGGCCGTTTTGTAAGGGGTAAAAATAGCGGGAAGCTGCCCCCTGGAGTATTGGTGATACCATTCTACCGCTCTTGAACCCATCTGTAGCAGAGGATAGGGAACCGGAATGGCCCGAACCTTTTTAACCTGCCGTTTGTAGGATTTGAGATACTCCCGGGAAGTGGGCAAATCATCATCGTGCACATTGAATACAGACACCCCTGCCATGTTTTTTTGGGCGCAGTGCACAATCGCCTCGGCGCAGTTGTCCACATAGCTGAGGGGTAGTATGTTGCTTCCTCCCAGGTGGAGAAATATACTCCCAAACTGCAGGCCTACTCTACCTGAAACAGCACTGCCGTGCGGGCCATAGATTACCCCGGGCCTGAGAATGGTCAGAGGGAATTCATGTTCTTTTTGACAGGCCAGAAGCAGTTTTTCCTGGTGCCATTTCACAAATGCGTAGGGGTCTCTTCTTTCAGGGTGCGTCTCCAATGGGGTCTGTTCTGTAATGAGACTGCCGGCTGGCAGATTGGCTGCACCGTATACCGAAAAAGAGCTGACATGGACAACGTGTATACCCGGGTTTTCAGAGATCACCGCTTCCATGAGATATTTGGTGCCAACCACCGTATTGAGAAACATGTCTGCCGGGGCTCCACTCAGCGATGCCGCCAAATGATAGATGGTATCGACACCCCTTATGGCCTCAAGGGGGTCTTTCCTGGAGACCAGGGTTCCCGTATGGTAATGGATATCTGCATCGGGATACTCCTCCTTGAGCCGTTCGAGCCGGCTCCTGTCGCTTCCCTCCCTTACCAGGCAGCGGATATGTCTAACTCCATGCAGCGCGAGCCGCTCCACCAAGGCCGAGCCGAGAAACCCGTTTGAACCGGTAACAAGAACTGTCATGTCGCTGTTTCCTGCCTGTTTATCTGATCAAATATCTCATCCATCATCCAGGCGATACGGAGGATATCTCTATGGGATACCGGGGGTGGGGTATCGTTTAGAATGCTGTCATAGAAACGGGAGATGAGATTGTGCATTCCTGCGAAAAAGTGGAAGTCGGAGCGTATGAAGCGGCCAACGTTGCGCCACCCCTCCCTCCGGTACTGTTTCCCCATATTGAACGCCGGAAGCAACCTGCCCAGGGCGCTGGGCAGTGTTGGCTCCTGCTCCAAAGTGACTGTACGGGAGACGAAGTCAGCATGAGCAATATTTTTGGTTCCATACAGCCGCATGAAGTGGGCGGCCGGCTTTATGTGAGAGGAGAAGGTTGCATAGGCAGTAGTCGAGCTTCCCTGAATCATCAGCCTCAGCTCGTCCGGCATCTCATCGCGGATATCTCCCAGCCTGGTGGTTCGCCGAATGTCGCTAAACACTTTTATGACCGGCCGCTCATCCTGTACGAACTCGATGACCTTGTTGAGCAGGTGATCGATATTGTTCTGAAACAGTTTGCCTGGCAGGGCATGTACCCAGTGAGTGCCGTTGCCCAGAATGGCCTTGCCAAAAGAGCCGCCGAGGCTGTATCCATAGAAGCTTTCTACATGAACAGGATCACCGATTACCCCTTGTCCGACCAGCTCTCTCAGCGTGAGGGCCGGTGGATCGAAGTAATAGATGTGTCCAATGGTGAGTTTGCGCCCCTTTTCCTGTGCGTATTCGACAAGCTGTCTCGTCTCCTTGTACGAAGGGGTAAAGGGTTTTTCGACATAGACATGACATCCGGCATCGATAGCAGATACAGCCAGCGGTAGATGAGCTTGAGGGGGGGTGGTGATATGCACCACGTCCGGCTGCTCTTTTTCCAGCATCTGTTCCAGTTTGTCGTAATACCGCGGCACTCCGTGGCGGGATGCAGCCTGCTCGGCCATCAGGATCTCCAGATCACAGACCGCGACCACTTCAGCACGGGTCAGTTTCTGAACTTCGCTTATGTGACCATCCGCTATCTGGCCACATCCCACGATGGCTGTTTTCAATGTCGTTTTCATTACTGGTTGTTCCCGGTACATATTTGGTGGCGGGGTCGGCTGCAACATGCTGACATGCCATTGCAGCGCCCCCGGAAGGTTTTGGCAACGCCGCCAGCGAGTGAAGCAACCCGTGACGGCGCGCTGCGCCTTGTTCCGGCCCGTTTCTGAAACTCCGAATACCGCGTAAATTGTTGCCGGACCAATAGCGGCAGGGCGTTGAGGCCCCTGTTCAATGCAATAGCGACAGATAACCTTCCCGGTAGGTGCGGGCTGTTCTTTCTGCACTGTATTTTTTTGTTACCAAAGTATAGCCGTTGTTCCCCAGACGGCTGCGTTGTTCCGGATTCGTCGCCAGCGAGTCCAGGTTGCTGACCAGTCGCTGTTGATCGTCCGGAGGGGCCAGAAGACCGGTTTTCCCCTCCGAAACGAGTTCGGGTAGACCGCCTACCGCGGTAACAACAACGGGTTTTCTGGCAGCCCATGCTTCAAGTAGCGCCATGGGCATTCCTTCGGAGTCACTGGTCAGGACGAACACGTCGAGCAGCATAATCCAGGGGAGTGGATCGAGCTGGAAACCGGCAAAGTGGACCAGGTGATTGATTTCCAGCTCATCAGCGAGTTGCTCCAGTTCTGTGCGGCACGCCCCTTCTCCAACCAGAATCAAATGGACTTTTCTACCCATCCGGGCCAGGGCCGCAATCGCGTTCAGCAGCCTTTCCTGACGCTTTATCCTGGCGAGTCTTCCCACCGTTCCGTAGAGTGTGGCCTGTTTGTCGATACCCAATTGCTCTCTGGTGAGTGTTGTGCAATGGTGTCCTTCAGCCGGTACGGGGATTCCATTTGCCTGCACTGCAAGGCGATTTTTCGCCACCAGCCGATGCCTTGTCGCCAGGTTGTCGGCGACATTCTGCGAGACACAGTAGATTTTGTTCACCGAGCGGAAAGCCAGGCTTGCAAGCAGCCGCCGGCGCCAGCCGGAGTAGTCATGGTTGCCATGTTCCGTATGCACGATGGCGGGGATGTTCAGGGTTTTTGCGGCCATGCCGATATAGAACGAGGCCGTCATCTGGTGGCAATGGATAATATCGGGTGCGGTTTGCTTGACAAGAGTTCTTAGCCGAACAGCCTCGGACAGCCTCATCAAGCCGGGTTTGCGGTTCAGTGTGATCATTCTGGCGCCGGCTTTTTGTATCTCGTCAGCGAGTTCGCCTGGATGATCCAGACATAACACGGTGACTTGATCACCTGCTGCGATACCCTCCTTGCACAGATAGAGCACCAAGCGTTCCAGCCCTCCACAATCGAGAGAGAGTACGGCATGCAGTATGTTTAGATTGGTTTCTCTGTTCAAAGTCTGTTTTTCCCGCAGGAACTGCCCCGTGGTTTGCCCCTGAAATCCGTTTTTTCTGCGTTGAAAACGGGCTGTTTAACCCTGTAAAATCACATGTTGCCGGCCCAGTTGCAAAGCAGGGGAACGGCGATGGGTATTCGTTTTGCCGGGTTAACGAGACTGGTACTCCGTCAAGGTAATCAATACAGCGTTCCTGTGGTGTATTACAGCAAGGCGATACAGCCACGGGCGCTGACAGGCCGGCTGCATTCTGAAAGATCGCCTTGACGGAGCACTGGATCTGTTCCAAACCCGGCTATTATCTCACAGTACCAGGCCGCCAATCTACCGGTGTGCCGGGTTTGCAGCGGCTGTCATGCTGCTATATGCTACTACAGTCGTATGTGAGCCAGGGGTGGGTTTACATTGTTTTTTCAAAGGGCTATCCGCCACTTTTTATGTGTTATCAACCTGACAGCAGCGGACTCTGCTTCGGGAGGTTTTCGGGAGGTTGTGGCCGCGCCTTGTCGGCCATTTTAGCATAGACTGTTTTCGTCCGATATCTCTGTGCATCGCCAGATGGCGGCACATTCGATGTTCGGGTAGTTGTGTTTTTCCTTGTTGGAAGGGGTGAGATGAGCATGCTCTCAGTTACCGGAAAATGTAGTCAACGGACAGATGAGCGCCTGGGTGCAACTTTCGGGGTCGCCGGGCCAATGATATCGGGGAGGAAATATTTGTCCGGGACTGCAACCGGGCGATGGATCTATTCGGTCTCTGTCCTCCAGGGGTGTTGATGCGTAAACCGACCTGTTTGATTCGCCTGGCGGATCCCGGTGATGCAAATGACAGATTTGCTATTGAAAGATTGTGGGCCGACAATCTCTCCTCTCTCGACAGCAGTATCATTCCGGCCCGCTACGATTGGCTCTATCGCCAGAATCCTGCGGGACATGCGCATACCTGGCTGGCTATCGATGCTGATGATGGGAGAATTGTGGGATGCGCCTCTGTACTGCCACGGGAAATGGCGGTTGGGGGAGAACTCCTTCAGGGAGGAATCGCAATCGATTTTGCCGTGGATCGGCTGTATCGGACGTTTGGCGTTGCGCTCCAGCTGCAACGGGCAATTTCCAGAGAGGTCTGGGGGCAGGGTATCCAGCTGATGTTCTGTTTTCCCAACAAGGCGTCACGCGGGGTTTTTCAGCGTGTAGGATACAGGAAAGCCGGGGAGTGCTGGCGGGGAGCCCAACTGCTCCGGTCGTATCCCAAGCTGCGTGAACGGGGTTATTCCCGGCCCGCTGCAACGGTAGCCGGATTCTGTATCGATCTGATCTTTTATCTTCGCAATACACTGTTTTCCGAACAGAGGGGGGTGCGGGGGGAGTTGACGGACGCGGCGGATGAGCGCTGGGAACGTTTCTGGAACAGGATACTGCCCGATTTACAGTTTGGTGGCGCTCACAACCTGGACTATTTACGTTGGCGGTATCAGCACTGCCCCTTCGGTTCTCACCGGTTTTACGGCCTGTTTGACAGAAACGACAGCCTGCTGGGCTACATTATATTTACCAGGCAAGGAGATGTGTTGATAATCGACGATTTTCAGGTGCTGAACCAGGGTCTGCTCAAACCGTTACTGGCCCGGTTCTGGAAGGAGATGCAGGGAAGTGGCGCTACGGCTATCAATGCCAGTGTCGTGGGATCGGCGTCTCTGCTGGAGCATCTGGGTCAATCCGGTTTCGTGGCGCGTGGTGTCGACGGCTGGGCTGGCTTGCTGACTGCTCCCGGGTTGGAGACTGAGCTGCCTGGCGTGTTGGCTACAACGGGCGGAAAATGGTATATGGCCGATGCCGAGGTTGATCTGTAGCGCTGCAATGGCTACTTGCATGGAAGTGGAGCGGAGTATCCGCTTGGGCCACCACTGCATCCTCTCACTATTGCTAACCCCCTGTCTGTTGCCTCCGGGCCGATAGCTGTTTCGTCAGCTCGAGCAGATGAAACAGCTCCTGACGGCAGAGCAGCCAGGCCATCGTCAGAAATACGGTTATTCCGAGCATCACCTCGAGGAACAGCAGCAGTGCCAGTGGAACGGCATCTGCGATCATATGGCGCAGCAGGTGAATTGCCGCGAACATGATCGCGGCGGCGCACAGCGGTCTCAAAACTGAGGAGATATAAGAACGGCCGGGAAGCCGCAGGTATTTGACAGCCCGCCAGGAGGTGATCACGTATGTAATCGGGATACCGACGACCCATGCCCAAGACATTCCCGCAATGCCGCCATACAGGGCGCCAACATAAAGCATCGGCGCCAGTACTGCCAGCACGATCAACCAGTTCTTGAATGCTTCCAGCGGGCGGCCAGAAGCTTCGAATGCGGGATCCATCAGCTCCTGCGACGCCCGGAGCGGCAGAATCAGCGGAATCAAACTGGCTGGCAGGATGACAGCCAGCCACTTCTCTCCCAGCAGCAGCGGTACCAGGCTGGATGCGGTCGCCGCAAAACCGAAGAAAATGGGAAAAGCGGTGATCAGGATCAATCCGTTGGCCTTCATGATATAGGGGGCAATGTCGTTATCGGCCTGATGAATTTTGGCGTAGGCCGGAAGAGCTACCCGCTTGACCAGGGGTACCAGCTTGTTCATGGGGATGTAGGAGAGCTGCAGAGCAACGGCATATACTCCGAGCGTTTCCGTGTCCCACAAGCGGCCACCAATGACGGTGTCGATGCTGACCAGGACAAACCAGGCGAGAAATGTAAGCGTCTTTATCCCGCCAAAGGTGATTAGATGAAGCGATTCTCCAAACCTGAACTGCGGTAAGATCATTACCGGGTGGGCGGCAAATTTGAGTGCCGCGCGCATCAACAGTTCGCTCAGGTGTCCAAACACCAGGCTCCATACTCCAAATCCGGATATTGCCAGGAGTAATGTTACGATGGCTGAGACTGTCGCCGATGCCAGCTCAATCAGGGAGAGGGCCTTGAAACGCATTTTGCGCTCCAGCATGGCGGTTGGCAATGTCTCGACGGTTACCGTTAGGAAACCGATCAGCAACGCATAGAGAACCGGAACTATGCGTTCCTCCTGATAGAAGTCCGCAATCCACGGGGCGAGCAGAACAACCGCCAGGGTAAGCACCGAGTTGATTACGATCAGCAGACCAAAAATCTGCCGCATCTGGACGTTGCTGAAATGGCGGGCCTGTATCAGCGCCGATGCCAGCCCCGCACCGCTGAACAGGGCAAAAAAGTACATCACCACATCGGCCATGGCGTAGATGCCATAGTCCTCCGGCATCAGCAGCCGGATAACGACGAAGGTGACGCTCCAGCGCAGCAGTTGCGCCAAAAACTTGGTAAAGGTCATCCATTTGAGGGAGTGGACGACCTTGGTGGTAATGTTCATCGTGAAACAGATTGCTGACAGTTGGCCGGTGGTTCGAGAATAAAATCACGGTACTCTGACGGGTTGCCTTTTTTCCCTGCTTCCGCCGCTTTTATGATATTGAACATCTCGCGGGCGCTGACATAGTGCAGCCGGTAGTTGTCGCCATCATTGTATCGCTGCTCCAGATAACTGAACATCTGATCGACCGGCTCGCCCAGCAGGCAATCCATATCCCTCTCTTGGGTGCCGTGGGTATACACTTTCACAAACAGCCACTCGGGTCTGCCCTGGACATGAATACCGGCTTTCATCCACAAATCGATCCTGTCCGGCGTCGGTGGATTGATGCTGCGGATATCCCCGTTTTCAATACGGGGGAAGATACCCCATTTGCGGTTTTTCCAGTTCAGCATCAACGGACCCTGGATGATCATCAGATCCCCCCATGGTTCACCACCGACATACAGGTCACGTCCGTCATCGTGGGATTTGGGGGCGGTGGGGTCATCCTTGGCGTAATAGATGGCGTTTATTTTACGGGTTTGCGCACTACTGGGGGCTGAAGGAAGTGTGAAGTCGGCATAACACCCCGCTTCCTTCAGGATGACCAGTTCATTGTTGATACCGCAGCCACTGCCGTCCGCAAGCGAGTTGTCCAGCGCCCAGTTGCCATGGATAAATCCCCATGCAGGTTTTCCCGTATCGGGGAAAAGGGTCATTGCGCCGTGCTTTTCTTGTAGCAAGCGGGTGAAACGTGACAGTTTTTCCCGCAGCCCGGCTTCGGTATCGTTGTCATGATGAAGGTGAATTTCCAGCTCGCCAAATCCATCGCTGCACAGACCCGCAATTGCATCGAGATGTTCCTGGCGGTACTCCTCTTCGGGGTAGAAAAAGGTGTGTTTGGGATGAAATCCATCTGCATCATGATGCCTTCTGGCCAGGGGCGGATACTCCCGTACCCAGCGGTTGACACGCTCGACCTCCTGCTCATAAGAGGCGCCTGCCCACATGGGCTCATAATGATCCACGAAACAGAACATGACGTGGGTTGGTCCACTGTGGTCCGGCCGCTTTTTCCGTTTCAGGTAGGAGTTCAGCCACAGGTGCATCTGTTTCTTTCTTATCTCTCTCCAGACGAGCGCAAGAGGGAGAAGTGCAAGCACAAACAAAAGAGCGACAAGTGTGAGATAGTTCAAGGCAAGCGTCCTGGTTGATAAATGTTATTGTATAACTACTCGGCTGGTACTCCATCCAGGGACGATTCGGGCAGCCGCTTTCAAATTCTGCAACGCTCCGAGTAGCTGCTTTATTGTTTCATTCGTAACTATTCAGCTCACCCCTGAAATCCGCCATTTCTGCGTTGAAAAATGGTCATTTACACGCGTAAACTCCCATTTTTCGCCTTGAACTGACGAATTTCAGGGGCAATCTGAACAGTTACCGGCTTGTTTCATACTATGCTGAACAGTTATTTTCACTCTATCTATGCCATTAACATCAAAATCTTGGTGATGATGTAGAGCATGACAATCGAGACCAGCGAAAGGAACACCCACAACCCCAACCGGTTGAAAAAACCGTACAGCGGCAGGCTGGAGGTGCGCAAACGGACGCCGGCATAGTGACTGGCGGCCATGGCGCACAAAACGAACAGCACGACGTTGTAGGTGCGGCTGAGGAAAAAGGCGCTGGTGGCAAATCCGATGAATGAAAAAAAGATCGTGTTGGCGATGGCGCTGTCTTCACGGCTGATTTTCTGCTCGGGATTGGTCTCTTTCCCCTCACTGTCTTCCTCTTTCTCCAGGCGCGGACAATCATCGTTCGCCGGCTTTTCACTATACTGCTCCACCAGCGCCTCCCACGGCTCCTTTTGGCGTGGCCGGGACGGCGGCTTGTGCAGATACAGCATCATCGCAATGCTCGACGACAAGAAAGAGAACCAGAGAATGTAGCCAAACACCCCAAGCTCCGCAAGCGCGAGCATGAAAGAGTTGTGTGCGGTCAGAAGATAGTGTTCGGTGAAACGATCGAATCCCACGCCAAAGAAAGGGTTTGACTTTAACATCTGAAACCCCTCATACCACGCTTCGATGCGCCCGTGAGCCGAAGATTCACTGGCGCTGATGGTGTCGATGCGGGTAGACATCAACAGTATGACGGGTATTATCGCCGCGCCGAAGACAACGGTTTTGAAAACCCCTTGATGGCGCCAGAGATAAAGTGCGGTCAGCACCGCAGTCGCCAAAGTCGTTCCACGGGAGTTCGTCAGCACGATTCCATACAGAATCGTCGCAATAATGATGATCAAAAACAGTTTGACCACGGCGCTGCGGTAGAAAGACAGCAGATAGAAAGCCATCGGTAACGAACAGACAAAGACCAGCCCCACATCATTGGGGTCGTTGAATATGCCAATATAGCGAATGCGCCCCAGGATGGGCACTTCGCCTGTCCAGCCGACCCCGGTAATCTTTTGCTGGATTCCGTGGATGGCCATTACCACGGCTCCCGCAACGAATACCCACATCAGCAGGCGCAGACGTCTGGCGGTGGTCGCCGTTGCGGCAATCAACAGAAACAGCACATAGGTTGGAATCAGTTTTCCGGCGGCGGGAATCATCCCGCCAATCCAGCCGGACAGCCCGACTGAAAGTATCGTAAAACCGATCAGCAGGGTCAGCGCAACGAGCTGTTGTGTTTCGATGATCTTGTTTTCAGACAGGAGCCAGGCGATCAGGGCAATCGCCATGATCGCCGGGAGAAGCGGAACCCCTTGCAGGGCAGGCACGAACTCCTGTGGCCTCAAAAAAATCATGGCCAGATAAAAGAGGGTAAGGACGAAGGCAGGCCCGCCCGGTACGGGCGCGGGATCTGTCGCCGCATCATAAATACCGCTGTGGCTTGTCACTGTTTGTTCGTTGGTCGAATTCACCTGATTTGAAAATCACCTTGTGCCAACAGGGAGAGTTCCCGGGGCCGTTGCTTCAGTATCGGCACGTGCTGCCGATTATACTCCTGTGAAAGTCGAAGTATACGTTTGCCTCTTCCAGGTCAAATTGCCTTGATGAGAGCGGTATTGTACAATGAGACGACTAGCGCCCGCTATTTCCGCCGGTTCGTTTTTATGTGACTACTGGCGTAAAATCAATTGGTTAGCAGTGGCGTTTGTTGCAAAAAAACAATAACAAAAAGGTGCCTGTTAGCCAAATAGCGCTGGCTGGATGATACGGATATGCAGTTGCCATCAGGAATATCGGGAATGTTAAAATCAGTTGAAAATTCACTTGTCAAGACAATACCGCTTGCTCTGTTTTTGCTGCTCCTCTATGGTTGTGCCGCGCCACCGAAAAAGGCCCCTATTCCGGAGAACAATGCACAGCCTTCCGCCGAATACCGAATCGGTATCGATGATGTTATTGCTGTATCGGTGTGGCGGAATCCGGAGCTTTCGGTAACCGGTCCCGTGCGTCCGGATGGCAAGATAACCATGCCTATTATCGGTGATGTTCAAGCGGGAGGAAAAACCCCGGAGCAGGTCGCCGCCACGATCCGTGAACGTCTGGGCCAGTATCTCAGAGAACCCCAGGTCGCCGTCAGCGTGGTCGAGCTGGTCAGCCATACCTACCTGACCAGGATACGCGTCACCGGCGCGGTTGCGCAGCCTGTGTCCATTCCGCACCGCCCCGGAATGACGGTGCTCGACGCTGTACTCGCCGCCGGTGGTATAACAGAATTTGCGGCTCCCAACCGTACCACGCTGTACCGGAAACAGGGGGGGAAGTCCCGGGCCTTTCCCGTCTATCTGAAAGAGATTTTGTATCAAGGCAAACTGGAGACGAACTACGAGTTGATGCCGGGGGACATCATATCCATTCCCGAGCGGCGTTTCTGAGGGGTTAGTGATTTAGCAGATGAATATCGAACAGTGGATCTATCTGGCGCGAGCCGAAATCAGAAGCAACAAGGGCAAAATGGTGCTGATTTTTGTCGTTGTTTCGCTGCTGTTTCTAATCGCGGGGCTGTACTGGCCAAAAAAATATGAATCATCCACTACCATTCTGGCCAGCGAAAAAAATATCATTACTCCGTTGATGGAAGGGACCGCGGTAGCTACCGGAGTGCAGTCTCTGGCAGGTAACGCCAAGGAGATTATGTTGAGCCGCCGCGTTCTCGAACAGGTGATGGAGTATGCGGGCTGGCCGGTTGATAAAATGAGTCCGCTCGAAATCGAGATAACCGCGGAAAATATCTCCAAACGCACCCGGGTCGACAGCATCGGTGTCGGTTTGTTACGCATCTCCTACGTGGACAAGGATCCCCGGCGAGCATTTAAAACCACAGAACGCTTCGCGGAGCTGTTCATCCAGGAGAGCCTGCGGGCCAAGCAGAACGAAAGCCGAGCGGCATTCGAGTTTGTCGACAACCAGGTAAAGCTGTATCACAAAAAACTGCTCGACGCTGAAAGCCGTTTGAAAGCGTTTCGCGGCAGCAACGCCGATGCGCGGCCCGGCTCGCAAACCGATGTCGATGCGCGCATTACACAGTTGCGTCAGCAACTGGAGCAGACCCGCTTGCAGTTGAGTGAAGCACGTGAGCGGGAGAACGCCTTGAACCGGCAGCTGTCCGGGGAGGCTGCTTTTTCTGCACAGTTGACCAAAGAGCAGCAGTTCCGGGAGCGTATTGTCGAGTTGCAGCAGCAGCGGGACAATCTGCTGCTCAATTTCAGGGAGAGTCATCCTGATGTCATTCGTCTCAATCATCAGATCCGGGAGATGGAGGATCTGATTGCCGCAGAGACCGCACGCCGCAAGGAGATTATTGCTGCATTGCGCGGGGGCAGAGACGACTCCAGAATAGCGGTTATTCAGAGCAATCCACTTTACCAGCAGCTGCGGCAACAGCTTTCGGACACGCGCACCGAAATTGCCACCCTGGAGACACGGGTAAGAATTACCAACGGGTTCCTGACCGAGGCGCTAGAGCGCAGTGTGCGTATTACCGACTCCGAAGCGGAGTTGGCGGAGCTGATGCGCGATTACGAAGTAAACCGGACGCTGTACAGCGATCTGTTGCGCCGCCGGGAAAATGCCCGTGTATCGATGAGTCTCGATCAGGAGGGGCAGGGACTCTCTTTCAAGATTCAGGAACCCGCAGCCCTGCCGTTGAAACCGAGTGGCTTGCGTTTGCTCCATTTCATGATGGCCGGATTGCTGCTGGGTGGCGGGATTCCCCTGGGCATGATAGCAGCAGTTGTTCAGCTTGATCCGAGGGTCCGGCAGTACGGAACGCTGAAGCAGGATTTGAAATTACGGATTCTGGCTGTGGTTCCAACACTGCAAACATCACGGGATCGGCGCACCAAACAGCTGGTCAACGCCAGCTTGGGATTGGTAATGGTTGCCGTGATTGTTTGCTATGGTTACGTTGGTTATCTGCGTTACACACAGGCGACATAACCCCTGACAGGCAGAAAAAGCATAACGGCTCACTCAGATTGCCCCTGAAACTTGTCAGTTCAAGGTGAAAAATGTGAGTTTCCGCGTGTAAATGACCATTTTTCAACGCAGAAATGGCGAATTTCAGGGGTGAGCTGAATAGTTACCAATAAACAAACGGTTTTTTCAAGAATTGGAATACGATGGATGACCTGGTGAAAACACAGCTTCTGGCTCGGGATGCCGGGCGCAATATCGAGTACCGTTTGGAATCCGCGCGTGAAATTGCCCGGATGTACGAGGGGGAACCCAAAACAGCCGCCCAGCTTGATGCCTGCAAGATAATCTATCCCGGAATGGCGGATCGCAAGGTGCTGGATGCCTTTCGTGGGCTTCGTTCCAAACTTTTCGGCATGAACCAGGGTGATGGTTTCGTGATTATGGTGTCCCCCGTTGCCTCGGGTAGTGGAGGCAGTTTCGTCGCCTCAAATCTGGCCGCGGCAATAGCGCTCGACAACACCAAAACGGCGCTTCTGGTCGACTGTGACCTTCGCAACCCCGGTCTGCATGAACGCCTGGGTGTTGATTGTGATGTTGGTCTTGTCGATTATATCGAGCATTCAGAGGAGATCTCGATTGAACGGCTGATCCGCCCGACAGGCATTCCCCGTTTAAGGCTGGTGCCGGCTGGCCAGCGGCATGAAAGTATTTGTGACTATTTTACTTCGGTACCCATGGAGATGTTTCTCGATGAGGTGAGTTCCCGGTATCGGGAACGATTTGTCATTCTCGATGCGCCTTCGGTAACCGAGTCTCCAGATGCCAGAATTCTGGCTGATTTGAGCGATGCTGTTATTCTGTGTGTCGGCTATGCCAAATCGACCCGCAGGCAGATTGCCGAGGCGGCCGCCGAGATCAACAGGGACAAACTTGCCGGCGTCGTTTTTTCCGAAGGCATCTGAACTTTTTCATCACGGATGAAAGTATCTTCTCTCTACGTTCTGCTGGCCGTGTTGTGCGCCATGTCAGGCAACAGCGCAAGTGAATGGAGCTATTCCATCGAGGATGAGATGGGTTACTCCAGTAACATTGCCCGTGCTGCCGACAATGAGATAGATGAATACACCAATACGCTTCGTCTGGGCCTGAATTACCGGGAGAACAGCGTTGAGCTTGAAGGCAGGGTTGGAGCCAATATTGAATATCTCTCCTACCTGACCGGCGTGTATGAAAACGAAGTCCGCGGCTATCTGGATGCAAATGTCAAATGGATACTGTTGCAGGACCGGTTATTCTGGGCGGTTGAAGACAGGCTGTCCGTCGAGCCGGTATTGACCCGCCAGGCCTGGATGCCGGGAAACATCCAGCAGACCAATGTCTTTTCAACCGGTCCCAGCCTCAACTACCGTCTGGACACCGCAATGCGCCTGACGGCCGATATGCGCTATATGAACTCCTATGCCGAAGAGACCGAAGGTTTCAACAGCGACCGCTGGTACATGGGTGCCAGTTTGATTCATGAGCGCTCTCTGTCGACCAACGTTTCGGCAAACCTGACCTGGCGCAGTGTGGATTTTGGCAGCGAATCTGCCGACGATTATCGCCAGCTCGGGCTATTCGCTGCCTGGGAGCGCCAGTTCGGCCGTTCGGGGCTGCTGCTGGAGCTGGGTGGACTTCATGTCGACTTCGATAGCGGCAACAGTGAGTATGGCCCCTATGCCCGCCTGTCCTGGCTCCGAACGATCTCGTCGACGAGCCGTTTTCAGGCCGGGTTCAGTCACGGGTTTTCCGACGCCGCAGAACAGGTGTCGGGAGGTACCAGAGTCGTGCCTGTCAGCACAAATATCATCTCTTCGCAGGTGTATACGAACAGCAAGCTCGAACTGGCCTACCATCGAGAGTGGGCGCGCTTCTCCCTGGGAACCAGTTTAAGCTATCAGAAACAGGCGTTTCTGAGCAGCCCGGATCTGGATCAGCATCTGGTGAATCTGGGTGTCATCTGGGAGCGGGGGTTTGGGGGGGGCACCCGGATGGATCTGGGTATCTCCTATTTTGATACTGTTTACGAACTGGATGATCGAAACGACAAGACGTTGGCCCCCTTCGTCACCCTGTATTTTCAGCGAAGCTCCCATCTCACCTACCGCCTGCGTGCCACACTGGAGAAAAGAGACAGCAGCGAAGAGGGTGCTGATTATACCGATTCAATGTTTTTTGCTACAATCAGCTATCGGCGTTGATACTGTTTTGCTGTAGCGGGTGGTAATGGAGTTATGCGAGGTGGCGGCAGACCGGACTTTATTCGCTATTATCGTGAACTCGAGCTAAAACCGGGGAGTGAATGGGAACAGGCGCGTCGGCAATTCAAGCTGTTATCTCAAAGGTGGCATCCTGACCGGCATCATCACAATCCTGATGAGAAGCTGCGTGCCGAGCGGAAACAGCAGGCAATCAATGAAGCGATGCGCGCCATTTCCGACTATTACAGAGCAAACGGAAATATGCCGTTGCGCCCCCGGGTCAAGCCCGGTTCGCGGCCGATTGATATTCCCGGCTGTGCAGCCGGGGATCATACGCCGGATATGGACTCTGTTCTACAAAAAGAGGGCGGCTCTTCCGGCGCGTGGTTTTGGTTTGTTCTGCTGCTGTTTGTGGTTTCGGCCCTCTGGCTGTTGCTGCCCGGGCAGACAAGATACCCTGTACCTGAACCCGGGATCCGGGCTGACACACAGGATCTGCAAGCTGGCCTCTATCGGGAGGGGGCAGAATTGCCGGACAACAAGAAAAAACCTCCACCGGAGACGGTTTCCCCCGCGCCTTCCGGTAGTGAAGAGTTTATTCGCATTGGCTCCAGCCCCGAGGATGTGATCCGCATTCAGGGCGAGCCCTTGTTCAAGAACGGTGCACGATGGGACTTTGGTCCATCCTATATTGAATTCCGCTATAACCGGGTATCAGGCTGGCACAACTCGCCCATGCGGCCTTTGCGAGTGAAAGAGTAGCAAAATGGATTGCAGCCCTTAAAGCTTTTCGTGTTGGCTCGATATACTATTAAGACGAACGATAATATTAACCCGGCAACACAATATATCGTGTTGCCGGGTTAATAAAGCCTCATTCAGCGGGTCTTTGGGCGGTCAGCCCGCAAAGTGCAGTGGTGCAGGCAGGGTGGTTCCCTGTCAAGCCGCCGGAACGCCCCTCCTTTGAGTGGTTTCCAGGGCAGACATATAAAACATGTGCGTATTTTGTGATGTGATAGCAGTTTGAATTTCAGAGTCCTGTTTGTGATCAAAATCCTTTTATCCACCGTTATCTACCCCAACCGCTTTGAAATCAACCGGGGGGTGTGCATCAAAAAACAGGCTGTGGAGCTGGCTCGCAAAAACAGGTTGGTAGTTCTTGTTCCTGTTCCCTATTTTCCGTCATTCCTGTCGAACAACAGCCGCGCATTCTATGCCAGAATTCCCCGGGAGGATGTGATTGACGGACTCGCGGTGCAATATCCCCGATTCTTTATCATTCCCAAGCTGTTCCGGTTTCTTCATGGGCCATTCCTGTTTTTGTCGGTATATCGTTATTATCGTCGGACAATAAAAAAAGAGCGGCCGGACATTCTGCTGGGTTTCTGGACTTTTCCCGATGGGTTTGCCAACGTTCTCATCGCAAAACTGTTCAAGCTTCCCGTCGTTATCGGATGCCGGGGCTGCGATATCAACCAGCTGACCAACCCTTATCTGCAAAGAAAGTTGATAGCCTGGGCGCTTCGTAATTGCGACCAGGTTCTTTCTGTCAGTGAGGCGTTAAAAAAAGAGATAGTGGAACGGCTCGATATTCCACCCGGGCGCATAACGGTGATCCCCAACGGGATTGAAGAAGGACGTTTTTTCCCGCAGGACAAAAACAGGATGCGCGAGGCTCTGGAGTTGGATAAAGGCCACCATATTACCCTGTGTGTGGCTAGACTGGAGCCGGTCAAGGGAGTTGAGGTATTGGTCCGGGCGTTTGCCCGCATTGAAGGGGATGACAATCGACTGATCATCATCGGTGATGGGAGTGAAATGCAGACGCTCTCCACCCTGGTTGGCAGGTTGGGTGTTTCTGATCGGATTTCGTTGGTTGGCTCAAAACCGTACGATGAAATTCCCCGGTGGGTGAATGCTGCCGATCTGCTGGTTCTTCCCAGCATTTCCGAAGGCTGGCCAAATACGTTGATGGAGGCTTTCTCCTGTGGCAAACCCGTTGTCGCCTCCAGGGTAGGGGGGGTACCCGAAATTATCGACTCTCCTCAACTGGGAATCATGACCAGTCCCGCAGATGTGGATGATCTTGCCCGCGGAATCCAGGAGGGTATGGCGCGTAACTGGGATGCCGATGTCATTCGCCAGCGTGTACTGGGCAGGAGCTGGGCCGTCGTCGCGGATGAATTGCAGGCAGAGTTGGAACGGGTGCTGCAGCGGCGCAACGCTTTGCCTGGTTCTGTCTGCTGACCCGGCAATGTCCGACTCGAAAACAGGTCACCCGGCGCACTGATCTGACCGTTTCTCAACCGCCTGTCAATGGGCAATCCGCGCCCAGTAACTGTCGAAGTCAAAGCCTGGACTGTGGGGTTGGGTGTGGCACTGGTTGCAAATCTTTTCCCTGGGCCAGCCAGCATTTGGCGTTGCCAGCCTCCCTTGCGATTCCACATGCGCCCTGCCGGCACCGTGGCAGGATTCGCACTGGACATCGAGCAGGTGCATGGTTAAGCGGGCATCAATATAACCGCCCGGTTTTTCAAAGCCTACAGTGTGGCAAACGATACAGTCTGGATCAAAGGACTTTCCGACCTCTTCGAGCTTTTCGAATGCGGCGGCATGCGGGCTTGCGCGCCATATTGTGTAAGGCTTTTCGTGACAGCCCTGGCAAGCCTCGCTGCCGGTATAAGGACTTTGCCCCGACTGTAACTGTTTTCGTTTTTCGACACTGGCCAGGTAGGCGGCTTTCACCCCGGCATTGTATTCGTCGTACCAGGTTTTCAGGAAGGGGGCATCGGGAACGCTCTCCGGAAGCGGGATAACTTCATGCCGCCAGGAAGCGATACTCCCCTTGTTGTCGATTTGAAGGTTGACACGCCCCAGCCGCATTCCCCGCGATCCGGGTTGCAGTACCAGTGTTTTCCCGTGCTGCCGGGGTTGGCCATATTTTTCATAGGCGGATTGAACGATCAGAATATCGACGTTATCGAGCGCCATCGACTCTGCCACCCGTTCCAGTGATTCAGGGAAGCTCAATACGGTAAGCACCCCCTTTTCCCTGGTTTCCCGCAGCGTATTCTCTAACTGCTCGACAGGGGCGTTTACCGGGTTATGATCCCCCCTCATCTGGCGAAAAGGTGAATCTTCAGGGTTCAGCCAGGCAAAAAAGGCCATCCTGACCTCACCATGTTCCAGGTCTTTCCGGGAGGGGAAAACGGCTTGTCCACGCCAGTTGGTGACCACCCAGGGCAGGGGTATTTTTTTTATAAAATCAACACCGTAGGATAAATCCCGCCACTGCAGGCCAATGGCGTCATAGTCCATTGCAGCGATCCCTTTCAGGATATACTCGCTTTTCAGCCGATCCCGCGGAGAGGCGTTGGCGAGCAGACCACCTGACGAGATGAGAAACAGTGAAGGGTTCTGCCGCCGCAGCTCCTGAATTTTGCTGGCGCGCCGCAAAATACCGCCCAGATCACCCGCCTCGGAACAGCCACAGGGTTCAAGCTCTCCATCGAGATTGCCCGAGTAGATGATGGTAGCCGAGGTTCCCCCGCTTTTTTCTGCATGCGAACCGCCCGTTATTCCCATCAGCAGCACCGCAAGCAGCAGCATTTTCTTGTTCATGAATTTATCCACGATGATTACACAGTCAGACAGAGAGTCTGATTTTGTCCCTGAGAGACCAAATACTCGGCCAATGGTTCCCTTTGTGCTGCAATCTGTCAAGCGCATTGCGGTTGTATTCACCCTTTACAGCGCATATTATTAATTTTACAATGCTCCTCTTATGTTTGCCGGTTTGCCACAAACAGTCGATCCCTACCGTTTGGCCGAGGCGGGAGAGCGCTATGCGGGGCGAGTGGAGCAGTCCGTTTTCAAGCGGCTCGGTTCAATGGCTCATCCGGCGGGACGCCAGTTCAAGCTCTCCCTCCGGTTTGGAGTGGAGCAGGGGATTCCCTGCCTGCGGGGCCGTTTGGCCGGCGATATTGCTGTAACATGTCAGCGCTGCATGGAGCCGATGGATCTGACCATCGACACCCGCTTTCTGTTCGGGTTCGCACGCAACCAGGAGGAGGAGCTGCGCCTGCCGGATGGGTTCGAACCGCTCCGGATCGAGCAACGGGAGTTGGCGCTTTTTCCTGTCGTGGAGGACGAGCTGCTGCTGGCATTGCCTATGGTGGCGCTGCATCCACAGTCAGTGTGTCCGGCAGAGGCTGACACGGCGGTAATGGATGAGCAGGCGGAACGCGGCAGAACGAGTCCTTTTTCCGTGCTGGCCGCCTTGAAACAAAACAAACAGTAGCTGCCCGGCAAGTTGCAGAATTTGAGCGTAACTGCCTGGATTGCCGCTGAAAGCGGTCAGTTCAACGCAACAAGCACGGGTTTACAGCAAGTAAATGAGTATATTTCAATGCGGAAACAGAGAGTTTCAGGCGCAGTTGTCGTAAATATTGAACCGAGGAGCAACAGGTCATGGCTGTACAGAAAAGTAAAAAATCCACATCCCGGCGCGGCATGCGCCGAGCGCATGATGCGCTGAAAACGCCCACTCTTTCTGTCGATCCGGTCAGTGGCGAGACACATCTTCGGCATCATGTGACAGCCGATGGCTACTACCGCGGACGTAAAGTTGTCGGTGCCGGTGACGAGTAATATACACTTTCTGTATACTCCAACGTAGACAGGCTCATGCCGGAGTATGGATGGAGAGCGAGTACGCCCCTCTCACGGGGCGTATCTGTTTTTCGGCAATCCCGTTTATAACTGCTCGGCAAATTGCAAAACTCCATGGTAGCGGCTCGGATTGCCCCCGAAGTTCGTCTGTTCAAGGCGAAAAATGTGAGTTTGCGCGTCTAAATGACCCTGCTTTCAACGTGGAAATGGCGGTTCTCAGGGGCAAGCAGAGTGGCTGCCCCCAATTGACAGGGACTAACGGACAATAAAAAAATACACGATGGGACAGCACTGTACAGTTGCCATTGATGCGATGGGGGGAGACCATGGCCCGATCGTCACCGTCCCGGCGGCACTTGACCTACTGGCGGAGATGGAGGAACTCACCATTCATCTGGTGGGTGACAAGGAGCGGCTGGAAGAGGAGCTTGAACAGCATGATGCGGTTCCGGATAACCGTTTGCAGATAACCCATGCTTCGCAACGGGTGGAAATGAGCGATCTGCCCTCTCACGCCTTGCGTAGCAAGAAGGACTCGTCGATGCGAGTCGCAATCAATCTGGTCAAGGAAGGGGAGGCGCAGGCCTGTGTCAGCGCGGGAAACACCGGCGCCTTGATGGCCACTGCCCGTTTTGTTCTGAAGACGCTTCCAGGTGTCGACAGGCCGGCCATTTGTACCGCTTTGCCAACCATCGAGGGGCATGTGCATGTTCTTGATCTGGGGGCCAATGTCGACTTGACTCCAGCACATCTGTTTCAGTTTGCCGTGATGGGCTCCGAGCTGACCAGCGCCGTCGATGGAGTGTCTGCGCCAACGGTAGGTTTGCTTAATATTGGTGAAGAGGAGATCAAAGGGAACGAAGCGGTAAAAGAGGCGGCACGGCTCCTTGCTGACAGTCCGCTGAACTATATCGGTTATGTCGAGGGCGACGATATTTTCAAGGGGAGTGCCGATGTAGTGGTTTGCGACGGTTTCGTTGGTAATGTCATGCTCAAGACCACGGAAGGGGTGGGAAAGCTGATCACCCACTTCATGCGTCAGGAGTTTCAACGTAATCTTTTCTCCAGGCTTTCGGCCCTGATTGCCCTGCCTGTGATGAAACGGCTGCGAACCAGAGTCGATCACCGGGCCTACAATGGTGCCAGCTTGGTGGGGTTGAGAGGCATCGTCATCAAAAGTCATGGCAGTGCCGATCGCTTCTCCTTTACCAATGCGATTCGTGAAGCGGTGCGGGAGGTGAAAAAAGGGGTACCGGGGAAAATAGCTGCCCGTCTGGAAACAGTACTGGTCGAGCCGCAACTGAAACAGCAGGGACAAGGGCATTGAGTCATTCAGAAATCATCGGCACAGGAAGTTATCTGCCGGAAAAAATCCTTACCAACCGTGATCTGGAAAACATGGTCGATACCACGGACAAGTGGATTACCGAGCGAACCGGAATCAGGGAGCGTCGCATCGCCGCAGATGGACAAACCACCTGTGATCTGGCTGAACATGCTGCGAGAGAGGCGATTGCCGCTGCAGGTATCAACAAGGATCAGGTCGATCTGATCATCGTGGCAACCACCACCCCGGATCGTATTTTCCCTAGCACGGCCTGTCTGCTGCAGGAGCGCCTCAATATACATGGCTGCCCGGCATTTGATATCCAGGCGGTTTGTACCGGTTTTATCTATGCGCTTGGAGTGGCCGACAGATTTTTACGCAGCGGCGGCGCCCGCTATGCGCTGATTGTTGGAGCGGAGACGATGTCGCGCATAACCGACTGGAGTGATCGCGCCACTTGCGTCCTGTTTGGTGACGGTGCCGGTGCGGTTGTCGTTGGCATGGGCGAAAAACCCGGTATTCTGTCCACCCATCTGCATGCTGACGGATTCTACAAGGATCTGCTGACTGTCCCGACAGGGATTTCTCAGGGGTGCGCCGATCTGGATGATGGCCGTGGCTATATAAAAATGCGGGGCAATGAGGTTTTCAAGATGGCGGTCAATACCCTGGGGCGAATTGTCGATGAAACGCTGGCTGCAAACAGGATGGAGAAAAGTGATGTCGACTGGCTGGTTCCGCATCAAGCCAACATCCGCATCATTTCTGCTACGGCAAAAAAACTGAAGATGTCCATGGATCGTGTTGTCGTTACCGTGGATCGGCATGGCAACACCTCTGCCGCCTCTATTCCACTCGCTTTTGACGAAGCGGTAAGGGACGGCCGTATCAAGCGGGGAGATACTGTCATGCTGGAAGCCTTTGGTGGCGGTTTTACATGGGGGTCTGCTCTTCTAGTCTATTAACTTGTAAACTGAAGGTAATAACTTGACTTGTAAAGCATTTCTGTTTCCTGGTCAGGGTTCGCAGTCTGTGGGGATGCTTGCCGGACTGGGTAAGCGCTACCCGCTGGTGACCGAAGTTTTCGCTGAGGCCTCCGAAGAGCTGGCTTTCGATCTGTGGCAGTTGATTCAGCAGGGACCGGAGGCGGATCTCAACGCCACCGCCAACACACAACCGGCGATGCTGGCCGCCGGAGTCGCCGTATGGCGCCTTCTGGAGCAGGAAGGGGAAGAACCGCCGGCGATGGTGGCGGGGCACAGCCTGGGTGAATATACGGCGCTGGTTTGCGCCGGCGCGCTGGCTTACCGGGATGCCATCGGCCTGGTGGCTGATCGCGGCCGCTATATGCAAGAAGCCGTTACCCCGGATGAAGGCGCAATGGCTGCGATTCTGGGGATGGAGGATGCAAAGGTCATTGCCGTCTGTGAACGATCGGCGCAAGGAGAAGAGGTAGCCGCCGTAAATTTCAACTCACCGGGCCAGGTGGTTATAGCCGGAACTGCCGCCGCCGTGAGGCGGGCGGTCGAGCTGGCCAAAAGTGAGGGCGCCAAAAGGGCCATCGTGCTCCCTGTCAGCGTCCCTTCCCATTGTGCGTTGATGCGGGAAGCCGCCGAGAAGATGGCGACGCGGTTGTCTGCTGTCAACCTGTCAACGCCGTCGATACCGGTAGTGAACAATGTTGATGTCAGCATTGAAACAGAACCGGATGCCATTCGAGA
Organism: Gammaproteobacteria bacterium; assembly: GCA_015491735.1. Lineage (GTDB taxonomy): Bacteria > Pseudomonadota > Gammaproteobacteria > Thiohalospirales > Thiohalospiraceae > DRMK01. Next base: position 60,022 of record WFVH01000031.1, read on the forward strand.
CGCCCTGGTGCGCCAGTTATATCGCCCTGTGCGCTGGGTGGAGACCATCAAATTTATTGCGGCACAAGGAATTGATACCGCCCTCGAGTGCGGGCCAGGGAAAGTACTGGCCGGCTTGAACAGGCGCATCGCCCGTGATATGAGCGTATTTCCCGTATTTGATGAGGATAGTCTGCAAAATGCCATTAAAAAATGAGATTGCGCTGGTAACCGGTGCGACAAGAGGAATCGGCAAAGCGATTGCCGAAGCGTTGGGAAACTCCGGAGCTGCTGTCATCGGAACCGCTACCAGTGCTTCCGGCGCCGCACAGATTACAGGGAATCTGGGTTCCCGTGGTATTGAAGGCCGTGGCCTGGTGCTGGATGTGACGCAACAGGACTCCATCGATGCGGTACTGTCCGAAATGAAGCAAAACGGGGGTATGCCGACGATACTGGTCAATAATGCCGGTATTACCTGCGACAATCTGTTGATGCGGATGAAGAATGAAGAGTGGCAGCGTGTTATCGACACCAATCTCAGTTCCGTTTTCCGTCTTTCGCGTGCCTGTTTGCGCGGTATGAGCCGGGCGCGTAAAGGGCGAATCATCAATATAGCGTCAGTCGTTGGAGCCATGGGCAATGCCGGCCAGACCAATTATGCTGCTGCAAAAGCCGGTGTTATCGGTTTTACCAAGGCTTTGGCGAGAGAGGTGGGCGCCCGTGGTATTACTGTAAATACCATTGCACCCGGTTTTATCGATACCGACATGACGCGCGCCCTGTCAGACGAGCACAAACAGGCGCTGTTGGAACAGATTCCCCTCAACAGGCTTGGACAGGGTGGGGAGGTTGCCGCCGCCGTGGTTTTTCTTGCTTCGCCAGAGGCCGGGTATATTACCGGCGAAACGCTTCATATCAATGGTGGTATGTACATGGCCTGAATAGTGTGTCGGGTTAACAAATGTCATGGGGACGTGTCCGTTTGCTGGCATCGGATAAAAGTTTGCAATACAATACCCCGCGCAGCGCAAGCCAAGCTGCCTGGAAACATATCAAGAGGATAAATTCGTATGAGTACTATCGAAGATCGCGTCAAAAAGATCGTCGCAGAGCAACTTGGGGTCAAAGAGGAGGAAGTGACGGAAAATGCTTCCTTTGTAGACGACCTGGGCGCAGACTCACTCGATACAGTTGAGCTGGTGATGGCGCTGGAGGAGGAGTTTGATACCGAAATCCCAGACGAAGAGGCTGAAAAGATCACCACTGTCCAGCAGGCTGTTGATTACGTCAAAGCACATCAAGCCTGATTGCCGCAGGTTTACCGGGCCGCAAGTGTCGTGCAGGGTGCTTGCGGCCTTTTGCGTTTGGTAACTATTCAGCTCACCCCTGAAATTCGCCATTTCTGCGTTGAAAAATGGTCATTTACACCCCTAACCTCCCGTTTTTTGCCTTGAACTGGCGAATTTCAGGGGCAAATAGTTACTGTATTTGCAACACCAGAGGTCGCGCGACAGATTTGGATCAGGAGGAGACTTGATGTGTCTAAACGGCGAGTAGTGGTTACCGGACTTGGCATGGTGTCTCCTGTCGGGCTGGATGTGGCTGTATCCTGGGAGAATATACTGGCGGGTAACAGCGGTATCGGGGAGATAACCCACTTTGATACCTCTGCTTTCAGCACCCGCTTCGGGGGCGTGGTCAAAGGGTTCGATGTCACCCGGTATATGCCCGCCAAGGAGGCTCGCAAGATGGATGTATTCATCCATTACGGCATTGCCGCCGCCGAAGAGGCCCTCAACGATGCCGGACTCGAAATCGGTGAGGAGAATGCCGATCGCATCGGCGTCGCCATCGGTTCCGGCATCGGGGGGCTGCCGGGGATTGAAAAAGGGCATGCAGCCTACATGAAAGGGGGGCCGCGCAAGATATCACCATTTTTCGTACCGGCCAATATCATCAACATGATATCGGGTCATGTATCCATAAGATATGGACTCAAAGGACCCAATATCGCCTTGGTGACTGCTTGCGCCACCGGGACACACTCTGTGGGGGATGCAGCACGCATCATTGAATACGGCGACGCCGATATCATGCTTGCCGGGGGAGCCGAGATGGCCACATCGCCCTGCGGACTGGGCGGCTTCGGGGCAGCGCGCGCGCTCTCAACCCGGAATGAAGATCCGGCCGCCGCCAGCCGGCCCTGGGATCAGGGGCGGGACGGGTTCGTCCTCAGTGACGGTGCCGGTGTTGTTGTGCTGGAGGAGTATGAACATGCACGGCGGCGGGGCGCCCGTATTTATGCGGAGGTGGCCGGTTACGGTATGAGTGGTGATGCCTATCACATGACGGCCCCTTCCGAAGGGGGTGAGGGAGCCAAGCGCTGTATGCTGAACGCACTGCGTAATGCCGGTATCAATCCCGAACAGGTCGATTATATCAATGCACACGGCACCTCGACTCCTGCCGGAGATATCGCTGAAACCATGGCCGCCAAATCGGCGTTTGGGAGCCATGCCTGCAAGCTGGCGATGAGTTCCACCAAATCCATGACGGGGCATCTGCTCGGAGCAGCCGGTGGTATCGAAGCGATATTCAGCATCTTGTCTATCCGCGACCAGGTGGCGCCGCCGACCATCAATCTCGACAACCCTGACCCGCAGTGTGATTTGAACTATGTCCCGCATACTGCACAGGAGATGAAAATTGATGTTGCCATTTCCAATTCGTTCGGTTTTGGCGGCACCAACGGGACTTTGGTATTCAGCAGGGTGTGAACTGAGATCCACCTGTGTTTGGTTGCCGGGTTGGCTGGCCATACACGGAGCGGCTCTCTTCTCTTGCTGAACCTGATGGAATGCTCCCGGTTGCGGAATACGGACTCGATGGCGTACGACAACAAACTCTCCCCCATTATCCGCAGGTTGGATCAGTACAGGGATCTGCTGCCGCTGCTCGAAGCCAATCCGGAACGTTACCCCTACCTGTTGGAAAGCGCCAGCAACGGCACCCCCCATGCCCGGTACGATATCCTGTTTGCTTTTCCCGGTGAACGTCTGGTTCTGGATAGTAACGGTCAACTCACCGGCCCGGCAGAAAGAGACGGTTTCTTGTCGGCGATGGATAAATGGTGGGGCCAGAAAGCGATACAAAACAGCGGGATAGAGCACCGGCTGCCATTCATCGGCGGCTGGTTTATCTATCTTGGTTACGAACTGGCGGGCGAGATTGAGCCGCATCTTGAAATACCCTCAACCCCGGACGGATTGCCCACCGCTTTTGCTACCCGTATTCCCGCCGCCATCATTCGTGATCACAAGAGCAGGCAAACCTCTCTGGTAGCGGAGCCGGAGAGTGAAGCACTCATCGAAATACTTGCCGATGATCTGGAATTGGCATATCGATCGCCGCCCTCTGCTCCTGACAGGCCGCAGCCCCGGGCCACTGTTGTCGAAGAGCAGCCGGAGCGCTATCTGCAAGCAGTGGGTAGAGCCAAGCAGTATATTGTCGATGGTGACATTTTTCAGGCCAACCTGTCGCGCTTGTGGTCTGGCGCCTGCCTTCCGGACAGGAGAGCCGTAACGCGGCTCTATCGCAGTCTGCGCCGCAGCAACGCAGCGCCTTTTGCGGGTCTGGCCTGTTTCGATGGTGCTGCAATCGTCAGCTCATCGCCAGAACGTTTGGTTGCTGTGCGGGGTGGTACGGCAGAGATCCGGCCCATTGCCGGAACCCGGCCGCGTGACGAGAGCCAGGCGCAGGATCTGGCCAACTCCAGCGAATTGATTGCACACCCGAAGGAGCAGGCGGAGCATGTCATGCTTATCGACCTGGGGCGTAATGATCTTGGCAGGATATGTGTGCCAGGAAGTATCGAGGTAAATGAGCTGATGGTGCTCGAGAGTTTCGCTCATGTGCACCATATCGTATCCAATGTGCGGGGCCGGCTACGCCCCGGTGTGACGCCGGGGGAGGTCATTCGCGCCGTCTTTCCCGGCGGTACGATAACGGGCTGCCCCAAAGTGCGTTGCATGGAGATTATCGCTGAACTCGAAGGGGCCGGCCGGGGCGCGTATACCGGTTCGATGGGCTATCTGAACCGGGATGGCAGTATGGATCTCAATATATTGATCCGCACCCTGGTGGTGGCCGGCGGCCTGTTGAGCTTCCGGGCGGGAGCCGGAATCGTGGCCGACTCGGTAGCCCGGCGGGAGTTGGATGAAACTCGGGCCAAAGCCCGCGGGTTGTTGCTGGCCTTGAATTCATCATGATTGGCGTGTTGGTAAATGGTGTCTCCGGCCGGGGCGTATCCGCGGCAGATCGTTCGATTCAATATGGCGATGGTGTTTTTGAAACGCTGGCGGTCAGCGATGGCCAGCCCCGGTTGTGGTTGCCACATATCAAACGCCTTCAGAGAGGGTGCCGGCGTTTGGGTTTTTCTGCTCCAGATACAGAACTGCTGGCTGAAGAGACGGCAAAACTGTTACGAAACAGCCGCCGACAGGCCATACTGAAAATAGTTATCAGCCGGGGCTGCGGAGGAAGAGGCTACCGGCCTCCTGAAAAGGTATTACCAACCCGGCTCCTCTCCTTGCACGCCTGGCCGGAATGGCCCGCAAAGTACCGTTTGCGGGGGATCCAGGCAAGGCTCTGTACCACCCGTCTGGCGCGCAACCCGCAGCTTGCGGGGATTAAACACCTGAACCGGCTGGAACAGGTGCTTGCGCGCGCCGAATGGGACGATCCAGCCATTGCGGAAGGCATCGTGCTGGATACAGAGGGGTTGCTGGTCGAGGGTACCATGAGTAACCTGTTTATGGTGCGCGACGGGGTGTTGCAGACCCCGGATTTGTTTCACTGCGGGGTTGCTGGCATCATGCGGGAGATAGTGATGGAGATTGCCAGGCAGCAGTGTATTCACTGTAAAATTGGCCACTATACCGTTCGTGATCTGGCCGAAGCAGACGAAATATTTGTTACCAATAGCATTATCGGGATCTGGCCGGTGCGTGCTATCGACGCCAAAGAGTACCGGGCGCCCGGTGAGATAACATCGTTGTTACAACGAGATATAAATGATTTTGAAACCAGTTTGTCGACATGAGCCGGAATAGAATTGTTGGCCTGCTATTCATCCTTTGCAGCTTTTTCGGGGGCTGGGTGTGGATGGAGTGGCGCAGTTTTCATCAGGCTCCAATCAACACTGACGGCGGGGAACGGCTGTTTACCGTCAATACCGGTGAAAGCATGAGTGCTGTGGCCAACAGGCTGGCCGAACAGGGTGTGATCGAAAATGCAGCCACGTTGAGCTGGGTGGCGCGGTACAAAGGTCTGGCCTCCCAGATTCAGGCTGGTGAGTATACCCTTGAGCCGGGTATCACCGCTTCCCGTCTGCTGGATCAGCTTGTGCGGGGTGAAGTAACCCGCTACAGCCTGACCCTGGTGGAGGGGTGGAATTTTTTGCAGGTGCTTGCGGCAATTTCCCGGACGCCCGAGCTGGAGCACACACTAAAGGGATTGACCGCAGCGGAGATCATGGAGCGTATTGGCTATCCGGGAATCCATCCGGAAGGGCGTTTCTTTCCGGACAGTTACCATTTTTCCCGTGGCATGAGTGATGCGGACATACTGCGGCGGGCCTACCGGACCATGGAGCAGGTTTTACAAGCGGAGTGGGAGCAACGTGCAGAGAATCTGCCGTATGAAACGGCGGAAGAGGCGCTGATAATGGCGTCCATTATCGAGAAAGAGACAGGGCTGCCCGAAGAGCGGCAGACCGTTGCCGGCGTATTCGTGCGCCGGTTGCAGCGGGGGATGCTGCTGCAGACCGATCCGACCATTATCTATGGTTTGGGTGAAGATTTTGATGGTGATTTGCGTCGTAACCACCTGAAAGATCGCTCCAACAGGTACAACACCTATCGTCACAAGGGGTTGCCGCCCACACCAATCGCCATGCCCGGCAGGGACTCCATTCACGCCGCTTTGCATCCCGCCCCTGGCAAGGCGCTCTATTTTGTCGCACGGGGCGACGGCAGCCACTATTTCTCGGCCACCTTGAAAGAGCACAACCGGGCGGTGCGGAAATATCAGTTGCAAAAGAGCGCCTCGCCGCCAGAGGGCGCAGGCGTTGCAAGATGAGGGGCTGTTTCATCACCATTGAAGGGGGTGAAGGAGCGGGTAAATCCAGTAATATCGAGTTCGTCCGCCGCCACCTGGAACAGCACGGGATAAAGCCGGTAGTGACCCGTGAACCGGGTGGAACGCCATTGGGTGAATCGATTCGAACGCTGCTTCTGGATGAGAGAAACAGTGAAATCGCCAATGATACCGAGCTGTTGCTGATGTTCGCCGCCCGCGCCCAGCATCTTGCTGAAGTGATTAATCCGGCCTTGCAGGAAGGTAAATGGGTGCTTTGTGATCGCTTTACGGATGCAACCTTTGCCTATCAGGGCGGGGGACGGGGCATCCCCAGGCAGCGTATTGCCGCTCTGGAACAGTGGGTTCAGCAAGGGCTGGAACCGGATTTGACGCTCCTGCTGGATATCCCGGTGTGGCAGGGTTTGGCCCGTGCGGGAAAACGCAGCGCTCCCGACCGTTTCGAACGTGAGCAAGCCGCTTTTTTCGAGCGGGTGAGAAAAGTCTACCTGGAACAGGCCCGGCGTTATCCGGAACGCTTCCGGGTCATCGATGCCTCCCGGGCGCAGGAGAAAGTCCAGCAAACGCTGGCTGACGTATTGACGGCGTGGTTGAGCGAGAGATGAAAGAGCGCCTGCCGCATCCGCTTTCACGGGGCGAGTCGTGAAGATCTATCCCTGGCAGCAGCAGCAGTGGCGGCAACTCAAGGCCAGACAGGATGAAGGCCATCTGCCCCATGCCTTGCTGTTCATCGGTCTGGCCGGGCTGGGCAAGCGGCAGTTTGCCAGGGCTTTAGCCCAGGCGCTGTTGTGCCGATACAGGGATAGTGAAGGGTTTGCCTGTGGAGCCTGCCCCGATTGCAAACGGTTTCAAGCGGGTACACACCCCGATTTTCTGTCGGTGGCGCCGGAAGAAGAGGGCAGCGCCATCACGGTTGACAGCGTGCGCGCCGTTGGCGGTTTTCTGACGCTGAAAAGCCATTATGAAGGCAACAAAATTGTTGTGCTCGATCCAGCGGACGGGCTGAATACGGCGGCAGCCAACGGCTTGCTCAAGACACTCGAGGAACCCGCGCCCGGCGCCCTGTTGATTCTGCTGAGCTGTGCCCCCGGCAGGCTGTTGCCCACCGTTCGCAGCCGCTGTCAGCAGGTCAAGTTTGCGGCTCCACCATCGGAAGCTGCGCGAGGGTGGTTGCGTAGCCGGCTGGCCGGGCCGCAGGATGAAAAACTGCTGCTGAATCTGACGGCTGGCGCTCCATTGCAGGCAGTGAAGCTGGCGGAGGCGGGGCTGCTAGAGCAGCGCATGGAGATGCTGGCGCAATTTTCGGAGGTTTTTGCTGGCCGACGTGATCCGGTTGCAGTAGCGCAGCAGTGGGTTCGGCAGAACCAGATCCACCCCGCCGTTTTCTGGGTGAACAGCTGGGTGATGGATATCATTCGGCTGAAATTTGCTTCTGACCCTCCATCGCTAGTCAACAGTGATGCCGTGAAGCAGTTACGGATGCTCGCCAGGGGTGTGGACAAGTTGCCACTGTCTGCGTATCAAAAGCGGACAGCGAGCGCCTTGCATCAGTTGCAGGCATCGTTGAACGGGCAGTTGCTGCTGGAAGAGTTGCTGATTGGCTGGGCTGCGCTGGCCCGGCAGCGAGGTAGCCGTTAGCCCGGCAAACGCTGCCGCACCGAGGGTTTCAGAAACAGGCCGGAGCAGGGCGCAGTTCGCCACCCGTTGTTGCCGGGTAACTATTCAGCTCACCCCTGAAATCCGCCATTTCTGCGTTGAAAAATGGTCATTTACACCAGTAAACTCCCATTTTTCTCCTTGAACTGACGGATTTCAGGGGCAATCTGAACAGTTACCGGCCTGTTTCATACTATGCTGAATAGTTACGTTGCCGGGTTGATATTTTCAAATACACGAAAATGCTTCTGTTTCGCTGAGGACAATTTGCATGGTTAAATCGAACATCTACACCGTTCATATAAAAGACAAGAACCACCTCTACGCCAGTTACATGCCGTTTGTAATCAATGGCGGGCTGTTCATTGCCACTGCCAGGCCGCACCGGTTTGGTGATGAGGTGTTTGTTATGCTGAATCTGCCCGAGGATAGTGAAACCACGCCGGTCGTCGGTCATGTCGTATGGATTACTCCAGAAGGTGCCAGTGGCAATCGTCCGGCCGGAATCGGGATACGGTTTTTGGAGCTGGAGGGCAAACATCTGCGCGCCAAAATCGAAACCTGTCTCGCGGGTATGTTGAAGAGTGAGCGCCCCACCTATACCATGTAGTTGCCGGGTTAACAAACCGTCGATTAATCTGCCCCGGCTTCTCTATTCGCCGGTTGAGAACACCCCGCCCATCTGGAGGAAAAAAGGCGTAACTATTCAGCTCACCCCTGAAATCCACCATTTCTGCGTTGAAAAATGGTCATTTACGCGCGTAAACTCTCATTTTTTACCTTGAACTGACGGATTTCAGGGGCAATCTGAAGAGTTACCGGCTTGTTTCATACGATGCTGAATAGTTACAAAAGGACTTTTTTGTGCAAGACCTCTGCCTGATCGACTCCCACTGCCATCTGGATCGCCTTGATGATGAGTTGGATGGCGTGCTGAACCGTGCGCAGGAGAGGGGAGTCGGCTCTTTTCTGTGTGTCTCCATCAATATGGAGAATGTTCTGGAGGTTATCGATATCGCCCGTCGTTATCCCCAGGTATTCGCCTCCGTCGGTGTTCATCCCAACGAGCGGCAGGGGCAGGAGCCGGAGATGGAGGCGTTGCTGGCTCTGGCGGATGATCCGAATGTAATCGCCATTGGCGAGACCGGCCTGGACTACTTCCATTGCAAAGGCGACCTGGGCTGGCAGCAAGAGCGCTTCCGCCGTCATATCATTGCTGCGAAACGTTGCCGCAAGCCATTGATCATCCATTCTCGTGACGCAGCAGTGGACACCCTGCAGATAATGGCCAAGGAGGGGGCGGCCGACGCCGGTGGCGTGATGCACTGCTTTACCGGTGACTGGGAGATGGCGGTCAGGGCGATGGAGATGGGGTTCTACATCTCTTTTTCCGGTATTGTCACCTTCAATAGCGCAGCCGGGTTGAGAGAGGTGGCCCGGCGGATTCCGGATGACCGCCTGCTGGTGGAGACGGACAGCCCCTACCTGGCTCCTGTCCCCTACCGGGGAAAACCCAATCAACCGGCCTATGTGCGTGAGGTGGCAATGTGTTTGGCGACGCTGCGCGGTTGTTCGCTGGAGCAGATTGCGCGGATCACTTCGGATAATTTCCGTACACTGTTTCAGCTACAGTGAACCGGGGGTGATCACGCGCCGCCCGGGCGATTGATCCGCCAGCTCCGGGAGTGTGCTCGGCCCCCCTTCATTCCTGCTGCGCTGTGTTGCTGTTGAATGAGTTGCGCCAGTAGTGGTCTTCATTGTCAAAAATGCGCTGGCAGTCGTTGGGACCCCATGTGCCGGCAGGGTAGGTGTGAATAAAATCCCGCTCTGTCGACCAGGATTGAATAATGGGGTCGACCACTTTCCAGGCGGTGCTGATCTCGTCATAACGCAGAAAGAGGGACTGATCGCCCTCCATCACATCCAGCAGCAGCGCCTCATAGGCATCGATCTGATACCGGCTCAGACCGCAATAACTGGCATCCAGCTGCGTGGTATGGGCGCGTATCTCCAGGCCCGGCTCCTTGACCTGCATCTCGATACGCAGACACTCCTGCGGCTGAATGCTGAGCAGGATCCAGTTGGGTTCCAGTTTTTCGATGCTGGTTTTGCGAAACAACTGCTGAGGCGGGTTTTTGAAGCGGATAGCAATCACCGAGCTGTTCTGCGCCATGCGTTTGCCGGTGCGCAGGTAGAAGGGTACGCCGCGCCAACGCCAGTTGTCGATATACAGCTTTAGTGAAGCGTAGGTTTCAGTGGTGCTGTTGGCGGTGATCCCCTCCTCCTCCAGATAACCAGGAACCTCTTTGCCGTTGACCGCGCCACGGCTGTACTGGGCGCGGTAGGCGTGGGCGTTGACGGCGTTGCGCGGGACGGGACGGATCGATTTCAGGGCCTTCACCTTCTCGTCACGCAGGGACTCGGCGTCCAGATAGGCCGGTGGCTCCATCGCCACCAACGCCAGCATCTGCAGTAGATGGCTTTGTACCATATCCCGTAGCGCTCCAGCACCATCATAGTAGTGAGCCCGCCCGGCGATGCCCAGACTTTCGGAGTGGGTGATTTGCACGTGGTCGATATAGTTTCTGTTCCACAGCGGCTCCAGCATCAGATTGGCGAACCGGAACACAAGCACGTTCTGCACCATCGCCTTTCCCAGATAGTGATCGATACGGTAGATCTGCTGCTCGGAGAAGTGACGGTGCAGACAGCCGTCGAGAATCTGGGCGCTCTCCAGATCGTAGCCGAACGGTTTTTCCACCACCAGCCGGCGCCAGCCGCCTTTCTCCTCGTTAAGCCCGGCGGACGCCAGGTTGCGGACGGTTGTCTTGTACTCCGCCGGGCTAATGGCCATGTAGAAAGCTATGTTTTTGGGAAGCCCGGGGGTGTTGTCAATTGTTTCCCGCAGCTGTTGAAAGGAGCCGGCTTCAGAGAGATCGCCCTGGGTGAAATGGAGCCGCTGACTCAGCCGCTCGAACACCGCCGGATTGATGCCACCCCTTACACGGGGTTCGAGGATCCCTTCAACCTGTTTGCACCACTCCTCCCGGCTCCAGCTGCGCCGGCCGAAACCCATAATGGCCATTCCTTCAGGCAGCCGATTGGCCTGTTCGAGATGATACAGGGCTGGCAGCAGTTTGACCTGGGCCAGGTTGCCGGTGGCGCCGAAAATGACAAAGGTGCAGGATTCAACCATGGTTATTTATCCTTGGTTTCAACAAAATGACCGCCAAAAGCGTTGCGCATCATGGACAGAACACGATTTCCGTAGCCATAATCGTCCTGGCTGGCAAATCGCATCTGCAGTGCCAGAGTGAGCACCGGAGCAGCCACCCCTTGGTCAACCGACTCGTTTACCGTCCAGCGTCCTTCTCCGGAATCGGCCACGTAAGGCTCGACCCCCTCCAGGCTCTGATCTTTTTTCATGAAATCAGCGGTGAGATCCAGCAGCCAGCTGCGCACCACAGAGCCATGCCGCCACAGCTCCGTGATTTGTGCCATGTCGAGGGAGAACTCCTCTTTTCCCCGCAGCAGGGCGAACCCTTCTGCGTAGGCCTGCATCATGCCGTACTCGATGCCGTTGTGGATCATTTTGGTGAAATGTCCTGCACCGACCGGACCAACGTGGGCCCAGCCGCGGTCGGATGCCGGCGCAAGCGTCTTCAGTACCGGTTCGATGATGCGGATGTGCTCCTTTTCGCCACCCACCATCAGGCAGTACCCCTCCTTCAGTCCCCAAACACCCCCGGAGGTTCCTGAGTCCACGTAGCCGATACCGTGTTCGGCCATCATCTTTCCACGCCGCTGGCTGTCGTGATAGTTGGAGTTGCCGCCCTCGATGACGATATCTCCCTGGCCCAACATCGGGATCAACTCCTTGAGCGTATTTTCCGTAGGTGCGCCGCTGGGAAGCATCAGCCAGACTATACGGGGGGAAGGGAGCTGTTCCACTGCATCCGCCAGGCTGCTGGCGGCAACCATGCCTTCATCTGCCGCCAGTTCCTCGACAACTTCCCGCGAGCGGTTGAACCCGACCACGTCGACACCGCCACGGCAAAGGCGGCGCGCCATGTTTGCACCCATTTTTCCCAGGCCGATTAATGCTATTTTCATGTTTTTGCAACTCCTCGATGTATAAAGACTCAAAACCCTGCTCAACCGGATCGGGTTCAGGAACAGACATACTCTTCGGCCATCTTGTTGAAATATTAACCCACCCGCCGGAGGTAACCACTCAACCCGTCCCCGAAATCCACTATTTCTGCGTTGAAAAATGCTCGGCCGCCCTGTGTAACCTCACAATTTTCGCCTTGCACTGGCGAATTTCAAAGGCCGGCCGGACAGTTGCTTTCAAACTCTACGGCTCGCCGAATGGTTGGTAACTATCCCCTGGATCTGCCGGGGGATAGTTACTGAAAAAGCCGGGACGATTCGCCGGATTCAGTGCGCAGCGGGCACAACTTCACCCTGTTTTGGCGCGGCCACAGCCGGGGGTCTGCGACCAGCAGGAGTGTCCATGGCGAAACGAGTATCTGGCCGCCCCGCTGAAGCAGCCGCCGGGAGCATGATTCAGGGTCGCGGTTAACCGGCGCGCTCCAAGAGCGTCTGCCGATACAGTTCCAGGTAGTTTTTTGCGCTGCGGCGCCAGGAAAAATCCTGCCGCATACCCTGGCGCTGCAGTGGCTGCCAATACTGTTTTTGTTGGCCATAGAGTAGCGTGGCGCGCTTGACGGCCTCAATCAGCACAGTGCTTTCCGCGCCGTCGAAGACCACCCCTGTCGCTGTACCGTCACGGAGGGTGGCTGGGGTGGTATCCGTGACCGTGTCCGCCAGCCCCCCCACGCGGTGAACGACGGGGGGAGTTCCGTACCGCTGACTGTACATCTGGTTCAGGCCACATGGCTCGAAGCGTGACGGCATCAGAAAAATGTCGGCGCCCGCTTCGATACGGTGGGCAAGTGCCTCGTCAAAACCGATCTGTACGGCAATCTGCTCCGGATGCCTTTTTGCGAACTGCCGCAGGGCCTGTTCGTAGCGTTTTTCGCCGCTGCCCAAAAACACGACTTGTGCGGGCAGGTCGACTATCTCGGGTAGAGCGGTCAGCAGGATATCGATTCCTTTCTGTTCGACCAGCCGGCCGACAAATGCCATCAGCGGGATATTCATCTTTACCGGCAGATGCAACTCCCGCAGCAACGCCTTTTTGTTGTCTTTTTTTCCTCCGGGTTCACGCAGGCTGTAGTTTTTGGTCAGCAGAGGATCCTGCGCGGGGTTCCAGTTTTTATCGATTCCGTTGAGAATCCCGCTGAGTTTATCCTTGCGGTGGCGTAACAGCCCATCCAGGCCGCAGCCGAATTGCGGTGTCTGGATCTCTTCCGCGTAGGTGGGGCTGACTGTGTTGATGCGATCGGCAAAGACGATTCCACCTTTCAGGAAAGAGAGCTGGCCATAGTATTCCAGAGCGTGAGGCGACCAGAATGACCAGGGCAGATTGAGTGTGGAAAACAGTGTTTCCGGAAACAACCCCTGGTAGGCCAGATTATGAATGGTGAACAGCGTGGCCGGGCGGGACTCGCTCAGAGAGAGCTGCGCCGGCACCAAGCCTGTTTGCCAGTCGTTGCAGTGGACGAGATCAGGCTGCCATTCCAGACCTGCCTTGTCCAGCGCCAGGTGGCTGACCGCCTGGCAAAACAGAGCGTAACGTTCCGCATTGTCCGGCCAGGGCAGGCCATTCTCTCCCAGATAGGGACTCCCGGACCGATCGAAACAGGATGGGCAATCCACCAGCCATACCTTGAGCCGGGTGCCAGGCAACAGCCGTTCTTTTATTTTTACATGGCCCAGGGGCAGAGTGAATTGGGCAATGGTTACTGATTTTCCCTTGTGATTGAGAATCTCACGGTAAGCGGGCAGTACCAGACGAACATCCCGGTGCAGCGATTTGAGGGCGACGGGCAGGCTGCCCGAGACATCGCCCAGCCCTCCCGTTTTGATCAGCGGGTAAGCCTCACTGGAGGCGAACAGTATTTTGCGTGGAAGGTTTTCGTTCGTATCCATTTGTCCTCCCTGGATTTTGATGTCGAATAACAAACTCAATCGAGCAAAAAAATCATCCCTGCCAGCGGTGGCAGGGTCAATTCGATTGAGTGGGGTTGCCCCATCCAGGGGATTGGTTCACTGTTTGTCCCGCCGCCGTTGCCGGTGTTGCTGCCACCATAGTAGGCAGAGTCTGAATTCAACAGCTCCCGGTAGTGACCGGGGGAGGGTACGCCGAGACGGTAGTTCTTCCGTACAACGGGAGTAAAGTTGAGTACCACCACGGCGAAACTGTCATCTTCCTTGCGCAGGTAGCTCAGTACGGATTGCTCTGCGTCGTGACAGTCCAGCCATTCGAAGCCTTCAGGTTCGAATTCATACCGGTAGAGCGGCGGAATGGATCGGTAGTTCCGATTCAGATCAGCCAGTAACCGCTTGACCCCCTGGTGAAGGGGGAAATCCAGGACATACCAGTCGAGGGCACGGGAAAAATCCCACTCGATTCCCTGGCCAAACTCGTTGCCCATGAACAGCAGCTTTTTCCCGGGGTAGGTGTACATGTAGGTGTAGAGCAGGCGCAGGTTTGCGAATCGCTGCCACTCGTCACCAGGCATTTTATTAAGCAGGGAGCCTTTGCCATGCACCACTTCATCGTGGGAAAACGGCAGCATGAAGTTCTCGGTAAAGGCGTATAGCAGGCCAAAAGTCAGTTGATCATGGTGATAGTGGCGGTGTACCGGATCCTTGCTCATATACTGCAGGGTGTCATGCATCCAGCCCATATTCCACTTCATGGAAAAACCCAGGCCACCCAGCCAGACCGGGCGGCTGACCTGCGGCCAGGAGGTGGACTCTTCGGCTATTACCAGTGCTCCCGGCTGTTGGCCGTGGACGATGGTGTTGAGTTCACGCAGAAATTCGAGTGCCTCCAGGTTTTCATTTCCGCCGTAGATGTTGGGAATCCAGTCCCCCTCTTCCCGTGAGTAGTCCAGATAGATCATGGAGGCGACCGCGTCGACCCGCAATCCATCGATATGAAACTCCTCCAACCAGTATATGGCGCTGGCGAGCAGAAAGTTTTTTACTTCATTGCGGCCAAAATTGTAGATCAGCGTCCCCCAGTCGCGATGCTCTCCGCGGCGGGGATCTTCATGCTCATACAGAGCCGTGCCATCAAAACGGGCAATCCCGTGCCTGTCTTTGGGAAAATGGGCCGGTACCCAGTCCAGTAGTACGCCAATCCCGTGCTGGTGACAGTAATCGATGAAGAAACGGAACTCATCGGGCGTGCCAAAACGGCTGGTAGGGGCAAAATAGCCCGTGGTCTGATAACCCCAGGAGGCATCCAGGGGGTGCTCGGTAATGGGAAGCAGCTCGATATGAGAAAACCCCAGCGCACTGACATACTCCACCAGTTGTGTAGCCAACTCCCGGTAGTTGAGAAAATCGCCGTTTTCGTTTCGCCGCCAGGATCCGGGGTGCACTTCATACACAGACATTGGCGCATGCTGCCAGTCCCGGCAGGCGCGCTGTTTCATCCAGTCTGCGTCTCGCCACTGATAGGGTCTATCGTTGTGGATGATGGCAGCGGTGCCGGGGCGCAACTCGAATTGCTGTCCGTAGGGATCGGTCTTGACCAGTATCTCTCCACTGCCGCGGCTGCGGATCTCGAATTTGTATAAGGCGCCAGATGCCAGTTCAGGAATGAAAAGCTCCCAGATTCCACTGTTACCATGTACCGTCATTGGATGGCATCGTCCATCCCAGTTGTTGAAGTCGCCAACGACGCTGACACGCTCGGCATTGGGCGCCCAGGTGGCGAAGCGTACCCCTTGCACTCCCTCCAGCTCTACCGGATGTGCCCCAAGAATCCGATAGATGTGCCAATGTTTTCCCTCGCCAAACAGATGCCGATCAAATTCGGAAATGTGTGGAGAGAACTGGTACGGATCGATGAAGCAGTGCTCCTGCCCATCTTTGTCATGCCAACACAACCGGTAAGGCGTGCCGGTGGCGCCCGCCAATCCCCGCCACTCGAACAGATCGCTCTCCGCAATGCGTCTCATGGCGAGATTGCCCGGCGTAATATGCACCGAAACCGCTCCGGGAACAAAGGCGCGGACAATCTCCTCTTCGCCACTGATATGCCGCCCCAGCAGGGAAAAGGGATCATGATGACGGGCGTCAATAATCTTTAGTAGGTCTGGCGTCAATGCTATGGTATTGTCTGAATATCGGGGTTCGTCCACAAAGAAAATCCTCTGGCTTGATGGCGCTAAGGTTAACATGGAATTGGCCGATGCTGTATCAGGGAGCGGGGGTTACCTGTTTTTTTGCGATAACATAAGGAGATTGTGTCATGCAGTTCAACCGCCAGTCACGATTTGTCAGCCGGCTTACCAGCAATACGCTCGCGCTCGTTCTGGCGGGGGGGAGGGGTTCCAGGCTCAAGCAACTGACCATGTGGCGGGCAAAACCGGCGGTGCCGTTTGCCGGCAAGTTCCGTATTATCGACTTTCCTCTCTCCAACTGCATCAACTCCGGGATCCGGCGTATTGGTGTTTTGACCCAGTACAAGGCGCACTCCCTGATCCGCCACATCCGCCAGGGGTGGGGATCGCTGCGAGGCGATTTCGGCGAGTTCGTCGAGCTGTTGCCGGCCCAACAGCGAATCGAGGCCTCCTGGTATGCCGGTACGGCAGATGCGGTCTATCAGAATCTGGATATTATTCGCCGCCACAACCCGGATTATGTACTCATCCTGGCAGGCGATCACATCTATAAAATGGATTACGGTCCCATGCTGGCGCTCCATGTGGAGCGGGAGGCCGATATCACAGTAGGGTGCATCGAAGTGCCCCTGGCAGAGGCGAATGCGTTTGGCGTCATGGGAACCGATGCAGACAGCAAGGTGATCAGTTTCGAGGAAAAGCCGGACAACCCCACGCCAAAGCCCGGGTCGGACAGCGTGGCGCTGGTTTCCATGGGGATCTATATCTTCAATACCGACTTTCTTTATGAGCAGTTGATAAAAGATGCTGATACACCGGGATCCAGCCGTGATTTCGGCAAGGACATCATTCCCGGTTTGCTTGGAAAATACCGGGTATACGCCTATCCGTTCGCCGACTCATCGACAGGTGGGCAGAGCTATTGGCGTGATGTGGGTACGGTCGACAGCTACTGGAAGGCCAACCTGGAGTTGATCAGCGTCACCCCGGAGCTGAATCTGTATGATCAGGAGTGGCCGATATGGACCTACCAGCGCCAGGTTCCTCCCGCCAAGTTTGTATTTGACGATGATGACCGGCGGGGGATGGCGGTCGATTCAATCACCTCCGGTGGCTGTATTATCTCCGGAGCAACGGTGCGCCGCTCATTGTTGTTCTCCAACGTCATCGTGGAGTCCTGGTCCTGCATTGAAGACTCCGTCATTCTTCCTGATGTCAATATTGGCCAGCATTGCCGGATCCGCAAGGCGATTATAGACAAAAAATGCGAAATTCCCGACGGCATGGTAATTGGTGAAAATCGTGAGGAGGATGAAAAACGGTTCTATGTCAGCGATGAAGGGGTAGTTCTGGTGATACCGGAAATGTTGGGGCAGCAGATCCATCACGTTCGTTGATCCGCCACGAGGCAGCTGGATGACTATTTCAAACCAACGCCGGGCGGGAATTCTGCTGCATGTAACATCGCTGCCGGGTAGCGCCGGAAATGGTGACATGGGCACGGAGGCCTACCGTTTTGTCGAGTTTATGGCGGCCAGCGGGGTTTCGGTATGGCAAGTCCTGCCGCTGGGACCAACACATGGCGACGGCTCTCCCTATCAGTGTCTATCGGTTCATGCGGGTAACCCGCTGCTCATAAACCTGGAGTGGCTACAGGGCAAAGGCTGGATCGAGTCAACGAAACCCGGTGCGGGAGACTCGTTTGACCGCCATCGAATGAACTGTTTACAGCAAGCATGGGACGGGTTTCAGCAAAAGGCGACGCCGGAGGAAAAAGAGGCGCTGGATGAGTTTTCCGTTGCCCAGGCCGAATGGCTGGATGATTTTGCCCTCTATATGGCGTTGCGTCAGGAGCTGAACGAACAGGCCTGGACACAGTGGCCAGAGGCGCTGCGTGATCGGCAACCGAAGGCGATTGAACAGGCCAGGGTGCGCTTGAGCCGGCAGATCGGCTCGATTCGTTTTCAGCAATACCTTTTTTTTCAGCAGTGGCATGAACTGAAAAACCATGCTCACCAGCACGGCGTGCTGTTGTTTGGTGACATGCCAATTTTCGTTGCTCATGACAGTGCTGATGTTTGGGCACATCGTGAATATTTCACTGTTGACGAGAAAGGCCACCCGTTAACCGTGGCTGGTGTGCCGCCAGACTACTTTTCCGCGACAGGTCAACGCTGGGGCAACCCTCTCTATCATTGGGACAGAATACAACGGGATGGGTTCTCCTGGTGGATAGCGCGCATGCGCACTCAGTTCGAGCTGTTCGACTTTGTGCGGATCGATCATTTCCGCGGATTCGAGGCTTTCTGGGAGATTCCGGGCAGTGCCGAAACAGCGATAGAGGGGCACTGGGTGAAAGCGCCAGGAGAGGCGCTGTTGAGTGCATTGCAGCAAACATTTCATGATCTGCCTCTGGTCGCGGAAGATCTGGGGATAATCACCCCGGAGGTGGACGCATTACGCAACAGGTTTGGTTTGCCAGGCATGAAAATACTGCAGTTTGCCTTCGGCGGAGATGCCAGCAACCCCTATCTTCCGCACAATCATGAAAAAAAATCGGTGGTCTATACCGGCACCCACGACAACGACACGACGAAGGGGTGGTATGCCATGTTGACGGAGGCGGAAAAAAAACATGTCGCAGCCTATTTCGGTCATCCGGGAGAGGAGATGCCCTGGCCGCTGATTCGGGCGGCGCTGGCTTCGGTTGCCTGCCTCGCCATGTTGCCGATGCAGGATATACTGGCGCTTGACGGAGAGCACCGTATGAATACGCCCGGCACTGCCGAGGGAAACTGGAGATGGCGTTTCAGCTGGGAGCAGGTCGACCCCGGTCTCCCGGCACACCTGTCAGGATTGATGCACCTCTACGGGCGGCGCTGAGGCTGGTGCAGCATCATGTTCAGACGGCGCCGAAACAGACCCCGCAGCATGCGCAAGATACAGGTGTTGCCGCGCCGCCCCGGCGGAGCAAATGGGGAGCCGATGCCCGCTCCCACTGTCATTCTTGAACCGGAAGAGCAGCTCTCCATTATCGTTCTGGCGCCGAATGGATCGGCTCATATTGTTCCCACGCTGCTGACACTGCAGCCTCTGCGCACGGCGGGACATGAGGTGATCGTCGTGGATGGCGGCGGCAGGGAGGATACCGCCGGGCTTGCGGCAGAACTGGCTGATCAGGTTATCGAAGGGCCGTATGGAGGCGCAGCGGGAATGAATCTTGGAGCGCGGCATGCCTGGGGGGGTACGCTGCTGTTTCTCCATGCCGGCTGTCTGCTGCCGGATCATGCCGACAAACTGATACTGTCTGCGCTGGCGGACAAGAAACATCAATGGGGTGGATTCCATGTTGCTTTTCCCGCAAGCCATCCACTCCTGCGGGGCGTGGCGCATATCGTTAGCTGGCGCTCCCGGCTTGCTGGCACTGTGGCAGTAGAGCAAGGGTTGTTCGTTCGGCGGACATTATATGAGCGCATTGGCGGTTTTTCTGCTGGTTTGCCGTGGCGAAAAGCAGTGATCTGCCGGCGCCTCAGGGAGGCTGGGCGTCCCCTGTTTTTGCGCCAGCCGGTGGTGAGTCCAGCTCATTCGCTACCTGGCGAACGGTGCCGTTTGTGGCTGCGCCGTTTTTTGAGCAGAGTCCGTTGTTGTAAACCGATGGAGCAGGAGGCTTGCCGGGCAAACGGCCGTTGAGTCTGTGTTGATTATTCGTTGATGCGGTTGAAGCGGATGATGTGATCATTGAGCATGCCGGCCTTTCTCATTTCCATGTAGTTCTCGATGAATGTCACCCGGCAGGGCGCTGTTCCATCACACTCGAAAACCGCTTTGTTCTCCTCGGGCATGTCATAGGTCTCGATATGCGCCGTTGCCGCTTCGGACAAAAACGAGAACCTCCCCCGAATGTACGACTTGCCCTTTATTTGCTGTTTTATCTCTTGAAAAACATTGTGCAGAACCTTCGGCTTCAGTGTCTTTGAGTAGGGGTAGGGGACATACAGCAGAACGACCCACCGATCCGGATAGAATTTAATATAGATACTGTTACCGGATATCCTGGCCGGCCTGTCGTCATTCCCGTCCCTGGAGTAGTATCCCGAGTAGATGTCTGTTCTATTACTGGATTCTGCTGAACCGGAATAGAAGAGACCTGTGGTGGTGACTGTAACCAGGAGTATAAAAGCAACAATACTCTTTCTCATCATTTTTTCGCCCCGCTTTTTTAAACCCGGCAGCAATGTATCAGGAGTGATGGATTGCTCCGGTCATCACTTCACTTTTTTCTCCCAAGGAAAGCACTCCTTTGGGGGCAATGAAACCCATCGGGCAGCCCCCTGGAGTTGCTCCGCATGTAGAACGACCGTTCGCCAACCACCTGCCGAATACGGCCTTGCTGCCGCCTTTCCCGACTGTTGCCCCGGGATTCAACGCTAGCGGGTTAATGATAGACACGATTTTTGTTTTTTTCCTTGCTCTCGGGCAACTAAAAGACAGTTTCTCCGGTGGACGCATACTTTATTGCTCCCGGGGTTTCAGGAGCAGGCGGAAACAAGGCACCGGTTGCGGGCAATGGTTGCCTTGTTGGCAAACATTGCAACGCCGTGCCAGCCTGTTCTTGAAACCGCAGACAATTTGGTGAAGAGTCAATAGATGCGCTTTGGTTGCTATTTCCCCGGAAAGTGTTCGATAGGGCGGTTTTACCGGTTTGTCCATTGGATTTTGAGCAGCATTACAGCTAGACTTGTCACCATACCAACTTGAGATTGGGATGTGTTGCCGGGTATGGAGATAGTCTATTTTACTGTTGCTGGAATTGCCCTCTATTTTATTTCAGACTGGATTCTGAATCAGATGGAGGCAAGGGCGGGCAGGCGCTTCGAGTACCGGACCCTGGTGTTTTTTGTGATTATCCTTGTTCTCTCCATGAGCCTGTTCAATCTTGTACAGCATTTTCAGGGAAAGGGTGTAGAGTCATCTGCTGAAGAAACCGCAATTGATGGCGCCGATTATCCAGACGGGGGTACCCCTTGATTTGATGTCGCTGCCAGTCCACTATTGTCGGGTTGTAACTATTCAGCATGGTATGGAACAAGCCGGTAACTGTTCAGATTGCCCCTGAAATTCGTCAGTTCAAGGCGAAAAATGGGAGTTTACACGTGTAAATGACCATTTTTCAACGCAGAAATGGCGGATTTCAGGGGTGAGCTGAATAGTTACGTCGGGTTTTTATTTTCCCCGTCCACATGGATTTGAATGTGATCACCAGAAACAGGACTCCGCCAATAATGGCAATCAAGCCGCCAAGCCCCATTATTCCCATGCCGGCGATCTCCTGAATGCTATTCAGTCCCTGCTCGGCCCCTGCCGTTTTACGCTGAACACCGTACCCACCAGACCAGGCAAGCCCCAACACGTGCATCAGCTGACCACCACCATAGATTACAGGCTGCATAACAACGATTCTCCCGGTTGGTCTTCTGAATCCGAGCAGCGGCAGCATATGGTAGGTGATCCCCATGTAGGCCAGTGTGACAGCGACAATGGAACCATGATAGTGTGCAGGGATGGTAACGTTACTGCCACTGATCAGAAAACCGATAATACCCCCGACACCAAATAGCAGAATGGAAAACAGCAGTGCGCTCCGTTCGGCGCTCAAGCCAGTGAGTTCCCTTCTCCTGCGCACCAGGGGGAGTAATATGGCCAAAGCCAGCGGTAAAGCGGCCAGTCCACCGCCGTACTGCATGAGCCAGGTCAGCCCCAGAACATGGCTGGCGGAACCTATCTCGTAAGCCAGGTAGATGTAGGGAGTAAACAGCAATACCGGTGCTGATCCGACAATAAACAGTAACACCGCCATCCGGGGTGTCAGGCCCGGCATCACGCCAGACGAGGTGGCAAGCCATAGCCACGCGACCAACATCAACTGTACATGGGTAAACTGTATTGTGTGGCCGCTTCCCCAAAAAAGAAGCTCATAATAGGCTCTCCCTGTGGTAGCGGCAGGCATGCCGTACCATGATGCAACAAGAGTTATTACGGCAAGCAGCGCGATTAACAAGGCTGTCAGCAGTCCAAAACGGAGCGCGCCCGGTCCACAGATGAGGCTGCCCGGTGGACGGGAGAAAAACAGGCTGTGCACTACCAGTGCAGTAAAACCAAATCCGAACAGCCCCAGCCCTGCAAAAAAGACGGGATGCTGGAGTACGGGAACATAGTTGTTCATCAGCGGATCGCCAGCACCCAGAAACGGAGACAGCGTGACAACAGCGGTACCCGCGATACTGAGCCACAGCGCCACCCAGGCAAAAGAGGGAGATCTTCCGGAGCTGTTGAAGCTCCACAAAACCCCGGCAAATGACAAAAACCATACCAACACGGTCAGATCGACATGAACGACCAAAGCCGTATGGAAAAAATCCACCCAGGGGAAAACATCCTGAATACCCGGCGTTCTCGACATGACGACCAGCAGGGTAAACAGACCGCCGATCACCAGGGAACTCAGCGAGAGAAGCAGCCATCCTGTGACCAGACTGCGGGATTTCGGATCCGGTGTGTCTAGATAGTATCCGTGGTTTTTCACTCTGCTCTCTTCAACAGGCATGGGGCTTATCCGACCAGGCTGATACTGTTAACAATATACTAACCCGAACAGGAACCGATCAGCCACTCTCTGAAAGCCGCGCATCATCTCTGCGTTGAAAAATGGACAGTTATCCGGTGCACACTCAGGCGGACTCAGCTTGCCGGGCAGTTACGTCAAGGTTGCTCTTAACCCGGCACCCGAGGCGGCAGGCGTGGCCCGCATCACGAGGCAGCTACTTGCGTTCGGGGGAGCGGCATTCCTACTTGAACAGAAAACCCGTTTCCGGATTGAAATCGATAAACAGCAGTTGCGCTGGTGCCAGTTGCGCTGTTTTTTCATAGGTATGGTTATACTCTTCCTTTATGCGGACGCTATCATTCATCCGGATGGTGAAGTGATGCTCTCCTGCGGGAACCGTTGCGTACAGAAAGATATCGACGCCTCCATCCCCAAACAGGCCAGGCGGGTTAGCAACTGTCTTCAGCAAGGGTTGGTCATCCATTAAAAGCTCCACCTTGACGGGGGAGCGGGCGCGGGGGCATTCGGTGGGGCGCCGCATGTTGGGTGCGAGTTTGGCCTGTTCCTCGGCGGATACAACGCGACAGGGCTCGATATGCTGCCCTGCGTGACTGAAGGCGAGCACAACCACAGCCTGCCCTTCCGGGAGGTGGCGGTAAGCCGGTGCGGAAGAGAAATACCCCACCAGACTCATGAAAACGAGGTAGTTGAGAATCTGTAACGGATACCTTTTACGCATGAGGTATCTCCTTTGACCCACCGGGTTCAGTATGTATCGAGTGTCTATTTTCGCGTGAATCCATCAGATATTGACGAAAATCATTCAACGCCACCTCGATCACGTGGCGATCCGTTTCCGCGCCCCCTTGTATCACGATCCGTTTTCTGTCGACCTTGGATCGTAAAACGGGAGGACGCTCCCCCTTGATGCGTTTTTCCATCCAGCGGTTACCAAAACGAAAATAGCAATCCGCATGCCGGCATCCTGCTATTATTACCCCTTCAGCCCCCTTTCTAAGCGCATATTCAATAAAACTGGGCGGCAGCATTCCGGAGCAAAAAAGTGTGACGCCTACCGTATTGTTGCTGCCGAGCTTTGTTACATCAAACCCGTGCTGGCAACCGAAGATGATGATTTTCACATCACCTTCCATTGAGTCCAGGGCTGAAATGGTTCGTTTACGCATCTCATCCACCGGAAGCTGTGGCATGTCGATACCGGTTTTAAGCTCCTTTTCGGCTTTCCGGAAAGGGTTGGACGAGTGACAGGAGCCGACGCAAATTCCGCAAGCCGCACACAACGCGCCATCCACAACGACTTCGTGTTCGTGGGGCGCTCCATCGGTGCGGGCCTGAACCGAAATAGCATCGAAGGGGCAGTCCTCGAAACACTGCTTGCAACCATCACAATATTGAAGATTGACGATTGCCGGAGCGCCCGCCTTCCTGGGTGGCAGCCATGGCAACAACATCAGAAGAAAAGTGATTCCTATGGTCAATATCCAGACATTGCCCGCACTCCAGTAGTCGAGCAGTGGATAGATGTTGAGATAGAACCAGTCCAGATTCAGCACCTGGGGAACCACGGTCAAGTCGGCAGGGGCATGACTGATTGCCGGCTTTGCTATTGAAAGAGCCAGCAAGGCCAGCAGGCTGCCGATGGCCAATCCCATTGGTGGATTGATGTTGACATTCGACAGTCTGCGGACATGGAACCAGAGAGCAAAAACGAGCAGCATCGGTTGTCCCAGCAGGTGCAGAAACTCTATCAGTATGAAAAACCGGTCGGAAAGCGCCCCTTCAAGAAAGTTTCGCGCCATGGAACCAAAAAAAATCGGTAAGGCATCCATCAAATGGGCGGAGCTGACGGCGATATACTGCGCCAACTGATCCCAGACCAGCCAGTAGCCGGTGATTCCCAGGGTCACTACCATCCATAGCAGGGGAACGCCCGTGAACCAGGAGTACCAACGCGCCCCGTGGTGGCGATCCAGCGCAAACTCACGAAACATATGCAGGATGATGCAGCCAATGGCCGCATCCGAGGCATAGCGATGCAGGCTGCGCATAATGCCACCGGCGTACCACTGATCATGAGTTATTCGTTCGACGGAGTCATAAGCGCCATCAAGGCTGCCATGAAAGAAAATGAACAGATAGATTCCGCTGACCAATACTATCCAGAAAAAGAAAAAGGTTAGCGTCCCCAGGTGATACAGGGGGTTCCACGATCCAAACGAATAGTTAAACCAGTTCTCGAGAGCAAGATAGGCCCGCTTGATGGGAGCAGATTGCATAGGGACGAAATCCTGGTCAGAGTATTTGATACCGGCTTGTCATCTTGGTTAACAGCCTTCACCTGCCTGCAAGCGTACAATACCTCCCTCGCGTTTCCCTTGATTCAAATCAACCGCGGGTGACTGTGTGCGCTTGTAGCTAGTACTCCGTCAAGGTGATAACTTGGGATGCAGCCGGTCAGGAAGCGGTTAGCTGCCAGGCGCGCGACCGCAGGACTAGCCATAGCTAATTCAAGGGAGCGCAACACCGCAGATGACCGCTTCCTGACCGGCCCGAAGGGAGCGCCCCAAACCGGCCAATGCTGCGTTGCACTCCTTGGAAAGGGC
>WFVH01000032.1 GCA_015491735.1 Gammaproteobacteria bacterium
TAACTATTCAGCATCGTATGAAACAAGCCGGTAACTGTTCAGATTGCCCCTGAAATTCGTCAGTTCAAGGCGAAAAATGGGAGTTTACGGGTGTAAATGACCATTTTTCAACGCAGAAATGGCGGATTTCAGGGGTGAGCTGAATAGTTACGTAACAGTAACCATTCGGCGGGCAGGGTATGGCACTCAAATGAATGATCATCCGCTGGTTTGCGTAGAAAACTTGTCCTGCTTTTACGGCAGTCGGGCGGCTGTGGATGATATCAGCTTTGAGTTGCGCCGCGGTGAGGTGCTGGGTTTCCTGGGGCCGAACGGGGCGGGCAAATCGACAACCATGCAGGTGATTGCCGGCGGTCTCGCTCCCAGTGAAGGCCGGGTGATGATTAACGGCATTGATCTCCTTGAACAACCCCGATTGGCGAAGGCGGCGCTGGGATTTTTGCCGGAACAGCCACCCCTGTACCGCGAACTGACAGTAGATGAGTATCTGCGCTACTGCGCCCGTCTCAACCGTATTTCCCGCAGCCATATCAGTCAGGCGGTGCAGAGCGCCAAAGAGCATTGTGGTTTAACCGCGGTGGGTGTGCGGCTGATCGGCAGTCTCTCCAAAGGGTATCAGCAGCGGGTCGGCATCGCCCAGGCTATTATCCACTCTCCGGATGTTGTCATTCTGGACGAGCCGACGGTGGGGCTGGATCCTGTTCAGATCCGTGAGATCCGCCATCTGATCCGTGTTCTGGGTGAGCAGCACAGCGTCATTCTTTCCACCCATATCCTTCCTGAAGTGCAGTCCACCTGCGACCGTGTGCAGATTATCAACAAGGGGCGGCTGGTGTTGTGCGATACCATTGGCGGGCTGGAGCGGCGAATGCAGAACTTCTCTCTGACGGCAGCCTTCCGGCGAAGGGTGAACCCCGATGAGTTGAACGATCTTCCCGGTGTGATGGCGGTTGATGTGCTGCCTGATCAGCGGCTGAAGATCGATCATCTCGCTGACCAGAGTCCTGCCGAGGCCTTGGTGGAGCGCTCGGTAACGCGGGGATGGGGACTTTATGAGCTGGTTCCGGAGCGAATGTCACTGGAGGATGTGTTTGTCAATATCACCAGCGCGGATCAACCGGATCAACTGGAGGTGGCGGCGTCATGATGGTGCTCGCCATCGCAGCTCGCGAACTGCGCGCCCTGTTCCTGTCGCCACTGGCCTGGGCGGTGCTGGCGGTGATGTTGTTGATTCATGCCTATCTGTTTCTCAGCCAGATAGAGCAGTACCTGGCTGTTCAGTCACAACTGGTGCTGATTGAGGGGGCACCCGGTGTTACCGAGGTTGTGGTAAGCCCACTGTTTGGCAGTGCGGCGGTGGTGCTGTTGCTGGTGGTGCCGCTGTTGACCATGCGTCTAATCAGCGAAGAGCGCCGTAGCCACACGCTGAGCCTGTTGCTCTCCGCACCGGTATCCATGGCGGAGATCGTGATCGGCAAGTACCTGGGTATCGTCGCTTTTCTGCTCATTCTTCTCGCTCTGCTGGGGTTGATGCCGCTATCGCTACTGGTGGGCGGGGTGCTGGATTTTGGACTGCTGGCTGCCGGGTTGCTGGGGCTGGGCCTGATGCTGGCGGCATTTGCGGCGGTGGGGTTGTTTATGTCCACCTTGACCATCTATCCGGCGGTGGCGGCTGTCAGTAGCTTTGGCGTTTTGCTGCTGCTGTGGATTGTCGACTGGGCGGGTAATGTGGCGGGTGAGGGTGGCAGCGGTGGGGCGCTGGCCTACTTTTCCATGATGAACCACTTTCAGGCGCTGCTGCGGGGCGTGTTTGATACGGCGGATATTGCCTATTTCGTGCTGTTTACCGTTACGTTCCTCGTGCTCAGTATCCTGCGCCTGGAAGCGGATCGGCTGCCATGAAAGTGAACCGCAGCGTCCGCCGCCGGTTGCGGCTGCAACACGTTACCGCCGCCGTTCTTTTTTTGCTGGTGATTGGGCTGCTTGGCTGGCTCAGTACCCGTTATCACTGGCAGGCCGACTGGAGCGCCTCCGGGAAGAACACGCTCTCTATCGCCAGTATCGAACTGTTGCGGCAGATGGATGGGCCGGTGCGGATTGATGCCTTTGCCCGCGACAGTGAATTGACGCCGGCGCGAAAGGTTGTTGCAGAGTTGATTGGTCGTTACCGGCATCACAAGCCGGATATCGAACTTCGTTTTCTCAACCCTGATACTGCTCCGGATCAGATGCGCGATGCCGGGATCAGGATGGACGGTGAGCTGGTGCTGTACTACCAAGGGCGCAAAGAGCGGGTTCAGCGGCTTGGTGAGCAGCAGATAACGAACGCCCTGCAACGCCTGCTGCGCGGCGCTGAACACCGTATAATGTTTGTCTCTGGCCATAGTGAGCGCTCACCTCGTAGCAGACATCCCCAGGATTTGGGGGTGTGGGGACAACAGTTGCAAAGCAAGGGGATGGCCGTCGAGATACTCAATCTGGCAGATACAGCGGTCATTCCGGAAGATACCACGGTGCTGGTGATTGCCAGTCCGGGCAGCAATTATCTGCCGGGGGAGATCAGATTGTTGCGGAACTATGTAGAAACGGGAGGTAACCTGCTGTGGTTGGCGGAACCTGACCTGCTGTTCGGGCTGGAGCCGCTGGCGGAGCAACTGGGCATTCTGTTTCTGCCGGGAACGATTGTTGATCCCACTGGTCAGACTCTTGGGCTTGATAACGCGGCATTTGCCGTTGTGGCGACCTATCCCCGCCACCTGATCACAGCCGGTTTTCGCAGCGTTACCCTGTTTCCTGTCGCTCGTGCGATGGAACTGGAACCGCCGGAAGGTTGGTCGGCCACACCGCTGCTGGAGACGGTAGCCCGCAGCTGGTCGGAGACCGGTTCACTCATCTCTGGCAGCGTGCGGTTTGACCAGGCTGAGGATGTTGCCGGGCCATTGACCATCGGTTATGCCATGAGCCGGCCTTTGCCAGATGAGCAGGTGGAGATGGCGAGGGAGCAGCGTATTATGGTGATCGGCGATGGTGATTTTCTTTCCAACAGCTTTTTGGGCAGCGGCGGAAACCTGGACCTGGCAATGAACATAATCAACTGGCTGACCCGGGACGAGGCGCTGATCGCTATCCCCGCCAAGGTGGCTCCTGATACCCGTCTGGAGCTGTCACCGCTGGCGGGGAAAATTATCGGGTTGACTTTTCTGCTGGTTATTCCATCGATTTTACTGGGCTGCGGGGTAACCATCTGGTGGCGTCGCAGGCGACGCTGTTAACCCGGCGAGACGGGATTCGATACAACTAAAAGGAGCTATTGAAATGACAACAGGTTTGTTGAGAAAAACCCTGCTTATGCTGACGCTTGCCGCAATGACAACGGCCGCTTCGGCCCAGTGGCAGTTGAATGCTGATGAATCGAGTATCGATTATGTTTCGATTAAAAAATCGAAAGCCGGTGAACTCAATACCTTCGGCAAGCTGAAGGGGGTGATTGATACAGATGGAAAGGCAACCGTGGTGATATCGTTGGCCAGCGTCAAAACGAATATTCCGATACGCGACGAGCGGATGCAATCAATGTTGTTTGAAGTCGATCGGTTTCCGGAGGCCACTGTCTCATTGAGCGTCGATTATTCTCGCATCGAGCAGCTGAAGCCAGGAGAGTCATTCGTCCAGCCGGTGAAACTGAGCTTGTCTTTGCACGGGGAAGAGAATGAGCTTGAGACCGATCTGCGCGTTGTCAGGTTGAGCAACGGGCGTTTGCTGGTTGCAACGGTGAGGCCTTTGATTATCAATGCGGAGGCGTTCTCCCTTGGCAAGGGGGTGGCTGCGCTAAGAGAGGTTGCAAAGCTTCCATCCATTAGTACGGCCGTGCCGGTGACAGTCGATTTGCTTTTTGAAAAACAGTGACAGCAGATGGATTTGATTTCCGGGTAGATTATAACCACCCCCAGTCAACTATCATCCCGGTAACGTTGCAACAGCCCATGGTAAGCGTCGATGCGCCTGTCTCGCAGGAACGGCCAGATACGCCGAACCCGTTCGCTGCGGTTGTCTTCGATTTCGGCGATCAATATCTGTGCATGATCGGAGCTGGCCTGGGCAAGTAACTCTCCTTGTGGGCCACAGGCGAAACTGGAACCCCAGAACCGGATTCCGGCGCCGTGGCCGGCCGGATCGGGTTCGAAGCCGGTACGGTTGCATGTGAGCAGGGGAATTCCGTTGGCGATGGCGTGAGCGCGCTGAATGGTGATCCAGGCATCCTGCTGGCGCTTCCGTTCTGCGGCGTCATCGGTGAGATCCCAGCCGATAGCGGTAGGAAAAAGTAGTATCTCGGCGCCGGCCAGCGCCATCAGGCGGGCGGCTTCAGGAAACCATTGATCCCAGCAGACCAGGATCCCAAGCCGCCCGGCTGAGGTATCAATAGGGCCAAATCCCAAGTCACCCGGCGTGAAGTAGTATTTTTCATGGTAGCCAGGGTCATCGGGAATATGCATTTTTCGATAGCGGCCGGCGATGTGGCCGTTTTGCTCCAGCACGATGGCGGTGTTGTGATACAGACCAGCCGCGCGCCGCTCGAACAGGGAGGCGACAATGACCAGTTGCAGCTCTGCCGCCAATCGGCCAAGCTGCGCCGAGGTGGGGCCAGGAATTGGTTCGGCCAGATCGAAATTGGTGGGATCTTCCATTTGGCAGAAGTAGCGGGTTGTGTGCAGTTCGCAGAGTAATATCAGTTTTGCGCCAAGGCTGGCTGCTTCATGGATGGCTTCTGTCGCTGTTTGCAGGTTGCTGTTGCGGTCAATTTCACACGGTTGTTGTATCAATGCAATTTTCATGGCGCGTCCGGAATCTGCATGGCGGCGCAGTGCAAGCTGCCGCGTTGGCGGATAAGGGGTGTACAGTCAATAGCGATGATTTCACGTTCAGGGAAACAGCCGCGCAGTGTTGCCATGGCCTTCTTGTCGTTGGAGCCTCCATAGGCCGGAACCAATACGGCGCCATTGATAATCAGAAAGTTGGTATATGTCGCCGGTAGCCGTTGGCCAGTCCGGTTGAAACGGGCTTCGGGCAGAGGAAGGGGAATCAGCTTGTACGGTTTACTCTCTGCATCAAGGAAAGCACGCAGTTCCGCTTCCATCGCTTTCAGTTCTTGATAATGTTCATCGAGCGGATCATCGCAAGAGGTATAAACAATGGTCGAAGGATTGCAAAAGCGTGCCAGTGTGTCGATATGGCTGTCGGTATCGTCCCCGGCCAGCCAGCCATTTTCCAACCATAGTGTGCGTTCAACACCAAAAAGGCTGCGAAACAGCGCTTCCAGAGCCTGACAGCCAAGGTCGGGATTGCGCAGCGGAGACAGCAGGCAACGCGCCGTTGTGAGCAGACCTCCCCGGCCGTCCACCTCGATAGCACCTCCTTCCAGTACCAAATCAACAGCTTTTAATGGCAGATCGCCGAAAGCCCCTTGTTCATGCAGGCATCGGGTAAGTTGGTTGTCCAGTTTGGCCGGATATTTGCCGCCCCAGCCATTGAAAGTGAAATCCAGCAGGTGGGGTTTTGAGGAATGGTCCAGAACGGTAATCGGTCCATGATCGCGGGTCCAGCTGTCGTTGGAAGGAGCAGGGTAAATGGCGATACCGCTCTGCATTATGTCAGCCGAGGCGAGCAGATTGCGAATATGGTGGCTGTGCGGTTCGTCATAACTGATGATTAACAAAGCCTCCCGGCGGCTGATCTGCCGGGAGATTTCTATATACACCGGTTCCACTTCGGAAAGCAGTGGTCGCCAGTCTCCATGGGCGTGGGGCCAGGTGATTATAATTTGCTTTTGGCGGGACCACTCGGGCAACAGTCGGTAGGCGTAGCTCATACGGAAATAGTTACATTGGCAAAATAGCTCTATTATACTGTTTTTGTTCAACGCCAATGCCCGTTTTCCGTTTTGTCAGAATTTCCGGACAGGTTACAGTCCGTCAAGCGGGCTTACCACCCCTTTGCCGCCCCGGTTGAGCACGTGTGTATAGATCATGGTGGTAGAGACATCTGCATGCCCAAGCAGCTCCTGGACTGTGCGAATATCATAACCCGACTCCAGCAGGTGAGTGGCAAAGCTATGCCGTAAAGCGTGGCAATTGACCCGCTTGTTCATTCCGGCAGTTATTGCTGCCGCCCTTATTCCCTTTTGCAAACTGTTTTCATGGATATGGTGCCGCCGGACTACGCCACTGCGTGGATCAGTGGAGATTCTGGCGCTGTAGAATACATACTGCCATTTCCATTCCCTGCTGGCCTGCGGGTATTTGCGCGCAAGAGCTTTCGGAAGATAGACTTCACCAAAGCCATTTTTTACGTCATTTTCATGTATTTGCCGGCCCCGGTCCAGCTGCTTCCGTAGGGGGGAAACAAGCATTTTGGGTAATGGAACCACCCGATCTTTCTGTCCTTTACCGTTACGTACAATAATCTGTTGATATTCGAAGTCGACATCTTGCACTCGAAGACGGATGCACTCCATCAAACGCATTCCGGTACCGTACAGCAAGGAGGCCATCAGTTTTTTTGTCCCGCTTAAATGCTGGAGTAGCTGGGCGACCTCCCCACGGCTTAAAACTGTCGGTAATCTTTTGGGGCGCTTGGCCCGGACAAACCCCTCCATCTCGCCGATGGCTTGCTTGAGTACCTGTTCATAAAAAAACACCAATGCGTTAAGGGCCTGGTTTTGTGTGCTGGCAGCGACATTTCGCTCCACCGCCAGGTATTGCAGAAATGAAATAATATGCGACTCATCCAATGTGCGGGGATCACGCCCACCAGCGTGAATAATAAATCGCACCAACCAGGACTCATATGCCTGCTCAGTTCGAATCGAATAAGCGCGCTGCCGGATCTCTGCAATCAGTGCCGCGAACTCACAGTGATACCTCTGCCGAACTTCATCGACTACTTCATTTCCAGAGAATATCGGCGTTTGATCAGGCGATATGCTGCCGCATAGCGAAGAGCTCCCGGGAGGGGTATCAACTGATGATTCATTACCCAGCCACTGTTCCCATTTTACATCGTCAACCCAAGGTGTTCCCAGCATCAGAAACAGAATCCGTATAGCATCAACCGCTTGACGGAACTGCCAGTCCAAAACTTTTTTGTTGTGCAGCCCGGTAAGATAATTGGCCACATCATCGGCGGTATGCGTGTGAAGCCTCCGGTTGGGTAATGACCTGATATATCTTTCAGCCCAAAGCACATACCACTGGGTGTAGCGCGGGTTGATACCGTGTTGTTGAAGTGTGGCGGTGTATCTTTTCCAGAAATTGGTTATTGCCTTGTCAGAAGTTGAAGCCGCGTTGCTCATGTGTTAGCGTTATCTTAAATTAGAGCGGGTTACTGCTTCTACTATGCTAGGCAGATTTACAAGTGTGGACAATAGGTGGATTATGTGTGTTACAAATTTTTGACGTTTCTGTAGAATTAACTGTTGGGCGTAAAAAAATGGCATATCCAATTCACAGAAAACTTGTAATAGCAGTAGCGTCCAGTGCCTTATTCGATCTATCAGAATCACATGCAGTATTTGTTGAGAAAGGTGAGGATGAATACAGACATTATCAAAGAGAAAATAAGAATA
>WFVH01000033.1 GCA_015491735.1 Gammaproteobacteria bacterium
AGTGGGTGGTTTCTCCCTGTTTGCCGCCATATTCATGGTTGTCCGGGAGGTTCGGGCCTGGGGACGAAAAAACCAAACCACCGGGTAGTGAGATCCGGATTGGTCAGCCTCAGCAATGAAACCCGTTGCCAGCGGCCCCACTCGTTCAGAACGGTTTCTGTATGAATGTGGTTTTCGTGGTCGAACTGCTCTACATAGAGGCAAACGGTTGCTGGCAGGCGCGCTTCCTCCTGCCACAGTGTAAATTGACTGATTCGCGCCTGGGGGGAGGCAAGAACCCGTTTGGCGTCTCCGAGCAGTAACGCCAGCATGGCGGTCTCCTGGTGGCTTGCCCCGGCCACTTTGCAATGCTCTCCTTGTGGAATGGTTGCCAGCAGGCGCTCCATCTCCTGCCCCACCTGGGGCCAGCCATAGGATTGGCTTAGCTGGGTGCGCTGAGGGGGGAGCTGCATGCCAAGCGGCTCCAGCCACCAGGGGAAGCGAATAATATTGACCAGCAATAGCGATACTGCGTAGGCAACGATAACCATCGTGATCAGTTTGCGGCGTGGCGTGTTATTCGTATACAGCCAGTGGTTCAATGCGCCCGCCAACAGCAGGCTGCCTGGCAGATAGGCCAGTAGCGGCCAGTTGGCTTCTGCCTTGGCGGACAGGCCGGCAGCGCCGAAAAGCAGTAGAGGCAACCAGAACCCGGTTACCAGCAGATGGAGCGAGAACGAACCTGAAGGCAGTCCCCAGCGACTGGCGCGCAGGCTCGCATAGATCATGGCGACAAAGGTCCACGGCATGACGACCCCAAGCTGTCCGCCGAGGAACAGGGTCAGCAGATGCCACGGCTCGGTGAGCTGCTGCCGTACGCCATGGCCAAACTGGAAGGCAAACGAAACCCAGTCATGCTGATAGTTCCAGAACAAGACAGGGGAAAACAGCAGTATGGCGATACCCGCAGCCAGCCAGGGTCCGCGCGAGGCCAGCTCCCGGCGCCCGTCCCGGCTGAGCAGTAGAGCAATAAAGACCGTTCCCAGCAGCAGGATTGCAGGATACTTTCCCAGCAGGGCAAGCCCGCTCCATACACCGGCCACCATCCATCGCTTTGTCGAACGGAGGGTGACCGCCTGCCATGAGAAGTAGTAACTCAACCATGCAAACAGAACCAGGGGAATATCCGGCGTAACGATATGAAAACCTGCCTGCACGATGGGCAGGCTGCTCCACACCAGCACGGCCAGCGCCCCGGCCCGGTGTTTCCCGTAGATGCGCAGGGCAAGCAGCCACGCCAGCCCACAGCTGAGCAGCCAGGTTATTACTGCGGGGAGACGGATGATGGCGGCGCCGTCGCCGAACAGCGCGGTAAAGGGGCGAATCAGCCAGGCGATCAAGGGCGGATGATCGAAATAGCCCCACTGCAGGCGTTGCGACCAGACCCAGTAGTAAGCCTCGTCAGGCAGAATGCCGATGTTGAGCCAGGCATAGCCGTTCAGTGCAAGGCCGGCGCTGACAAGGAGGGTGATCCAAAGAGGGGGGAGGCGGGAAGCCGTGCCGTTGCTCATGTTACCAGGCCCGGTGCATTGTTACATCAGCACCAGATTGTCCCGATGAATCAGCTCCGGCTCTCCAACATACCCAAGCAGCGATTCGATTCTGCCGCTGGGTTGTCCCATGATGGTGCGGGCTTCACCAGCGCTGTAGTTGACAAGCCCGCGGGCCACCTCTTGGCCGGCCGGATCCTCGCAGCTAACCAGTTCACCCCGCTTGAACTCTCCTTCGACGCCGGTGACACCTACCGGTAACAGGCTGCGCCCGGATTCGCGCAGAACCCGCGCAGCGCCGGTATCGAGTTGCAGCTTGCCTGATATCTGAAGTTGGCCCGCGAGCCACTGTTTCCGGGCGGCGAGGGGAGCTTTTCCGGGCAGCAGCAGCGTTCCGGCCTGTTCACCCGCCGCAATGCTCATCAACACCTTCTGTTGCAGACCTGATGCGATGATTGTTGCCGTCCCGGAGCGCCCCGCCAGTCGCGCAGCACGCACTTTGGTGCGCATGCCTCCCCGGCCAAGTGCGCCGCTACCGCCAGCCATCGCGTCCAGGCACGGATCGTCGGCGGTCATCTCCTGTAGTAGACGGGCATCATGGTTACCGCGAGGATCCCGGTCATACATTCCCTGTTGATCGGTGAGAATCACAAGCAACTCGGCTTCAACAAGATTGGCCACCAGCGCCGCAAGCGTGTCGTTATCGCCGAAGCGGATCTCATCGGTCACAACGGTATCGTTCTCGTTGACTACCGGGAGGATCCCGAGCCGCAACAAGGTTCGCAGTGTGCTGCGGGCGTTGAGATAGCGTTTACGGTCGGTCAGGTCATCGTGGGTCAACAAGACCTGGGCCGTATGGATGTCATGTGCCTGCATGCAGCTCTCCCAAGCCTGTATAACCCCCATCTGTCCCACTGCGGCCGCCGCCTGGAGCTCATGCAGTGCGTGTGGCCGCCGTGTCCAGCCAAGACGCAACATCCCCTCCGCTACCGCACCGGATGAAACCAGCACCAGCTCTATGCCTTGCTCGCCCAATCTGGCCATTTGCGCACCCCAATGGGCAAGCGCTTTCCGATCGAGGCCACTGCCGTTTGCGGTAAGCAGGGCACTGCCGATTTTGATCACCCAGCGGCGGGACTGGCCGATTTTACGCCGCTGATTCATCTTTCTGATGCTCCAGATGTTCCATTACGCGGCCACAAAGCTCCTTCGTGCCGCGTTTCTGAATGGCGGAAATCTGAAATACCGGCCCTTGCCAGCCAAGGCTGGAGACCAGCTTCTGGCAGCGGGAGTCACGTTCTCTTTCCGGCAAAAGATCCAGCTTGTTCAACACCAGCCAGCGCTCCCGTCCCTTCAACTCGGGGCTGAATTTTTCCAACTCCTCCTCGATGGTGCGAACATCCCGGGCCGGATCGCTCCCCCCCTCAAACGAGGCCATATCCACCAGGTGCAGTAACAGCCGGGTGCGGCTGATGTGCTTGAGGAAGCGAACCCCCAGGCCGGCCCCTTCAGAAGCGCCCTCGATAAGGCCGGGAATGTCCGCAGCGACAAAACTGCGGTGGGGCTCGATGCTGACAACCCCAAGGTTCGGGGTCAAGGTGGTGAAAGGGTAGTCAGCCACCTTGGGGGTTGCCGCTGAAACAGCCCGGATAAAGGTGGATTTCCCCGCATTGGGCAACCCGAGCAGCCCCACGTCAGCAAGCAGTTTTAACTCCAGGCGAAGATCCCGAGCCTCCCCGGAGGTGCCTGGGGTGGACTGCCGAGGAGTGCGATTGGTACTGCTTTTAAAGCGGGTATTGCCCAGGCCGTGAAAACCACCCTTGGCTACCAGCAGCCGCTGCCCCGCAGCAACCAGGTCTCCCATCTGCTCCCCGGTATTGGCATCGAAGACCAGCGTTCCTGTTGGAACCTTGATTTCGAGATCTTCTCCCCCTTTCCCGGTACGATCGCTGCCCATGCCTTGTTGCCCGTTTTCGGCCCGATAGCGCCGTGTGTAACGGAAATCGAGCAACGTATTCAGAGCAGAATCAGCGATTAGCCAGACGCTGCCACCGTCGCCGCCATCACCCCCGTTGGGGCCGCCGCGGGGGATAAACTTCTCCCGGCGGAAACTGACACAGCCATTTCCACCCTTGCCACCCTCGACGTGAATGGTTGCTTCATCAACGAATTTCATGCTTGATCACCGACTGAATGGAATATACTTCGAATACAGGTGACCAGACACCTGATTGTTGCAGGTTTGCCATTATGAATCAATCAGTTAACGCCTGCAACAGCCGCCTGGTCCGGTGTTGCGGTTTCAGCCGGGTCAATAAACCAAAAGTAACTATTCAGCATAGTATGAAACAAGCCGGCAACTGTTCAGATTGCCCCTGAAATCCGTCAATTCAAGGCGAAAAATGAGAATTTACGCGTGTAAATGACCATTTTTCAACGCAGAAATGGCGGATTTCAGGGGTGAGCTGAATAGTTACAACCAAAAAAGCCCCGTCGATAACGAACGGGGCTTTGCCTGAACGCTGACTGAACAGACGCCGTCAGGCGGATATCACACTCACGAACTTGCGATTTTGGGGGCCTTTCACCTCAAACTGAACCTTTCCCCCGGTCAGGGCAAACAGCGTATGATCCTTGCCAATCCCGACATTGGTTCCGGCATGGAAATGGGTGCCCCGCTGACGCACGAGAATATGGCCGGCCTGTACGGTTTGTCCACCAAACCGTTTCACGCCGAGGCGTTTAGACTCTGAATCACGACCATTGCGGGAACTGCCCGCTGCTTTTTTGTGTGCCATTTCTCAATCCTCTCTGAACTGAACCCTGCTATCCAGCGCTGATACCCGTAATCTTGACCTGAGTGAAATGCTGGCGATGCCCCATCTGCTTGCGGTGATGCTTGCGCCGGCGAAATTTGACAATCTTGATTTTCCCATGCCGCCCGGTAGCGATTACAGTTGCAGTAACCTTGCCGCCGTCCAGATAGGGTGAACCCACTTTTACATCGTCACCATCGGCGATCATCAACACTTTGTCAAACTCGACACTGGCGCCTTCATCAAGGCCCAGCTTTTCAACCTTCAGGGTCGAGCCCTCGCTTACTCTGTATTGCTTGCCGCCGGTTTTGATTACCGCGTACATACCATCGTCTCCAAAATTCCTGCCCGTGGGAACGGGGCGCATAACTGCACTTACCTAAAACCGACGCATTCTATCGCCTGTAACCCCCCTCAGTCAAATGTGCGGCGCCGTTCTCCGGTGAAGAATCGTGTTCATCAGCGCCGGAGCGGTGCCGGTAACAGCCGATGGTTGGCTTTGGCCCGCGTTGACCAAAAGAGCGATTGTCTGATTGGCAGCGTATAACCGCAAACAGGGTTAATATGATTACCTGAATCCGTGAGCTCGGAGTGGATACAGAGTGCATGATATTTCTTTTGCGGCAAAATCAATGAGTTGCGCTATTCGCCGGCATGAGTTCACGGATTCAGGAACGATTTAACCGAAAGTTAACAGGTGGTTCGTTCAAGGCGTGTATCCGGCCGGTATAATTTTGTAGGTCAAAAATAACAGGAGAAAACGATGAAAAAGAACCATGGCCTGAAGAGTCTGTTGCTGGGAGGGCTTTTTTGTGCGGTATCAGCGGCCCAGGCAGGCGTAACGGCAACGTCGGATGCGGCTGTTTATCTCGACAGGGCGCCCGCTTCCGTGGTGCAAGGCGCCTTTCAGGATAACGATAATTTTTATGTGTTTGATGAAAAGCAGAATTACAGCCTGACCAGCGATTTGTCTGTCGACTGGCTTGCATCCGATGGTGGCTCCTTGAGCAACGGCAGTGGCGGAACCATCGCTGCGGGAACCCGGGTCAACAGCTATTTCCTGCATTTTGATCCCAGCTCCGATGGCCGCAAGGTGTACGGCGAGGTGGATTTCTCGGAAGCGATACTGGCGGTTATCTATACACCATTGAACCTGGAGCGCTCTGATGGTACGCTGGGTGCGCCGGGGACTGCGTACGCAGACAAAGAGTGGCGTGGATATGAGTCCAATATCGATCTGGACTACAGCTCTCTTGTCGGCAGCAATTTCCTGTGGGTCAAGAACTTTGCTAACGGCAATTTTACCGACCAGGCTCGTGTGATAACAGCAGCGCCTGTCCCGGTGCCGGCCGCCGTGTGGTTGTTTGCTTCGGGTATTCTGGCACTGTTTGCCAGCCGGAGAAGGAGAGCATCGTTGGCCACGGCATGATCGGGGAAGGGAGCGCCTGACTTGTGTTCGGGCTAGCGTGTTTTCCCCGGATGTTATGTCTGCTCCAGAACAGGCCGCCCCCTCGCCAACGCATCCGGTCTGGCGAGGGGGTAGCTGTCGGTTGATAATCGCCTGTCTCCGGATGACGTAGTCAGTTTGAAACGGGCAGGGGCAGGCGGATCGCTTTGTTTTTGGTGGTTTTGTGGCCAACCCATGACAGAAACTTGCTTGGTGAGGTGTTAGAAAAGCTCCGTTTACGGTTGGCGAACCCGGACGCCATTCTGCTCGTGGCCGTTTTGGGCATGCTGATAGGGCTGCTGGCGGGGGGAATCATTATTGGCTTTCGCCTCCTTGTCGAGTATCTGCAGTCGTTTTATCTGCCGTCCGGTTCCGAAAACTATGCCAGCGTGGATGTGCTGTTCCGTCTGCTTCTGCCCACCCTGGGCGGGTTGCTGATCGGGTTGCTATTTCATTTTACGCCCGCCGCCGATCGCCATGTCGGTATCGTGCATGTTATCGAGCGGTTGATCTATTATCATGGTTATTTACCGTTGCGGAATGCGCTTCTCCAGTTTTTTGGTGCAGCCTTCAGCATTGCCAGCGGCCATTCAGTAGGGCGTGAAGGACCCAGTGTTCATCTGGGCGCTGCCAGTGGCAGTTTGGCGGGGAAATGGCTGCATCTGCCCAACAACACTATTCGCACTTTGGTCGCCTGTGGCATCGCCGCTGCTATTGGCGCTTCTTTCAATACCCCGCTGGCCGGCGTCATCTTCGCCATGGAAGTGGTGATGATGGAGTACACCATTGGCAGTTTTACGCCAGTGATTCTCGCCTCTTTCAGTGCTACCATGCTCAGCCGGGAGGTTTACGGGGCGGCGCCGGCATTTGTCGTTCCTGCTCTGCAGATGGGGGCGGTGCATGAACTGCCGGTGCTGCTTGCTACCGCGGTAGCCGTTGGTTTGGTCGCTGCCGGTTTTATCACGTTGCTCCGCTATTTTTCCAGCCTGTTGGCGGATGTTCCAATCTGGTTCCGTATGGCGCTGGGGGGATTGATTACCGGCCTGTGCGCCGTCGCCATTCCGCAGATCATGGGTGTCAGCTACGGCGCGGTCAACGATACCTTGCTGGGGCAACTGCCGCTTTGGTTGATGCTTGGTATCCTGGCATTGAAGCTGTTGGCCACCGCTGCCGGGTTGGGAATGGGGCTGCCCGGCGGCCTTATCGGTCCATCCATGGTGCTGGGCGCCATGGTGGGAGGATCGGTTGGCCTGACGGTTTCCACCCTGGTTCCTGGCGAGATGTCTTCCCACGGATTTTATGCCATGCTGGGAATGGGAGCGATGATGGGGGCCACGCTACAGGCGCCGCTGGCGGCATTGATGGCGCTGCTGGAGCTGACGGCAAATCCCAATATTTTGCTGCCGGCAATGCTGACGGTCATTGTTTCCGGATTAATCAGCAAAGAGTTGGTGGGCGGCAAATCTATCTATCTTATCCTGCTGGAAGCGCGTGGCCTGACTTTTCGCTACAATCCGCTTGCCCAGTCTCTGCACCATATCGGTGTTACCAGCGTAATGAGCCGGAATTTTGCTGCCAGTGAGCGGGTCACTACCCGGGAGAATCTGCGGCGAGTGATGGAGCACTCCCCCCAGTGGGTTGTGGTGAAAGAGGATAACAAACCCCGATCCCTGCTGCCAGGTAGTGACCTGGCGCTCTTTCTGGAGGGAGAAACCGGGGAGGGTGAGCAGGTTGATTTGATGGAGATCCCGGCTGTCCGGCAGAAACTGACAGTGGTTCCCCGTCATGTCACACTGTGGGAAGCGCTCGATATGCTGGACAAGGCGAAGAGCAACGCCGCTTATATCACCCGCGGAGATAGCCCCGGTGTTGGCATATACGGCATACTGACACGCAAGGATATCGAGGCAACCTATCGTTATTCGGACTAGTACTCTTTCAAGGTAATAAACCGGCATCAATACAACCTCTCAACAGGCGATCCAACCTGTTGAGAATTCTAATATTGAAGAAGCGCTATTATGAACACTACCCAATCGGATGACCGGATGTTGACCGCGCTTGTCAATCGTGTGCCCAACCACACGCATGCTCCGGCGTAAGGCCCATCCGTATCCGTTCCAGCGCCTGCGGCCGCTCGTCGAGTGGTTGTTCAGCCAGCCATCGTTCGAAAGTCCTTTTTCCGCTGTCTGAAATGCGGGATGTTTGAACCTCCTGACAGCTTTTTCTGTACAATAGGCTGAACTTGGATCTTGCAATCGGGAACAGTCATGACAAACAATGGGCAACAACAAGCCGGGGCGGAATTCGCCATCCAGAAAATATATACCAAAGATATCTCTTTCGAGGCTCCGAACTCACCTGTTATTTTCAAGCAGCAGTGGCAGCCGCAGATCAATGTCGATCTGAATACTAACGGCACCGCGCTGGAAGAGAGTGTCTATGAGGTGGTTCTTTCCCTTACCGTAACAGCCAAACTGGAAGAGAAGACCGCTTTTCTGGTAGAGGTGCAGCAAGCCGGGATTTTCACAATCAAGGGCATTGGTGACGCCGATCTGCCCGTTATGCTGGGCAGCTTCTGCCCTAACATACTATTCCCGTATGCCCGCGAGGCGGTTTCTGACCTGGTTGCCAAAGGAGGCTTTCCCCAATTGCTGCTGGCGCCGGTTAATTTTGATGCACTGTATGCCCAACACAGGGAGAAAACCAAACAACAAGCCCCTCACTGAGAAAATTGATCACCGGTTCAGATGCCTTCGTCTTTCCATGGTGTTCCCGTTGCTGTTTTAGGAGCTGGCTCCTGGGGTACCGCTTTAGCCATTCAGCTGGCGCGTTGTGGTAAACCCGTCAAGCTGTGGGGACATGATGCCCGGCAAATACAGACCATGCAGGAGCAGCGGGAGAACAGCCCCTACCTCGCCGGCATCCGTTTTCCCGCCAACCTGCACCCGGAACCGGAACTGGCTCATGTGGTCACCCAGGCCGAGAGCCTCCTGATCGCGGTGCCCAGCCATGCTTTCCGGGAAACGCTATCGGCCATCACCTCTTTTCTGTCGTCATCGACCCGCATCGCCTGGGCGACCAAGGGGCTGGAGCCGGGTACTCATAAACTATTGAGTGAGGTCGCAGAAGAGGTCGTTGGAAGTCAGCGCCCACTCGCAGTGATCTCCGGGCCTACGTTCGCTAAAGAGGTGGCGAAAGGCCTGCCCACAGCTGTCACCATCGCGGCCAACGACGCCTCATTTTCCGCTGAATTGGCTCGTCACCTGCATAGTGGGCGTTTCCGCCCCTATACCTGCACCGATATGGTTGGCGTAAGCGTTGGGGGAGCGGTAAAGAATGTTCTGGCCATCGCTGCGGGAATAGCCGATGGTCTTGGTTTTGGCGCCAACACGCGCGCCGCCCTTATCACCCGCGGCCTGGCCGAAATGATGCGTCTGAACAAAATGCTTGGTGGCCAGCAAACGACACTGATGGGGCTGGCAGGCCTGGGAGATCTGGTTCTGACATGTACTGACGATCAATCCCGTAACCGGCGTTTCGGCCTCCATCTTGGTCGCGGAAGCAGTCTCGAGCAAGCCAGGGCAGCAGTCAACCAGACAATAGAAGGGATACAAACTGCGCGCGAAGTCCATGAGCTTTCCCTGCAGCAAGATGTTGAGATGCCGATTACCGAACAGGTTTACCGCGTCCTTCACCAGAAACAACCAGCC
Organism: Gammaproteobacteria bacterium; assembly: GCA_015491735.1. Taxonomy (GTDB): domain Bacteria; phylum Pseudomonadota; class Gammaproteobacteria; order Thiohalospirales; family Thiohalospiraceae; genus DRMK01. Next base: position 9,506 of record WFVH01000033.1, read on the forward strand.
GCCAAGGCGGTCGAATTGTTACTGGCCCGGGAACAGAAAGTGGAAACGAACTATTAATGGACGCCGGGCACCAGGCACTGACACCGGGTTAATAATGAAAGACCTGATATTGCCGCCCCCCTCGTCAGCCGATATACTCCACCTTTTCTATCAGGGCCTGTAGCTCAGTTGGTTAGAGCAGGGGACTCATAATCCCTTGGTCCCAGGTTCGAGTCCTGGCAGGCCCACCATATAATCAATGGCTGTAACTATTCAGCATAGTATGAAACAAGCCGGTAACTGTTCAGATTGCCCCTGAAATTCGTCAGTTCAAGGCAAAAAATGGGAGTTTACGCGTGTAAATGACCATTTTTCAACGCAGAAATGGCGGATTTCAGGGGTGAGCTGAATAGTTACCAATGGCTTACGGTTTTTTTCTTGCTTCCGCAAGCCTCAAAATGTACATTTTCGGCATACTCTCAATCTTGGAGTGTGCCGGGTGTACCTCCGGCTACCCTGGTCAACACTCCTTCAAATACCTGGAAAGCGGCTATTCGCCGTAAAGGCTGGCCTATCCCCCTCTGTCAGGACGGTTGTCGCCTGCTGCAGGATGTTCGCGACACGGCAGGCTGGGAACCCTGGCTCGTCTACATGCTCGAAGGTGTGGAGCAGGCTTCACGCCAGACTATCAGGATCATCGCCCGCATCAAGGAGATCATGCAGGACTACAAACACCGCATTCGTGCGGAGTTGCCCAGAATCTACAACCGGAATTTGCTCAACAACCTGTTCCGCTACCCTTACATCCGAATTGAGTTCATACAAAACGATCTTGGCGTGTCACGCCTTACCGCCACCAACTATCTGCAGCGTTTGACGGAAAAGGACTCTGTCGGGAAACACAAGATCGGGCGCTACAACTACGATGCGAACCGGCCATTGATGGATGTTTTTACGACTATCCCTGACGCACCGGGCCGATAAGGCAGGCACGCATTACCTTTTTTCATTAACATAGCGATATGACCAAAGAAACCGAAATCGAACAAAGCCTGATGGACAAGCTCAAGGAGCTCAAATACATCTGTCGCGAGGATATCCGTGACCGGGATACGCTTGAGCAAAACTTCCGTGAAAAATTTCAGGCACTCAACAAGGTCACCCTCACCGATGCCGAGTTCGCCCGCCTTCTGGATAGTGTCGTCAGCCCCGACACTTTCGCCTGCGCCGAGACCCTGCGCCACCGCAACAGCTTCGAGCGCGAGGATGGCACACCATTGCACTACCAGCTTGTCAATCTCAAGGACTGGTGCAAGAACAGTTTCGAGGTGGTCAACCAGTTGCGCATCAACACCAAAAGCAGCTTTCACCGCTATGACGTGATCCTGCTGGTCAACGGTCTGCCACTGGTGCAGATCGAGCTGAAGGCGCTGCAAGTCAGTCCACGCAAGGCCATGCAGCAAATCGTTGACTACAAAAACGACCCGGGCAACGGCTACGCCAACAGCCTGCTCTGTTTCATTCAGCTTTTCATCGTCAGCAACCGCAGCAACACCTGGTATTTCGCCAACAACCCCGGTGAGCACTTCCGCTTCGATGCGGACGAGCGGTTCCTGCCCATTTACCAGTGGGCCGCGCCCGACAACAAGAAGATTACTCATCTCGATGATTACGCCGAGGCATTTCTGGCCAAGTGTACCCTGGCCGAAATGATCAGCCGCTACATGGTGCTGATCCAGAGCGAGCGCAAGCTGATGATGATGCGCCCCTACCAGATCTACGCCGTGCAGGCCATCGTCGATTGCATCCACCAGAACCGCGGCAACGGCTATATCTGGCACACCACCGGCAGCGGCAAGACCCTCACCTCTTTCAAGGCGTCCACCCTGCTCAAGGACAACCCGGACATCGAGAAATGTCTGTTTGTTGTGGATCGCAAGGATCTCGACCGCCAGACCCGGCAGGAATTCAATCGATTCCAGCCCAAATGCGTGGAGGAGAACACCAACACCGAAACCCTGGTGCAGCGCCTACTCTCTGATGACTACGCCGACAAGGTTATCGTCACCACCATCCAGAAGCTCGGCCTGGCGCTGGATGCCAACCACAAGAAGCAGTACAAGCAGCGACTCGAACCGCTGCGCGACAAGCGCATGGTCTTCATCTTCGACGAATGTCACCGTTCCCAGTTTGGCGAGAACCACAAGGCCATCCGCGAGTTCTTCCCAAATGCCCAGCTCTTCGGCTTCACCGGCACGCCTATCTTCGAACAGAACGCCACCTACCGCACCATCGAAGGCGAAGAGGCCCGCATGGTCACCACCGCCGACATCTTCGAGAAGCAACTGCACGCTTATACCATCACCCACGCCATCGACGACGGCAACGTGCTGCGCTTCCATGTGGACTATTTCAAGGGCGAGGGCGCGCCCATCAAGCCGGGCGAAACCCTGGCCAAGCAGGCCGTGGTGGAGGCCATTCTCGCCAAGCATGACAAGGCCAGCAACCAGCGCCGCTTCAACGCCCTGCTGGCCACCGCCTCCATCGACGACGCCATCGAGTATTACCACCTGTTCAAGGCGCTACAGACGAAAAAGCAGGCCGAAGATGAGGACTATCCGCCGCTCAACGTGGCCTGCGTCTTCTCCCCGCCCGCGGAAGGCAACAAGGATGTGGCCCAGCTACAGGAAGACCTGCCACAGGAGAAGGCCGACAACCAGACGGATCCGAATCGGAAGAAAGAAGCCCTCAAGGCCATCATGGCCGACTATAACAAGCAATACAGCGTCAACTTCGATATCGGCAGCTTTGATCTCTACTATCAGGACGTGCAAAAGCGCATCAAGGAGCAGAAATACCCGAACCACGACCTGCCGCACGACAAAAAGATCGATCTCACCATCGTGGTGGACATGCTGCTCACCGGCTTCGATTCCCAGTACCTCAACACCCTCTATGTGGACAAAAACCTCAAGTTCCACGGCCTGATTCAGGCCTTCTCGCGCACCAACCGCGTGCTCCACGACGCCAAGCCCTACGGCAACATCCTCGACTTCCGCGCCCAGAAGAAAGCTGTGGACGACGCCATCGCCCTGTTCTCCGGTGAGGCGGGCGAGCGGGCCAGGGAAATCTGGCTGGTGGACCCGGCGCCCGTGGTGGTGGAGAAGCTGAGCGAAGCCGTGCAACAGCTCGAAGATTTCATGCAATCGCAGGGCGTGGACTGCAAGCCGGAAGAAGTCGCCAACCTCAAGGGCGATGAGGCCCGTGCCACCTTCATCAACCGCTTCAAGGAAGTGCAGCGCATCCGCACCCAGCTCGACCAGTACACCGATCTCGCCCCCGAACTGCGCGAGAACATCGACAAACTGCTGCCGGAAGATGACCTGCGCGCCTTCA
>WFVH01000034.1 GCA_015491735.1 Gammaproteobacteria bacterium
CGCCACCTGGTTGAGAACGCCTTTGCACGTCTTGAACATTTTCGGTCAATCGCTACACGATATGACAAATTGAAGAGAAACTATCACAGTATGGTTGCATTGGCCTGCGGATTCTTATGGCTACCAATGTGAAACGTCAACAGACCCTAGCGCGAGGGACAAAAAACTCCCACCAGCTGCTTGGCCGAAGCGCCCTCCGGCTCTCTCACCAAACGGGGGACCAGGTAGCCCGGCAGCTGATTGCAAACCGACTCCATCAACAGCAGTGCCTGTTTTTCGCCAACCTCAAAATGCGCCGCCCCCCGAACCTTGTCCAGCAGGTGGAGATAGTACGGTAACACGCCGGCCGAGAACAGTTTTTCGCTCAGGTCACTCAAAATCTCCGCCCGATCGTTGATCCCCTTCAGCAGTACGGATTGATTCAGCAAAACCACATCTGTCACCGCCATTTTCCGCAACGCCAGACGGACATCTTTGTCCAGTTCGTTCGGATGATTTGCATGAATCACCACCACTTTCTGCAAACGCCCTCTGTCCAACCATCGCAGTAGAGCCTCATCCACCCGTGAGGGCAGTACAACCGGCAGCCGTGTATGAATGCGCACCCGGCGAAGATGGGGGATTTGCTCCAGCCGGGTCATCAAATCCTGTAACCGGCTATCGGCCAGCAACAGGGGATCCCCACCGCTCAAAATGACTTCGCTGACAGTTTCATCACTGCTGATGTAACCCAGAGCCCTCTTCCAGACATCTTTCATCGGATTTGCTTCAGCGTAGGAAAAGTGGCGGCGGAAACAGTAACGGCAATGCACCGCGCAACGGCTGCCAGCAACCAGCAACACACGGCCTGCGTACTTGTGTATGACGCCGGGAACCACCATCGACTCCAGATCTCCGACAGGATCCAGACGATAACCCGGCATCGAGCCAAGCTCCTGGCCTTGCGGCAAGACTTGCAGCAACAACGGATCCCGCGCATTACCCTTTTCCATGCGGGAAACGAAACTCTCGGGAACACGCAGGGGAAAATCCAGACTTGCGTCAAGGTTGAAACCGCTATCAGACAATTTGAGCCGCCGCAACAGCACCCGCGGATCTGTTATCGCCCGAGCCAGCTCCCGCTGCCAAGGGACCGGATGTGAGCTATCGTTAACCGGGGTGTTCAGCATGATCAGGCGGTGCTCCTGCGAAACAGCTCCACCGGCAGACCCTCCAGCCCCACAGCGCTCTGCCGGGCAACCACCTCACGCTTGCTCAAAATGGCGTACCTCCTTTGCGGGTTCATCCGGCTCGCCGCGCTGCCCTCTCTCGCCTCTTCGGGCACCGGATCCGAGCCTGGCTCATCCGGATATAAAAGCGCTGCTTTTCCGGGTATCATGCAGCCTTTGGTTACATGGGAAAACACACTGTAATCGCTCAAACTGCCCGAAAACAAAGAAAATGCCACTTGCGGCACCGGATGTGGGCTGAGCGGTTACAGATATTATAATGCGATATGACAAGCTACTCGGCAAATTGTAACACTGGGTGGCAACCACCCGGTTTACCCCGGAATCCGCCAGTCCAGGGCGGAAATTGACAGACTCAAGGGCAAACCGGGTAGTTACACGATCAAATCAGTACAGGAGTCAAAAAACACCATGGCAACTTATAGTACCAACGAGTTCAAACGCGGTCTCAAGGTGATGCTGGATGGCGATCCTGCTGCCATCGTCGAAAACGAGTTTGTCAAACCCGGCAAGGGACAAGCCTTCAATCGGGTGAAACTGCGCAATCTGAAGACAGGCCGAATCATCGAACGCACATTCAAGTCGGGGGAAAGCATCGAGGCCGCGGATGTGGTTGAAACCGAAATGCAGTACCTCTACAATGATGGTGAAGCTTGGCATTTCATGCACCCAGATACCTTCGAACAACTGGCTGCCAACGAAGTGGTTGTTGCCGATGCAAAAATGTGGCTGAAAGAGCAGGATATCTGCATACTGACCTTGTGGAACGGAGCCCCACTCAGCGTTACCCCCCCAAACCACGTCACACTCAAAGTGATTGAAACCGAACCCGGGGTTCGGGGTGACACGGCTACCGGAGGAAACAAGCCCGCAACACTGGAGACGGGCGCTACGGTACAGGTACCCTTGTTCGTTAACGAAGGGGAGCTAATCAAGGTCGATACCCGAACCGGAGAGTATGTTTCCCGCATTCGGGAATAGGATGTGAACTGGCAACCCACGGCAACAGCACAGATACTCAGCCTGCGGGCTGCCCTGCTTGCGCAGATACGCGGTTTTTTCGCAGCACAACAGGTGCTCGAGGTGGAGACGCCGGTGCTGTCCGGCGCAGCCAATACCGACCCGCAGATTGAGAGCTTTACCACGAATCTCTCCGGATCTGGAAAAGCACCAGGCCGTACCCTCTACCTCCAAACCTCCCCCGAATTTCCCATGAAGCGTTTGGTGGCCGCTGGCAGCGGACCCATTTATCAGATCTGCAGAGCGTTCCGCCAGGGTGAAACAGGGCGCTATCACAACCCGGAGTTCACACTGCTGGAGTGGTACCGCCCGGGGTTCAACCTCCAGCGGCTGATGAACGAGGTGGAACAGCTGGCCCGGCTGCTACTGGAACCACACATGGAACTGGATAACAGCGAGCGCCTGTCTTATCAACAGGCATTTGAACACTACGCCGGCCTGAATCCTCACCACGCGAGCATCAAACAGCTAGTCGGCTGCGCACAGCGGCACGGAACAGGGAATGTCACCGGACTCGCTGAAGATGATCGGGATGGCTGGCTGAACCTGTTGATGAGCCATATCATTCAGCCACAGCTTGGGCAACAGCGGCTTACCTTCGTTTTCGACTACCCGGCATCACAGGCCGCCCTTGCCCGTATCCGGCCAGGCAACCCAAGCGTCGCAGACCGTTTTGAACTATTTCTGAACGGAGTGGAGCTGGCCAACGGTTTTCATGAGCTGACCGATGCCACTGAACAACGCAACCGTTTTGTTTCCGAATTACAGCAACGCACACTGGCCGGAAAGCCAGCAGTTCCCATAGATGAACAACTGCTGTCAGCTCTGGAAAACGGCCTGCCCGATTGCGCCGGTGTCGCAATGGGTCTGGATCGCCTGTTGATGTTCGCTTCCGGAGTGACAACCCTCGGCGAAACCTTATGCTTTCCCATCGACCGGGCCTGATCACCGGTTCGGTCACGACAACGCTCTTTGGGTAATTTATTATGCAGGAGGCTTCCCCGTTTCCCGGAAACAATGCGCAAATGGCGCGCAGCTGAGGTGGAGTGGTATCAGGATCGCGTATTCAGAGCCTTTTTGAAAGGCGGTGGTGCCCTTCAGTTTTGTCGTTATATTAAATCAAGAACATGATTCGATGAAATACTACAGAAAAATGATCGAACAGTTTGTGCCCGTCACTGACAAGGAGTGGGCAGATGCCATTAAAATATTCGGAGAAGTACAGGTCAAGAAAGGGACGCTCATTCATCGATCGGGTGAAATATTCAGTGAAATATGGTTTGTTAAAAGCGGATTGGCCAGATCCTATTTTACCGATATTAATGGTAGAGATTTTACATGGCAGATCTATTTTCGTGGTAAAAGCAAACATGGATTAAACCATTTCATGGATGATAGCGTCAGCTTCTATGAACAAGAGGTATCCATGCTAAATTTTGAGATCCTGGAGGATTCGGTGTTTTATGTCGCGTCCCTGGATGACCTGGATAAATTTATATCACAAGACAAAAAATGGGAGCACCTGGCGCGTCTTTGGTTGCATAACACTTACTTTGCGGCAACATACAAGCGAGTGATTTCTCTGATGTCAGAAACTGTTGCGGAGAAATATGAACGCTTGCTTGAGGAGTACCCATCCATTTTCGAACATGTCAAGTCCTATCATATTGCCTCCTATCTGGGCGTTGCCCCCCAGACCCTCAGTAAATTGGTTCGTCACGCAAATGTATGCACGGTTTTCGGTAGAGGCAGGTCAGCCATGCAGTGATAGAGGTTGCGGATATAGCTCTTGGCTGTCCGGAACCCGTATGCCTTGTGGCTGATCACCTTTGCCTTGTTGTTCAGTCCTTCCACAGTAC
>WFVH01000035.1 GCA_015491735.1 Gammaproteobacteria bacterium
CCGCTGATCCTGGCCGGTGGATTGACCCCGGAGAACGTGGCCCGGGCCGTCGAGTCGGCACGTCCCTACGCGGTGGACGTGAGCAGCGGAGTGGAGTCCGCCAAAGGGATCAAGGATCCGGGGCTCATCGAGCGGTTTATGCGTAGCGTGTTAGGCGGTTAGTTGGGTATCGCTTCCCACCGAGGCTGGTTCGAGCATAGCTTCCTAAAGGGGCGGCCAACGTTTGGGTTGATACCGTTTTTTGGTGATGCTTGAGAACTAACCTGGTATCCCGATTATTTGTTCGCAATTCAGTTCTCTACGCCAAAAAAAAGTAGAAGCGAAACGTCACTGGTTTCAGAGGGTGCGTGGGAACAACCGTAATACCGTCCAGCATGTTCAGGGCGTTCCAGAAGTACTTCAATTGCAGGTCACCAATGAGTCCGTAGTGTCAGTTGCCAGGAGGACTCTGCTTCCTTGTGATACTCCAGTTGTAGGGAAAGTGTTCTTGACGGATTGTACTGGAACGTTCCGAGTGTTGTCGTCAGCCATTCATTGTCTGTATGATTTTCTATCCCAACCCTCACCCGCATACGGAAATTTCTTCGCAAGGGAAGTACTATGCCGGCCTCCGGGCGTATACGGACGGCGGGTGCCAGCGTGTGCAGCGAGGGGGTCAGCATGCCATAAAGCAAGGCACTCCCCGCTTTTTTTGAACGGCCCACTCCAAAGTACAGCTGGTGGTCATAATTTCCGTTTGTTTCTCTGAAGGAGCTGCGAAGCTGGATTCTCCATGACCAGGGGGATGCTATCGGCAGAGGTGACAGGCCATGATGAAAGATTCGCAAGTAGTCCACCCTGTCGATAATCGGCAAGTCCGGTGACAGGTTCATTCGCAGATCAAGGACGGTCAGCTCTCCACCTTCCAGGGTATTTCGACCCGTTGGTTCCTGGGCAAAGGCAATCAGGTTCAATGATGATACCGGGTTGCTACCCCCTCTCGTCAGTACTCCGGCGCCAATAATGGAAGATTTCTGCTCCTCCGACGGGGAGGGGCGATAGGCCACCCGGTCGTCTGTAGGTAGAGATGGAGGCAAGGAGAGTCGCTTTGTCAACAGGGCATGTTTGAGTGACAGGGTTTGAGCAGACGGTTTCGGTTGTTCTTTAGTGAAGATAAAATGCTGGTAAGAAAAAAGAAAATCCAGCAAGATTTGCTTTTCTGCAGAACTTAAGTCTGACAGAGTGATATCGATTTGTTTGATGTCTGGCTGATCGAGGAATTGTCTGGCCTTGAGTTTCAGTCTATCGCTTAGGATCTCATAATGATGAATAAGCTCCCGTTCTGCAGAAGGGTGGAAGCGAATCCGTTTTATCAGCGGAGAACGTCTGCTCTCCAAGAGCGATTGGTTTAGATCGTGAAGCCGATCGAATAATTCCGCCGGGGTGTACCATGCATACACAGTTTGAGACAGCGGTGGTTCCATGACGACATCCATCGCTTTCCCCAGTTCGTAAGCACAGTTGCGAGTAAGGAAAAAATATCGTTTTTTCTTGCCAATGATTTCCCAGATATGAAACTGTAGCAATTTTTTCTGCTCGGGATTGAGGTTGAGTTCATATTCCCATATATCTCTTGCCTCGGTGTTTGTATAAACGATGTCCTGAGTGTAGAAATAGCGATCGGAGTAGCCGGATTGATAGCCGCCAAACAGGCCGTTGAATATGTAAGCGATCACGGGTTCCTTGGGTGGTACCAGTGCGCCATAGTTGATAGTGGTGTCGAACAAATCGTGTTCGTCTCCGGCGGTGTCGAGCTTCAGGATGGCATGGCCGAACATGGATGCGGGATTACCCAAGTAGCCACTAACCATCAACAGACTGACCGAACGTAACGGATTCTCCACCAACCACTTGCGCAGCCGCTTGCAGGCCCTTGGGATGGTTTGCCACGTTGGCTGTTGTAATTGGTTGGCCAACCAGGCGTAACGGGCTGGAAAGCGGCAGCGAGGGTGTGACTCGTCCGCCACCGGGGTTTCCAGGGCGAGCAGGGTGGCGCGTAATTCGGCGGCCGGGTCGTATTTTCCCTGCTGGCTAATATAGAAATATTCACTCAGAAACGTGCCTTGGTGATGGGCGGTGTCATAGTGTAACAAGCGCAGCCATTGGGGATGTTGCGCCAGTTCTTTGATTGGTGCGCTTGTTGAAATAGCCACCGCCTGCTTTGGCAGGAAAGGCGTAACAGTCGTGAAAAACAAAAGAAAGAGCCCCCTGATGATGGGGGCCCGAGAGTGTGATGCAGCCACAGATCAACTGCGAGAATAAATGATATTGTAGAGAAGTTCAGCTTTTTCCTTGCGCGACATAAATTCATAGCCTGCGGTGGAAGTGTGCTTGGAAAATTCAGCACGGATGGCTTGGGTAAAGGCCGGTTTTTCCCTTGAGGAGATTTGAACGACCTCTGTCAGCGCATCCAGATAGCGGCCATGACCAAGTGCCAGATCCTTTTCGAGTTGAGGGTAACTCTTCAGGATGAACGCCGCAGTCTTGGCATCGCCGCGAGCACAGCTATCCGGAGAGGTTAGGTTGGACGAAATGGCGGTGCTACCCAAGTCCCATGTAACATTAGAAACAATGGCAACTATGTCTGCTGTGGATTTTTGCTCGATGCCTTGCGCGATTAATGCACCGATACCACAGTCGGTATAGATTTCGCCAAAGTTACGACCTCCAGCCGCCTGAGCGCCAGAGGAAACGACAACCATAGAAGGTGAATACTCCACCGGCTAAAGCCGGTGGCTTCGGGTTACGGCTGAAAGCCGGATTGGTCGGCCATTCGGCCGACTATTACACAACATGGAAATCATCATCCGGCTCAGGTGGCGTCTGATTCTTGATGTATTCCTTCCAGACTTCATCTGTCACATTACCGCTGGTCGCTACCCAATAGCCCCTCGCCCATAGATGCTGACCCCAGTACCTCTTCCTTAGCACCTTGTACTCCGACAGCAGCTTATGTGAACTCTTCCCCTTCAGATACTGCACCGCACGGGATACCGATAGCTGGGGCGGAATCCCTATCAGCATATGCACATGATCACGATTGATTGAACCCGCATAGATGATCATCTCCTGGCTCATCGCTATCTCTCGAAGCAGCTCCCGGCAACGTAGCCCGACGTCCCCTCCCAATACCTGATAACGATACTTGGTTGTCCATACCAGATGGTACTTACAATCCCATACCGTATGGCTTCCCCTCTTATAATCTTTCATCCCGTAAGGATATCATCCTTCGCCTAAAGGCGAGGGGTTTACGGATCCCCTATCGGGGACTCTAAA
>WFVH01000036.1 GCA_015491735.1 Gammaproteobacteria bacterium
ATCCCCGCCTGGTACGACGACCAGGGCAACGTCTATGTGGGGCGCAGCGAACAGGAGGTGCGCGACCGGCACGGTTTCGGTTCCGAGGTGACCCTGCGCCGGGACGAGGATGTGCTGGACACCTGGTTCTCCTCCGCCCTGTGGCCCTTCTCCACCCTGGGCTGGCCCCACGACACACCGGAAGTAAACACTTACTATCCCACCAACGTGCTGGTCACCGGCTTCGACATCATCTTTTTCTGGGTGGCGCGGATGATCATGATGGGGCTCAAGTTCATGGGTGACGTGCCGTTCCGGGAGGTCTACATCACCGGCCTGATCCGCGACTCCCACGGCCAGAAAATGTCCAAGTCCAAGGGCAACGTGCTGGATCCCATCGACCTGATCGACGGCATCGGGCCGGACGAGCTGGTGGAGAAACGCACCGCCGGCATGATGCAGCCCCATCTTAAACAGACAATCGAACAGCAGACCCGCAGGGATTTCCCCAACGGGATCCCCGCCTACGGTACCGACGCGCTGCGCTTTACCTTCGCGGCGCTGGCCTCCACCGGGCGCGACATCAACTTCGACTTCGGCCGCACCGAGGGCTACCGCAACTTCTGCAACAAGATCTGGAACGCCGCCCGCTATGTGCTGATGAATGTCTCATCCGGGACGGAACAGCTCAATCCCGGCGGGGAGGAGGTGGAGCTGTCGCTGGCGGATCGCTGGATCATCTCCCGGCTGCAGCGCACCGAACAGCAGGTGGCCGAGGCCATCGAAAGCTACCGCTTCGATCTCATGGCCCAGGCGCTCCACGAGTTCACCTGGAGCGAGTATTGCGACTGGTACCTGGAGCTGTGCAAACCGGTTCTGATGTCGGAAACCAGCTCCGAAGCCCAGCTCCGCGGCACCCGCCGCACCCTGGTGCGGGTGCTGGAGACCCTGTTGCGGCTGCTCCATCCGGTGATGCCGTTTCTCACCGAGGAGATCTGGCAACGCGTCGCCCCGCTGGCGGGGAAAAGGGGTGACTCCATCATGCTGCAACCTTTCCCGGAGGCGGACAGCGGCCGGATCGACACGGCGGCGGAGCGCGAGATGCGCTGGGTGATGGATCTCATCCTCGGCGTGCGCCGGATCCGCGGCGAAATGAACATCCCCCCCGGCAAGCCGCTGCCGGTGCTGCTGCAGAACGGCTCGGCGCAGGATCGCAAGCTGCTGGAGTCCCACCCGCTCTACATCACCGCCCTGGCGCGCACCGAAACCATCCGCTGGCTGGAGGCGGACGAAACAGCGCCGGAGTCCGCCACTGCGCTGGTGGGGCGGATGCGGGTGCTGATTCCGATGGCTGGCCTGATCGACAAGGAGGCCGAACTGGCCCGGCTGGCCAGGGAGATCGACAAGCTGCGTAAGGAGTTGCAGCGTGGTGAAGCCAAGCTGAATAACGAAAGATTCGTGGAGCGGGCGCCGGCTGCGGTGGTGGAGAAGGAGCGCGCCCGCATCGTTGCGCTGCATGACTCCCTGGAACAGCTGGAGATGCAACGGGGGCGGATAAAACAGCTATAATGCAAGGATCCCTCTTTCCGCGGAGCCAACTCTTTGTTACATTGTGCCACTTCTCTTTAAGTTAATTAGAGGCATCTAACGTGCTGGAGTTTATTCAGGCAGGCGGCTGGTTGATGCTGCCGATCGTGTTATGTTCTGTTCTTGCTGCGGCTATCATTGGCGAACGTTTCTGGAGTTTGCGCAAGACACGGATCGTCCCGGGTGGACTGGTGGAAAGGGTTCAGCAGTGGCAGAAAAAAGGGCAGCTCACCACGGAAAGAATTGAGGAGATCCGCAACAGCTCTCCCCTGGGGAGGGTGCTGGCAGCTGGTCTGGTGAACCTGAATCACAGTCGCGAAATCATGAAGGAGTCCATCGAGGATACCGGCCGTCAGGTGGTTGCCGAACTGGAGCGGTTTCTCAACGCGCTGGGTACGATTGCCTCTATTACACCGTTGCTGGGGCTGCTTGGCACGGTAATCGGCATGATCAAGGTGTTTGCCACCATCACCACCCAGGGTGTGGGCGATCCCGGTTCGCTGGCGGGCGGGATCTCGGAGGCGCTGATTACCACGGCGGCCGGTCTGTCGGTGGCGATCCCGAGCCTGATGTTTTACCGTTTTTTCCGCCGCCGGGTGGATGAACTGGTGCTGAACATGGAGGAGGAATCACTCAAACTGGTAGAGGTCATCCACGGCGAACGGGAGCCGGATCGCACCAGCGAGGCCGCTTGATGAACCTCCGTCCCCACCGCAGCAACGAAGAGCTGGAGATAAATCTGACGCCGCTGATCGATGTGGTGTTCCTGCTACTGATTTTTTTTATGGTTTCCACCACCTTTACCCGTGAGTCCGAGGTGACTGTTGATCTGCCCGAGGCCAGCGGCAAGGCGCTGGAGGTCAAGCCCCAGGTAATCGAGATCAGTATCGATGCCCAGGGGCACTACTTCATCAATCGGCATGGCGTGATCAATACGCAACTGGATACCTTGAAGCGAGCCATCAAAAAAGCGGCTGCGGGTTCCACTGAGCCGCAGTTGATTATCAGCGCCGATAGAAAGACGCCGCATGAGTTCGTTATCCGGGCGATGGATGCAGCGCGTCAGCTCAACTTTACCCACCTCACTTTTGCCACGCGGCGGCCCGGCAAGGAGTAGCCGGTACACTAGCTCGCGGCGGAACTCAGGATGATGTGATTAACCGGCACCCCACTATACCGGCCTCGGGACAGCAGGCATGGCCTGTATCGAGGTGTGGCCCGCAGGCTGCCGCCCTGTCGAAGTTCGCCGGGGGGAGGGTGTTGCCGCGGCTGTTTCGATGCTTTGTTGCCGGTGCGCATCCGGCAGCTGAGACCGATATATTTGGTCGCCGGGTTAATATAGGATAGCCGGATGGCCAAACAACCGGAACAGCCCGTGTTGACCAGCGGCTGGGAGACCTATCGCCGTTTGCTGCGGTATGTTTTCGTCTACAAAAAGATATTCGTTCTGGCCCTTCTCGGGATGGCAGTTGCAGCAGCGACCGAAACCGGTTTTGCCATGCTGATGAAACCGCTGCTGGATGGCACTTTCGTAGAGAAAGATCCGGATATCATCCGGATCATTCCATTTGCCTTGCTGGGTATCGCAGTGCTGCGGGGTATTGCCGGTTTTGTGGCCTCTTTTGGTATGAGTTGGGTTGCTCGCAACGTGATCCGGGATCTGCGCAGCCAGATGTTTCAGCGGATGCTGCGCAAACCGATCAGCTATTTCGATTCTATCGCGGCAGGTCAATTGATATCCAAGCTGATCTACGATGTCGAGCAGGTGGCCAGCGCCAGCACGCAGGCGGTTACGGTGCTGGTGCGTGATGTGCTTACCATGATAGGGCTTCTGGGCTGGATGCTCTATTTGAGCGCTCCGCTGGTGCTGGTTTTTGCTGTCATTGGCCCGGTTGTGGTGTTGACTATCCGTTTCGCCAGCAAGCGCTTCCGTTTGCTCAGCCGGCGGGTTCAAGCCTCGATGGGCGACGTAAGCAGCGCGGCGAACGAGGCGGTACAGGGGCAGCGGGTTATCAAGATATTCCGCGGAGAAAGGTATGAAGACCAGCATTTCCAGCGGGTCAACGAATACAATCGGCGTCAGAACCTGAAAAATGATGCAACCAAAATCACCAATGTTTCGGTAGTCGAATTCCTGGTGGCGGTAGCAATTTCCGCTATCGTCTATATCACCACGCTGCCGGGGATGCTGGAGAATATTACCGCCGGGACTTTTATGTCCTTTATTACGGCAATGTCACTGTTGGTGCAACCCGTCAAGCGGCTTACCACGGTGAATGCCGCGTTGCAAAAGGGGATAGCGGCTTCGCAAAGCATTTTTGCCCTGCTGGACGCTCCCGCAGAAAAAAACACGGGAACCCGGCATCTGAACCAGGTGCGGGGCGAAGTGGCGTTCCGTCATGTATCGTTCGCCTACCCGGGAAGCCAGGGGTTGGCGCTCAGAGATATCTCCTTTCATACCCCGGCGGGCAAGATGATCGCCCTGGTTGGGCGATCCGGCAGCGGCAAGTCTACTTTGGTGAGTCTGTTGCCGCGGCTCTATGACCCGGACAACGGTGCTATCTTCATTGATGGATATGATATTCATGACTGTACGCTTGAATCCGTCCGGGAGCAGATTGCCCTGGTGAGCCAGGATGTCACTCTGTTCGATGACACCATCGCCAAAAATATCGCCTACAGCCGCCTGGACAAAGTGAGCAGGGAGGCGATCATCGCCGCTGCGGAAGCGGCGCACGCCATGGAGTTTATCAGGCAGCTTCCAGAGGGGCTGGAGGCGAAGGTTGGTGAAAACGGCTCCTTGTTGTCGGGAGGACAGCGGCAGCGGATTGCCATCGCGCGGGCGTTTTTGAAGGATGCTCCGATTCTTATCCTCGATGAGGCCACCTCGGCGCTGGACAGTGAGACCGAACAGCATATCCAGAGAGCGCTGGACAAGTTGATGCAAAACCGGACCACCCTGGTTATTGCCCACCGTCTTTCCACCATCGAACGGGCGGATACCATTATCGTCATGGATGCGGGCGTGATCGTCGAGACGGGTACACATGCCGAGCTGCTGGCGCATGACGGGTATTACGCCAGGCTTTATCGCATGCAGTTCAAGGAGCCGGATCGGTAGTGAAACTTGCCGACAGCATCTGGTATGGTAACGGTGTTTCGGCGCTGCCGCTGATTCCCGTGTCCTGGTTGTTTCGCGGGTTGAGCGCTCTGCGGAGAAAGGCCTATACCAGCGGCGTGGTTTCCAGTCACTCTGTTGGCAGAACGGTGATCGTGGTCGGGAATCTCACGGTGGGCGGCAGCGGCAAGACGCCGTTTGTTGTCTGGCTGGCAAATCAGCTATGTGCTGCTGGCTACCGGCCCGGCATTGTCAGCCGTGGCTACAGGGGCGAGGCCAGCCACTGGCCCCAGCAGGTTTGCCCCGGGAGTGATGTCCGGCTCGTGGGTGATGAGGCGGTGCTGATAGCCGAGCGTACCGGCTGTCCCATGGTGGTTGGGCCGGATCGCGTAGCTGCCTGCCGTGTTCTGCTCAAACATCATGATTGCGATGTCATCATCTCAGATGATGGATTGCAGCACTATGCCATGCAGCGTGATCTGGAGATTGTGATTGTTGATGGAGTCCGCCGTTTTGGCAACGGTTTCTGTCTGCCGGCAGGGCCGCTGCGAGAACCCCCTTCCCGATTGCGCACGGTGGACCTGGTCGTGCTCAACGGAGGAGTCCCGCAGGCAGGGGAAACGGTTATGCGCTTGAAGGGGGACGTTCTGCATGGGTTGAAAGATCCCGAGCGCCACCTGCCTCTGTCATGCCTGCAGGGAGAAACGGTGCATGCGGTCGCCGGGATTGGTGACCCCGGGCGCTTTTTCCGGCATCTCCACGCTGCCGGTATCCGGGTGGAGGAGCACCCCTTTGCCGATCATCACCGATTCACCGCGCGAGATCTGATGTTCGGTGATGACAAGCCTGTGGTGATGACAGAGAAAGATGCTGTAAAATGCCGTCGGTTTGCAGCCGCCCACCACTGGTTTCTGCCGGTAACCGCCCGGATCGATGATGACTTTGCCGCCCGGCTGATGCAACTGTTGAAGAGGAAAATTCATGGATAGCAAACTGCTTGATATTTTGGCCTGTCCGATTTGCAAGGGATCACTGATCTATCGAAAAAAAGACAAGGAGTTGATCTGCAAGGTGGATCGTCTCGCATTCCCCATAAGGGACGGTATTCCCGTCATGCTGGAGGCCGAAGCCCGCTCGCTCGATGCGGAAGAGAAGGTGGAGTAAACCCGGTGGAGTTTCATGTTGTTATTCCCGCCCGCTACGCTTCCGAGCGCCTGCCCGGCAAGCCGCTGCGGGAGATTGCTGGCAAGCCCATGATTCAGCACGTTTATGAGTGTGCGGTGGCGGCTGGTGCGGCAGGCGTAATCGTTGCCACCGACGATGCGCGGATTGAGCAGGCGGTGGCGGCTTTTGGCGGTGATGTCTGTATGACCGCTGCGACTCATCGCTCGGGCAGTGAGCGGTTGGCAGAGGTGGTGACGCAGAGGGGTTATCCGGATGATCAGGTCATCGTCAATCTGCAGGGAGATGAGCCGTTGATGCCACCGGCACTCGTTCGCCAGGTTGCGCAAAATCTGCATGTCAACCGGAAAGCGGATCTTGCCACGCTCTGCTTCCCTGTCCACAGCACTTCAGAGCTGTTTGATCCGCATGTGGTCAAAGTCGTATTCGATGCCGGGGGCTATGCCCTCTATTTCAGCCGTGCTCCCGTTCCTTGGGACCGCGATGCTTTTGCCAGCACAACGGACAAGCTGCCGGAGGGCTGCGGACACTACCGCCATGTTGGTCTGTACGCCTACCGGGCTGGCTACCTCAAACGCTACGCCACGCTTTCTCCCAGCCCGCTGGAAAAGCTGGAATCGCTGGAACAGTTGAGAGTATTGTGGCACGGGGGGGAGATTCATGTGGCTGTGGCGGAGTCTCCCCCCGGCCATGGCGTGGATACCCCCGCCGATCTGAACAGCGTTGCCGTAGCGCTGGAGAAACGGATTCCGCTTGATCGCCAGGCACCCAGCCTTTAGAATGGATTCAACGAACTCCCTGCCCGGAGAAAAGCTCTCTGGCGCTGGGCGTGGCCTCTTCGGAATCATCCAACACTCATTTGCAATCTTGCTGTTGCTGCGGAAAGAGACGAGTCGCTGATGCGCCGGTTTTTGCGGGTAACCGGCGTGCCTGGGCGCTTTCAGCCGAAGGAGCCGGCAGAGTTAACAAACGGAAAGAGACATGATATTGCGGTTTGGTACAATCACACTGGCGGTTTTGGCTTTGCTGCTCTCCGGTTGCAGCTGGGTTGATGATGGCGTTGACGGTAACATTCCCCCGCGCGCCGTCGATGATCTCTACTCGGTACCGGAAGGCGGGACGCTGGAGATCGCCACCTACCAGGAGGGCGTGCTCGGCAATGATGAGGATGGCAGCCGTGAACTGGTAGCCCGTCTGGTTGAGGGCAGTGGCCCGCTCGAAGCCAGCCGCTTCGAGTTTCATCCCGATGGCAGAATTCTCTATGTCCACAACGGCAACGAGCCCCCGCCCGTCAGGGAAATAGAACAGAATGGTGAAATTACCGGCCGCCATTGTGACGTGTTCGAGTACATAGCCAATGATGGCATCGATGATGGGGAACCAAGAGAGGTATGTATCGATATTGTTCCGGTCAATGACAAGCCGGTGATCAACAAGCAGAAAACCGTTCCTGCCGTGAATGATGGTGATCCGGTCGCCATAACCCTGGCGGATCTGGAGATCACCGATCCGGACAACAGCGAGGGTTTCCGGATCGAGATAGCCCCCAGCGACTACTACAGGCTGGAAGACAATACCATTTGGCCCTCTGAAAACTACAGCGGGCCGTTGACTGTCAGTTTGACTGTCAATGATGGTGCCGACAGCAGCGAACCCTTTCCTTTCCAGGTCGACGTACTGCCCGACAACGATGCCCCGGTGATTACCCAGCGGAAGATCCCGCTGATGATGCTGGAGGATACATCGTTACCGATTCTGCGGGATGAGCATCTGCTCATAGAGGATGTCGACAATGTTCCGGAGGATTTTACCCTGAAGGTGGAGGAGGGTGAACATTACAAGGTAGAGGATCCCAATCAGACCGTCGTCGAACCGGACAGCGGCTACAATGGACCGCTCGACGTGAGAATCACGCTGACCGACAACGAGGGGCAGACCACCGCCTTTACCCTGAAGGTGGAGGTGCAGGCGGTCGATGATGGCCCGCCGGTGGCGGCCAACGATACCGCTACGACCACTGAAGATGCAGCGGTCAATATTGTTGTGCTGGGTAATGACTCCGATCCCGACGGTGCCGCCGATATCCAGGTGGGCAGCGTCACCATCGTTAACCCGCCAGCCAACGGAACCTCCCGGGTCCGTGAGGATGGCAGTGTGGATTATGAGCCCAAGCGTGACTATAACGGAACAGACAGTTTCGCCTACACGGTAAAGGACGCGGCAGGTGGAACCTCCAACACGGCGACCGTGACCATAACCGTGATACCGCAAGATGACGGGGCTCCGAAAGCCAATGACGATCCGGGCAATACCACGGCAGAGGACAAGCCGGTCACCATCAAGGTATTGAGCAATGACACCGATCCGGATGGTTCCGCCGATATTCGGCCAGACAGCGTGACTATCGCCACCAATCCGGCCAATGGTGCGGCGGTGGCCAATCCTGATGGAACGGTGACCTACACCCCCGCCGCCAACTATCATGGAACCGACAGCTTTACCTATACGGTAAGGGATGCAGCGGGAGGGGTTTCCAATTCGGCGACGGTGACCATTGAGGTTACGCCGGGCAACGACCTTCCCGTAGCGGCGAATGACACGGCTACCACCGCCGAGGGCGTGCCGGTGTCTATCGCCGTGCTGAATAACGACACCGATCCGGACGGCGATGGTGATATCCGCCCTGACGGCGTGACTATCGCCACCAATCCGGCCAATGGTGCGGCAGTGGCCAATCCCGATGGAACGGTGACCTACACCCCCGCCGCCAACTATCATGGAACCGACAGTTTTACCTATACGGTAAAAGATACCGCTGGCGGCACATCCAATTCCGCAACGGTGACTGTAACGGTCACGCCGGTCAATGATCCCCCCGTCGCGGTGGATGACTCGGCCAGCACGGCCGAGGATGCGGCTGTCACCATTGCGGTGTTGACCAATGATACCGATCCGGATGGCAACGGCGACATTCAACCTGGCAGCGTAACGGTGGCTGACCCGGCCAACGGGGCGGTGGTGGCCAGCCCTGATGGAACGGTGACCTACACCCCTGCCGCCAACTATCATGGAACCGACAGCTTTACCTATACGGTAAGAGATGCCGCGGGGGAGACCTCCAACCCGGCGACCGTGACGGTCACTATCACCGCGGTCGATGATGGCCCGCCGGTGGCGGGTGATGATGTGGCCACTACCGATGAAGATGTTGCCGTTACCATTCCGGTGCTGAATAACGACACCGATCCGGACGGCGATGGTGATATCCGCCCTGACAGCGTGACTATCGCCACCAATCCGGCCAATGGTGCGGCGGTGGCCAATCCCGATGGAACAGTGACCTACACCCCGGCTGCCAACCATAACGGAACGGACAGCTTTACCTACACGGTGAAGGACTCATCAGGCGGAATCTCCAAACCGGCAACGGTGACCGTGACCATTACAGCGGTCAATGATCCGCCCACCCTGGTTTCGCCAGGCGAGCAGCCGTTCACGATTCCCGAGTACAGCTTTGGAGAGGGGATTCCCACCACCAGCCCCACGGGTACGGAAATTGGTACCGTTTCGGCAACCGATGTGGATAGTGCTGTCAGTGGTTACACGCTTGTCTCGGCCGTTGACAGTAACAACAGCCCTGTCGGCGGCGCCTTCTCCCTGGATAACAGTGGAGTTATCTCGGTTGGCACCGACGTGGATATACTGGATTTCGAGGCGGGGAGGCACCCGTTTACCCTTACCATAACGGCAACGGATGGCAGCGCTGACTCAGAGCCATTGCAGGTGGAGGTCACCCTGACCGACGTTGGCGGTGCGGCCGCCAGTATCAATCAACCACCGCAGGCGGCTGATATCTGCAAGGCGACGCCGCTGGATGTGCCGGTGCTGGATGCATCGGCAAGCGCAACCGATCCCGACGGTGATGACTCCCGGCTCAGGTACTATCTGGAGCGCAACGGCAGCAAGGGCGAGGTCACCATGGATATTGGCGGCCGTTTCAGTTATGTGCCTCGCGCCGGAGCCAGGGGAGTGGACAGTTTTACCTACAGGGTGGTCGACGGGCAGGGTGCGGAGGCGCTGGCCACGGTCAAACTCATTATCGGCAACACCCGCATAATGCCGCTGGGGGATGCCATTACAGCCGGTGGCGGGGCAGAGGAGCATGGCTACCGCGCTCTGCTGCGCAGCCTGCTGGTGGCGGATGGATACGCAATAGAGTTCGTCGGCAGCCTGTCCCAAGCGCCGGATCGGCATGAGGGGCATTCCGGCGCGGAGATAACGACCGGCTACCTGGCCGCGCGGGTTACCGACTGGCTGGCGGCCAATCCGGCAGATGTCATTCTGCTCCACGTTGGCAGCCAGGACTTCGCCCTGTCGGGTGATGCTCTGGTGAGTGGAACCCAGCTGGACAATATTCTGGGTGCTATCACTGCGGCCGTTCCGGGGGCCACCATCCTGCTGGCGAAAATCATCGATCAAAACCCGGCCAATCCGGAGATTTCCCGATTTAACCGGCTGATTGACGGCAAAGGCAGAGAGGACAGCATTATCATCGTCGATCAGTTCGGTTCGCTGGACTACCCTGCCGATCTGGAAGGTGTTCTGCTTCCCACGGCCGCAGGTTATTCAAAAATGGCCACAGCCTGGCGTGACGCCCTGACCGGCGTGCTGGATAAATGTCCCTGAGCTGAGCTGTCTGGTGCATGCCGGGGGATGTTGCCCTGGTTCTTGTTCCGGCGGGGGCCGGGGCGGGTTTGCTGTGAGGGTGAGTTCCTCCCGCTTTTGCCGATCGTTTTCTCCACCCCAAAGAAAACAGTTTTCCGGCCGATATATTCCGGACTGGGCAGCGAGTGGCGGGCGTCGTCACGTTCAATTGTTGCAATTAGGTTAAAATTTGCAATTTTTCAAGATGTTTCGATAGATAGTTAGCGCACCTTGTATGGACGGCTGACAGATATAAGGTTAGAATTTGGCGATTGGAGAGCGGAAGTTGATGGAGAGGCGAAAGCGAGGGGCCAGATCATTCCCGTTTGGAAGCGGAGTACTGCTTGGCGTACTGCTGTATATTGCGGGAGCAAGTTTCGCAGCCGCTTCCGGAGCAGGGGGGGAGGTGGCGACCTCAACCGGGCAGCAGCGTGTTGAACACGCTGGCCGGGAAGAGTCAGAACCGGCCGTTCCGGTCATCAAAAAGGTGTTGACCAACAAACCCGCCCGGCGCACCGATATCCCCGAAGCCCTGTTGATTGTCATGTTGGCGCTTATTGGTGTGGTGGTCATCGCCCGCCGCGGAGTTACCGGAAAAGCCGGAAAAGACGCTCCTGTCGAAAACTGAGAGGTAATCAAACTAATGCTGGATGTAACAAATCATCCTGAGCGCAGGATACAGAGTATAGTTCTGACCGTGGTACTGTTCTGCTCACTGTTTTTCCTGCCGTTGGCGGGGATGGCAGAGGATGAGAAAACCGGAGAAGAGGAAGAGCAGGCGTCGGCCGTGCCGGAGTATCGCATTGGTCCCGAAGACGTGCTTGAAATATTTGTGTGGAAAGAACCCGATTTGCAACGCGAGGTGCTGGTTCGTCCGGATGGGGGAATCTCGTTTCCTTTGGCGGGGGATCTGGATGCAGCGGGGAAAACGCCTGTGGAGGTGCAGGAGGAGTTGACCAAACGCCTGCAAAAATATATTCCGGATGCCGTTGTTACTGTTACCGTGACCAAGGTGGTTGGATACCGGATTTTCGTCGTGGGCAAGGTCAACAATCCCGGTCAGTTCGTTGTCGGGCGCTATGTCAATGTGTTGCAGGCATTGACCCTGGCGGG
The DNA here is from genome assembly GCA_015491735.1 of Gammaproteobacteria bacterium. Taxonomy (GTDB): domain Bacteria; phylum Pseudomonadota; class Gammaproteobacteria; order Thiohalospirales; family Thiohalospiraceae; genus DRMK01. The sequence goes on from WFVH01000036.1 coordinate 11,684, forward strand.
CGGCCTGACCCCTTACGCTTCTGAAAACAAGATAAAAATCGTGCGCAAGAAAGGGGATGGGGAGATCACCTTCCCGTTCCACTATTCACGCGTCAAGAAAGGGCGCAACCTGGAAGAGAATATTCTACTGCAAAGCGGCGATGTTGTCGTTGTACCGTAAGTGGAATGGCGGAGTATCATCCGGGCGGCGGGGGTTTGCTGTTTTCGGAATATGGCCAGGGGCATGATGGAAAAAAAAGAAACAGTTGCCGGGCAAACAGCGCCTTCTTGCCGGTGGAATTTGAGAAGCAGATCCGGGCTTGGCATTGCCGTCTTGAGTATACTCGGCCCAGGCATCACGCTGGTTCCCGGAACAGCGGCAGGGGTGGCGATGGTGGTGGAGCCAAGCGTATCTGCCCGGCTCTTCTATGACGACAATGCCGCATTGACGATCAAGCCACACGACTTTTCCGCCGGTTCGGAATTACTGGGGGCATTGCGGGTGTCCCGTGAGACCGCTGCGATGAAACTTCAGGGCATCGCCCGGCTCAACATGCTTGTTGATGCGGGAGGCGATGTCTACAGAGACAAGGATAACCAGTTGTTGTCCCTGGCCTTTACCAGGAAGGGAGAGGTCAGCCGCTGGAAGCTCAACGGCTCCTGGCGACGCGACTCCATTATCCGCTCCGTCAGCGTGATAGAGGATATGGATGAAAACGTGGCCCAGGATCCGGATGACGATGTCGATGCCGGCCTGGTGCATGTCAGCGTAAGGCGTAACCGTTTTGTTCTTAAACCATCGTGGAGTTACCGCTTTTCGCCCCGCTCGGAAGTGAACGCCGGTTATGGATTCGACCGCGTGACCTTCGGTGATACGAGAGACACCTCCCTGTCCGACTATGAGAACCAGTCGCTATTCGGGAGTTATTTCTATCGGATTACAGAGCGGGATCAGATTACCACCACGTTGGGCATGAGCCAGTACCGGACAGATTCCATCAATCGGGACTATGATGGTTACAATGCGCTGGTTGGGTTGAAACACAGTTATTCGGAGACAGCCAGCGGCCATTTCCAGATTGGGTGGCAGGAAACCAGCTATTCAGACAGTTTCGGGAGCAGGGAAACATCCAACTATCTGTTTCGCATCTCCGGAGAGAAGCGTACCGGGCTGATGAAATTCAGTCTCCGTCTCAGCCGTTCGACTTTTGCCAGTGGAGCGGGTGATGTGGTCAACTCCGACGTACTGCTGTTTAACATGAGCCGGGAGCTATCGGAAAAGATGCGTTTTTCGCTTCGCATGAAGGCGTTTCAAAACGAGTCCATTCGGGAGGATAGTCCGGCAGCCAACCGGCGCTATATGTCAATCGCGCCAACCCTGGTTTGGAAGATAACCCCGTACTGGTCTGCTGATGCCTCTTATCGCTACCGTCGTCAGAAAAGGGATACCGATGCGCGTAGCGCAGAAAGTAATGCGGTATACTTGTCCCTGCGTTATTCCTATCCAACACAGTTTTAGTAACATCGGCAGCTGCTTGGGAAAATACCTGTGGTAACAGCAAACGATAAAGTTGCAGCGGTCCAGATGGCGCCAACACTGGGTGACTACTGGGCCATACTGACGCGCCGTAAACGGTATTTTTTCGTTCCGTTTATCGTTACGCTGTATGCCAGTTTATTGCTGGCGCTCGGTTTGCCCTCTGTTTACCGCTCCGAAGCGACCATATTGATCGAGCGGCAGGAAATCCCCACCAGTCTGGTTGAAACAACGGTAACGGGCTTTGTGCAGGAGCGGATAGAAGCGATAAAGCAGCGCCTGATGAGTCCAGACAGGCTGTGGGAGATTGCCGAAAAACTGGATCTCTACCCGGATATACGCTCGCCCGCCAGCCGCCAGGCGGTCATCAAGCAGATGCATGACAATATCTACGTGGAGATGGTGGATATAAAAACAAACCAGGCGGGCAGCACCAGGGAGGGTATAGCTACAGTGGCATTCACCGTGGCATTTGAGGATGAATCACCCAAAACGGCCAAGATAGTCGCGACGGAACTGGCCGATCTGTATATGAGTGAAAACCGCAGGAAACGGGGTGAACAAGCGGCGGAAGTTTCCAGTTTTCTGGAAGAGGAGGCTCGGCGGCTGGCGGAAAGGATGGAGGAGAGTGAAAAAAAACTTGCCGCGTTCAAGAAAGAGCACCTGGGTTCCACTCCCGAGCTTTCCAACCTCAATATGCGCCTGCTGGAGCAGACCGAAAACAAGATTCAGCGCCTGGAGGATCGCATTCGCTCGCTTGAGGATCGCCGGATGTCGCTGGAAGCCCAGTTGGCCATTACTTCTCCCTACAAGGAGGTCTATACTGACGAAGGTGCCCGGGTACAAAGCTCCGGGGAGCGGCTGAGTTCCCTGACGGCCGAATACCTGCGTTTGTCAGCGACCTATGCGCAGAGCCACCCCGATGTCGTCAAGTTGCGCAGGGAGATTACCGCTCTTGAAAACCAGACGGGTCTGAACAGTGGCGCCAGCAGCATAATCGCGAAACTCACCCGACAAAGGGAGCAGCTTGCCAAGGCCCGGTCTCGCTACTCGGCAGAACATCCCGATGTCAAAAAGCTGCATCAGAGTGTTGCGGCGCTGGAGCGTGAGCTGCGTGATGTCGTCATCGATCGCTCGGCCGATGTGGTTGTTGCCCCGGCAAAGCCGGACAATCCGACCTATATCTCTTTGCAGACACAACTTAACTCGGTGATTGCTGATATTGCCGCGGATAACTCCACGCGCCTGAAACTGGAAGAGAAGCTGGAAAAATATGAGTCCCGGCTGGCTGCCACGCCGGCTGTCGAGCGGGATTTTCTGATGCTTACCCGGGATTATGACAATGCCAAGAAAAAGTACCGGGAGATTAAAGACAAGTTGCTGGAGGCGCGGATGGCCGAGCAGCTTGAGGAGAGAGGAAAGGCTGAGCGGTTTTCGCTAATTGCGCGCCCTTATGTGCCGACTGTTCCGGAAAAACCCAATCGGCTGGGTATCGCTCTTCTCGGAAGTGTATTGGCCTTCGCCTTCGGTCTGGGCGGCGTTGCATTGAAAGAGTACGGCGATCGATCTGTTCGCGGCAGCAAGGGGGTATACACTATTTCTCATGCGCCGCCGCTGGTTACGATTCCCTACATTGAAAATGACGAGGATAAGCGGCGCAGTCGCAATCAGCGTTGGCGGGCTTTTGCGTCATGGGGGGGGGTGCTCCTGCTGGCTATCGGCGGCCTTGTACTGCTTTTTGGGTACAAGCATTGTGAAGATATGGCCTGTTTGGAATCCTACATGGCGCAACCAGAGCTGCTGAACAGCTCCCCTGGCAAGGGAAGCTGAAGGTTTGTCAGGACCGTTGCCGGAAAGTAAAGAGACGAAAATGGATCGCATATCAAAAGCAATCGAACTGGCGGCTGAAAGGCGGCGCTCGGGGAAACTTGAAAAAAAACTCCCGCGCAGTGAATCGGCGCTGCCCTTTGAGTATACCAAAACGCGCAGAATCGCTGTTCAGCCTGATGTCATGCGTGAGAATCGGTTGATTGTCGGAAGCGATCAGCAGATTATCGTCGATGCATACAAGCTGTTACGAACGCGCGTGCTCCATCGCATGCAGCAGAACAACTGGCGCACGTTGGGCATTACCAGCCCGGGGGCAAACGTGGGCAAGACGTTGACCTCGGTGAACCTGGCCATCAGCGTCGCCATGAAGCATGAACATACGGTCGTCCTGGTGGATGCAGATTTGCGCCGGCCAAGTGTCAATAAATGTTTCGGTATTGAGGCCGAGTATGGACTGCTGGATTATCTGGAGGAGGGGATCCCGCTGGACAGGATACTGATTAATCCCGGCATCGATGGCTTTGTCATTATTCCCAGTCATAATCATGGGCACGCACTCTCTTCCGAGCGCCTGTCTTCTACCCGGATGGAGCGGCTGGTTCGAGAGTTGACCGAACGTTACCCGGACCGGTTGGTACTGTTCGATCTGCCCCCTATCCTGGTTGGAGATGATGTTGAGGCGTTCTCGCCCTATCTCGACGCTTTCCTGATTGTTGTCGAAGATGGTAAAACCGATACCGCCGAGTATGCAAAAACCATAGAGATCCTTGAGCATGAAGATGTGTTGGGGACGGTATTGAACAAATCGGACGAGATTGGGCATGGGTATGACTATTACTACTGACCCCGCCATCCGGCGTGCTATCGTCTACGGCATGCAGGATGGCCGGATTGATGCCGGTTTACTCCTCCATTTTTCGATAGATAGCCGCATCGTGTTGGGGAAGAGGGTTTTCTGGCTGAAAGACAGAGGTGCCCGTTGCGATGTATGAAGCTTTCTATGGATTTCATGAAAAACCTTTTGCCCTGGCGCCGGATCCGGCTTTTTTGTTTGCAACCCAAAAACATCACCGGGCGCTAACCCTGTTGCAGTACGGGTTGATGAATCAGGTTGGTTTTTCCGTGATTACCGGGGCAATTGGTTCCGGAAAAACCTTGTTGCTGCGCAAATTACTGCAACAGCTTGATGATGACGTGACTGTAGGGATGGTATCCCATGTTCAATGCGATACCTTCGAAGAGATGTTGCGCTGGATTTTGCTTGCTTTTGAGCTGGATTATCGCAGTAAAGACAAGGTTGAGTTGTCAGAGGCCTTCGTTACGTTTCTGGTCAAGGAGTATGCCGAGGGGCGCAGGGTTGTTCTGATAATTGACGAGGCGCAACATCTTGGGCCAGCAGCCCTGGAGCAGCTGCGGATGCTTTCCAATGTCAATGTCGATAAGCATCAGTTATTGCAGCTTGTTTTGGTGGGTCAGCCAGAGCTGCTTCAGCGGCTGCGTGAAACAGAACTGGAGCAGTTCGTCCAGCGCATCGGAGTGGATTATTATCTTGAGCCACTGGATCAGGAAGAGGTCAAGGGCTATATTCAGCATCGCCTGCGCGTGGCCGGGGGCGATCCCGAACTGTTTGAAGAAAACACCTATGGGCTAATCTGGCGAAGCACCGGGGGAGTACCCCGGTTGATAAATCTCCTGTGTGATATGGTGCTGGTTTATGGATATGCAGAACAAAAAAACAAAATCGACAGACACCTCGTGGAAAGCGTTATTCAGGACAAACAGCGGGGCCTGTCACCAATTGGGAAAATAGCTCAAGTTACCCCGTCAGAAGACGATAACAGTGTACGTTTGACCGACAGAAATAGCGCTGAAAACAACAAATCCTAGGAGCCTGTCGGATTTAGGTAATCGTAGCGAGCATGGTGGGAGAGCGAGGTCAAATTTTTACGATTTTGAGGCGCATAGTGGGCCTACGCAACGGAAAATCGGGGAAATTTGAACCGCTCTCCCACCCGCGCAGTATATTATTCCTAAATCCGACAGGCTCCTAGATGTTTTGTAACTGCTCAGCGAGTTGTGAAATTTTATGGTGTAACTGCCCGGTTTGCCCCTGAAATCCGTCAGTTCAAGGCAAAAAACAAGCGTCTATGCGTGTATTTGTCAACGCGGAATTGGCGGATTCCAGGGGTAAACCGGGCAGTTACGATATTTTTTTGTCTTGGGTATGTGGATGAATGTTTCCATATGCCGGGCCGCAGCGGTTCCGTGGCGGCTCTATTGGTCGCCGAAAGGCGAAAAACGCTTGTTCATATTACATTGAAATGAATTCGACATCAGATAAGTCCCCCGCTGTTACAATCAAGCCCCCTGGTAAATGGGAAGTCATCGATTTTCGAGAGCTGAGAGATTATCGGGATCTGTTCTTTTTTCTTGTCTGGCGCGATATCAAGGTGCTTTATGCACAGACTGTTATGGGATTTGCCTGGGCGATTCTGAACCCTCTGATCCAGATTCTTGTCTTTTCAATCATTTTTGGCAAGGTTGCCAAGCTGGACACGGATGGCATCCCCTATGTTCTGTTTTCCACCGTTGCCATCATCCCCTGGGCCTACATGTCGGAAGCGATGTCCAAGTCCAGCGATAGTTTGGTATCCGGGCAGGCCATGCTGGGAAAAATCTATTTTCCCCGGCTGATTTTTCCGGTTACCCCGATATTGGCGAAACTGGTGGATTTTTCCATATCACTGCTTCTGCTTTTGGCCGTCATGGTCTATTATCGTGTTGAGCCCACCTGGAATCTGCTTTTGCTGCCCTTTCTCATTGTGCTGATGATGACGGTGCCGGCAGGGATCGGGTTTTGGCTCTCGGCCCTGGCGATTCGCTTCCGTGATGTGAAGTTCGCGATGCCGTTCATGATACGGATGCTGATCTATTCTGCCCCGATTTTATATACTGCCTCCTCGATTCCAGACGGATATCGGTTCTTGTACTCCCTTAATCCAATTGTGGCTGTCATCGAAGGGTTCCGCGCCTGTTTGCTGGGAACCGAGATCCCCTGGGAGTTCATTTTTCCGGGAACGATTGTATCGATTCTGCTGCTGGTTTCCGGCGCCATGTATTTTCGTCGAATGGAACGCGTATTTGTCGATGTCATTTAGCCCTGCCAGGTGAGTAAAAGCAAGATGAGCAATAACGGTATCGCTGTCAATGTAGAGGCGCTCTCCAAGGTTTACCGGCTTGGCGTTAAAGAGCAGACCAGTGAACATATGTCCGAGCTGCTGTTGGACTTTCTGCGGAGTCCGGTACAGAATTTTCGCAAATACCGCTCCCTGTACAAGTTCGATGATGTGGAACTGGACGAAAGTTCGGTTACAGAGGCGCAGGCGGAGAATATACTCTGGGCGTTGCGAGGCGTCTCTTTTTCCGTCAGGGAAGGCGAGGTCGTCGGCATCATCGGCGGCAACGGCGCCGGCAAGTCGACGTTGTTGAAAATACTTTCCAGAATCACCCCTCCCACACGGGGCAAGGTCGATATTCATGGACGGGTATCCAGCCTGCTGGAGGTGGGAACCGGGTTTCACCCGGAGCTGACCGGGCGGGAAAATGTTTTTCTCAACGGCACCATTCTGGGAATGCGCAAAAAAGAGGTGGTTCAAAAGTTCGACGAGATCGTTTCCTTTTCCGGCGTGGAAAAATTTCTCGATACGCCGGTGAAGCGCTACTCCAGCGGCATGCGGGTCAGGTTGGCTTTTGCGGTGGCTGCGCACCTGGAGCCCGAGATTCTTATCGTAGATGAGGTATTGGCCGTTGGCGACGCGGCATTTCAGCAAAAGTGTATGAACAAAATGCAGGCTGTGGGAAAGGAGGGCCGTACCGTACTGTTTGTTTCCCATAACATGCCTGCCGTTACCTCGTTGTGTGATCGGGTTATCTGGCTCGATCAAGGCCAGAAAGTGACCGAGGGACCCGCCCAGGAGATTGTTGGAAAGTATCTTTTGGAGGGGGTTGAAACAACGGCCCATCGGGTATGGAAGAGCGCTGCCTCTGCTCCTGGCGGGAAGTTTGCGCAACTGCGGGAGGTTCGGGTGGTCTCCGAGGCGGGGAGTGTCAAAGGACATTATGACATTCAGGAGCCGATTGGGATCGCAATGGAGTATGATGTTTTGCAGGGTGGCGAGGTAATGCTGCCCCATTTCCGGATACGAAATGACAACGGGGTTCTGGTATTCGTAACACTGGATCATGATCCCGAGTGGTATCAACGTCCCCGACCGGCAGGGCGATATGTCAGTACGGTCCGGATCCCGGGCAACCTCCTCAACGAAGGACCTCATTTTGTCGAGTGCAGCTTGATTACACGGCATCCTGATATTCCACAATTTCACGAAACGGATGTGGTTACTTTTGCCGTAATGGGGAGCATGGAGCCGGGAACGGCGCGTGGCGACTGGCCTGGCAGGCTGAAGGGGGTGGTCAGCCCGGCGTTACAGTGGGAAACCCGGTATAGCGAGGCATAGCAGGGGCGGGTTCAATATAATAGCCTTGCCTCAAGATCATGTGCGTGGCTTGCTGTCACAACGACCTTGGCGAAATCTCCAATGGTCAGGGTGGCGGCATCTCTGATGTGAACAATCCCGTCGACTTCCGGTGCATCACCCTTGCTGCGGGCCGTCGCCCAGCCTGATTCATCTATCTCATCAACGAGAACAGTCACTGTTTTTCCCACCTTCCGGATCAGCTTCGAGGCGCTGATCGTTGTCTGTAACGCCATGAGCCGCTCCAGCCGCTGCTGTTTTACCTCTTCCGGTACCGCTCCGGGAAGCGCGTTGGCGGCCGCTCCCTCCACCGGCGAGTAGGTGAAAGCGCCCACCCGATCCAGTTCTGCTGCCTGCAGAAAATCGAGAAGCTGTTCGAATGCCTGCTCCGTCTCTCCCGGAAAACCGACAATGAAGGTGCTGCGCAGGGTGAGGTCAGGGCACTGTCTGCGCCAGTCAGCAATCCGCTCCAGCAATTTTTCGCTGCCACCAGGGCGCCTCATCGCCCTGAGAATGGCGGGATTGGCATGCTGCAGGGGAATGTCCAGATAGGGCAGGATCACTTTTTCCGCCATCAGGGGAATGAGTGCGTCAATATGCGGATAGGGGTAGAGATAGTGCAGCCGTATCCATACCCCCAACTCACCGAGAGCCTGGGCCAGCGCGACAAGGCGGGACTGCAGAGGCCGGCCGTTCCAGAAGCTGGTGCGGTATCTCAGATCTGCTCCATAGGCTCCCGTATCCTGAGACACGATCAGCAGCTCCTTCACCCCGGCTGCCACCAGGTTTTCTGCCTCTGTCATGACCTCGCCAATCGGGCGGCTGACCAGTTTGCCGCGCAGATTGGGGATGACGCAGAAACTGCACTGCTGGTTGCAGCCCTCGGCGATCTTGATGTAGGCGTAGTGGCGTGGCGTCAGCTTGATTCCGCCCGGCGGAATCAGGCTGGTCAGGGGATCGTGCTGCGGGGGGAGGTGGTGATGTACTGCGGCCAGAACCTCCCCGGTGGCCTGTGGGCCGGTTATCGCCAGGACATGGGGCCAGCGCTCCCGGATCACATCGCTGTTCGCCCCCAGGCAGCCGGTGACGATTACCCTGCCATTCTCGGCCAGCGCCTCACCAATGGCCTCCAGAGACTCCTCTACCGCGGCATCGATGAAGCCACAGGTGTTGATGATTACCAGATTCGCATCCTTGTAGTCGGGGCTGATGGCGTACCCCTCGCTGCGCAGTTGAGTAATAATGCGCTCCGAGTCTACCAGCGCTTTGGGGCAGCCCAGGCTGACAAAACCGACGGTGGGAGTATTGTGCGCCATAATTGTCGAGGAATCCGTTAGAATGGTAAATCCTACCCGATCAGGTAATGAACCGCCATGAACTACAGCGATCTGCGAGATTTTATTGCCCAGCTTGAGCAGCGGGGTCAGCTGAAGCGCATCTCCCGAGCGATTGATCCCTGCCTGGAGATGACCGAAATCTCCGACCGTGTTTTGCGTGCCGGTGGTCCGGCCCTGCTGTTTGAGAATCCGAAAGGGTATGATGTCCCGGTACTCGCCAATCTGTTCGGCACGCCCGAACGGGTGGCGTTGGGGATGGGGGAATCGTCGGTTGCCGCCCTGCGGGAGGTTGGTAAACTGCTCTCCATGCTGAAAGAACCGGAGCCGCCCAAAGGGGTGCGGGATGCCTGGGACAAGCTGCCGGTTTTCAGGCAGGTGCTGAATATGGCGCCAAAGGTGGTCAAAAAGGCCCCCTGCCGGGAGGTGGTGCTTGAGGGTGATGAGGTGGATCTCGGCAGGCTGCCGGTGCAGACCTGCTGGCCGGGCGATGCCGGGCCATTGATTACCTGGGGCCTGGTGGTAACCAAAGGAATAAACAAGCCGCGTCAGAATATCGGTATCTACCGGCAGCAGGTGATCGCCTCCAACAAAGTAATCATGCGCTGGCTGGCGCACCGGGGGGGGGCGCTGGATTTTCGGGAATGGTGTACGGCTCGTCCCGGTGAACCTTTTCCTGTGGCGGTGGTGCTGGGCGCAGATCCGGCCACCATTCTCGCAGCGGTTACCCCGGTGCCGGATGCGCTGTCAGAGTACGCTTTCGCGGGGTTGCTGCGAGGCTCCAAAACCGAGGTGGTGAGCTGCCCGGGAACAGAGCTGGAGGTTCCCGCCTCTGCTGAATATGTGCTGGAAGGGTATATCCAGCCGGGGGAAACAGCGCCAGAAGGTCCTTTCGGTGACCACACAGGCTACTACAATGAGGTGGACGAGTTTCCGGTTTTCACTATCGAACGCATTACCCACCGCGAGCGGCCGATCTACCACAGCACCTATACCGGCCGCCCACCGGACGAACCGGCAATTCTTGGCGTGGCGCTCAACGAAGTATTCGTCCCGCTGCTGCAAAAGCAGTTCCCCGAAGTGGTTGATTTCTACCTGCCGCCGGAGGGATGCTCCTACCGGATGGCGATAGTAAGCATTCACAAACAGTATGCGGGTCACGCCAAGCGGGTCATGCTCGGAGTGTGGTCATTTTTGCGCCAGTTCATGTATACCAAGTTTGTAATTGTCACCGATGATGATGTCAACGTACGCGACTGGAACGATGTCATCTGGGCAATGACGACACGGATGGATCCGGTGCGTGATACCACGCTGATAGAGAATACCCCGATTGATTACCTGGATTTTGCCTCACCGGTCTCCGGGTTGGGTGGCAAGATGGGTTTCGATGCCACCAACAAGTGGCCGGGAGAGACCAACCGGGAGTGGGGGCGGCCGATACGCATGTCGGACGATGTGGTTCAGAAGATCGATGCAATCTGGGAAGAGCTGCAAATTTGACATCTGCGGGCGCCTGACAGATAGTTACCGGGCTGGTAACGATGCCTGCTTTATTTTGTGCCATTGTTTGCCAGAACATGGCCAGGCTCTTTTGACCGGAGAAGTGACTACCTGTGAGCAAGCTGTTGTTTCCAGGGCGTTGCCGCCTTGTCATTGTGGATAGCTGTTCCTCTGACAATTCGTATCGTGGATAACGGGTATAACGTCAGGGTGGCGTTTCCTGGCCAAAGGAGCCGGCCATAAGACAGGAGTGAAACTGGAGGGTCTCACCCTGGAGATATCCGCTTGTGGGTACAGAGCTGACAGCATGCATCTGCTATCCGGCGGGACCCGGTTTTCACCCTGTTGAATACCTAATCATGCAAGAATACAAAAGAGGTACAGAATGAGATATTTCCTTGTCAAAAGTTCTATTGCCATTGTGAGCGCATATCTGTTTACTGCGACGGTGCTCTATGCATCAGATCGTGGCCATGAGGAACCACACTGGGGGTATGATGGCATCGCCGGGCCGGAAAAATGGGGATCGTTAAAGTCTGGACATGAACGTTGCCAAGACGGTGAGCGCCAATCGCCTATCGATATCAAAATTTCCGAAGCCACCGAAGGGAAGACGCTGGAGAGCATTTTCGTGCATTATACCAATGCTCCCCTGGAGATCGTTAACAACGGGCACACCATCCAGGTAAACGGTGATGGGCATTCGACAGCCGTTATTGGGGGCAAGGAGTTCACACTGGTGCAGCTTCACTTCCATGAAGGCAGTGAGCACACGGTTGACGGAAAACAGTACCCGATGGAGGTGCATCTGGTACACCAGAGCGAGGTGGGTGAGCTAGCCGTTATTGGTGTTTTTATGGATATAGGCGATCCAAACGAGGTGGTTAAAACCGTGTTTGACAACATGCCGGCCCAGGCGGGCGAGAAAAAGGTCGATGACGGCATCAAGATCAATGCAACGGGTCTTTTGCCGGATAGAAGGGGTTTTTACCACTATCTGGGCTCGTTGACGACCCCACCCTGCACCCAGATTGTCGAGTGGTACGTCATGAAAGAGCCCATTACCATCTCGGAAGCGCAACATGCGCAGTTTCAAAAGCTGTACAAAAACACCTTCCGCCCCACGCAGGAATTGGGGGCGCGTAAGCTGCTGCATAAATAGTGTGCAGAACAAAATAGCCGCCAGATCTGGCGGCTATTTTGTTAACCCGGCCACAATATAGATTGTGTGTTCAGAATTTCAAACCTTCTCCCGATCAAGGCGTCATTCGAACACAGGGGTGGATGATGCTTGAACCCCCTAACCGATTGTTTTCACAATGAATGGCCGTCCTGCGCCGGTCTGCCGACCGCATTGGCAAAACTTGCTGGAGAGCGACCCCGCAGCGCTTTGCTGGCCTTTCAACAGACCGGCCCGGGACGGCTGAATACGATCCATTGCGCCGGGTTAATCATATTTTCCGGGCAGCACCTCAGCTTGCGGGTGGAAGCGAAGCCGGCGGCTGTGATGGTGGTGGTTTGCCGGTCGCTTCTTCAATGGCGGGTGTTGCCGGAGCGATTTTCTTGCCCGGTTTCTCTAATGCCAGACGCATCCCTTCCCGATAGTACTCAATCGCCCGTTCCTTCTCGCCATTCTGCTCCAGCAAACCAGCCAGAAGCTGGCAGGCTTCAGCATTTGGTGCGGCTGCCTGAGCGGACTCAAGATAGCTCCGTGCCTTGTTCCATTGCTGGTTGCGCAGCGCCAGTTTTCCCAATGTCAGCAGCAGGTCGGCATCTTTGGGGTGGGATTCAAGCCAGCTTTGCGCCACTGATAGCTGCCTGTCGAGACTGGCCCCTTCGATATCTCCATAGAGGCGAACCAGTTCGGGCGCCCACTGTTTTCTCAGTGTACTACGCACAATGGCCTCCGCCTCATCTCCTTGGTTACGTTCAGCCAATACTGCGGCATAACGATAGACAAGGGCGGGATCGCCGCGCATCTCCTTGGGAAGGTTATTCCAGCTCTCTTTAAGCTGTTTTTCGTCGCCGGAGTCAATGGCTTCCTCAAGCAATCCACGGAAAATCCGGCGCTCCAGCTGTTTGTAGTCGTCATCACCCAAAATATGCCGACGACGCAGAACGGGTAGAAGCTCCCGCAGCTTGTTCCATGATTTCAACTCCTTGTAGACCTGAGTCAACTGCGTCAATACACGTGGGTGTTTGGGGGCAACGCCTTGAAGGTAGGTCAGTGTTTTCAGCGCCTGCTCCGGCTCTCCTTCGGCCAATTGCAGTTCGGCCTGGGTAAGCTGGACGGCGATGGCCGCCTTTCTGTCTTTTTTATACGCCAGTTGCAGATAGTGATCACGGCGCTCGATGGCTCCCAGTTGCTGAGCAGCCTGGGCGGCGCCCAGATAATTGAGCAGGGGAGTATCACTGCTGTCGACATGTTTCAACAGATGTTTTTCTGCGGCCTGCCACTGCCCTTCCACCAGCTCCACCTGCCCCCGGAGGGTTGTTTGCTGGCATCTCTTTTTTCGGCGCTGCTCATTCCACCGGGCGGTTCCACGGGGTATCTTCCACAGCCGAATCAGCGCCCGTACCACAAAATAGGCTGTCACGAACAGCGCCGACAGCAGCAGGACAAAAAGCGTCAAGGATGTCTCGACAGTCCACTCTCCCCACGTCAACATGATATAGCCGGTCTCCTCCTTCAGCAGCACGGAAAGCCCGACTGCTGCCAGCAGGGCGGCTATCAGGATGATCAACCATTTCATGATGAGGCTCCTTCCGCAGCCGCATCAGGGGTGGTCTCATCCTGGTGCAGGGTTTGCGGATTGCGCAGCTCATGCAACTGTTCGAGAAGGGGAGAAAGATCGGGCAATGCTTGCGGGAACTCGGTGTCCCGCAACGCTTGCAGACGCGCCAGCATGTTGTTGCCGGCCTCTGCCGTTGTATCGAAATGGGCCTCTATCCACTCTTGGGCAATCCGAAGGTTTTCCTGGAACATTGCCGGCTTGTTGCGTAGCAGTGCGTAGCGGGCGCTCTCCAGTTTGAGCTGCAGGTTTTGGCGCAGATAATGGGCCTCATCAGGTGGCAGCAATGCAACAGTGGCGGGTTTGTCTCCGCGGCGGATGATGACGAGCTTCTTGACTTCATCCCACATTTTACTGCCCCAGCTCTGCAAATCCTCTGGCTGGTTCAATGCGGACGTATCCAGCGTGGTGGACTGGAGGTGGCGCTCCGGTTTCGGCAGAGGAAGCTGACTGGCGGCTTCTTCCAGCGAAGCCAGGGTTGCTGCAATGCCTTCCAGATCGGGTCTGGGCAGTGAATTCAACTCGGATACCGCCGTGCTGATCGACTCCTGGAGGGGCGACCATTGCGCGCTGCTGGTTGTATTCGCCAGACTTTGGCTGGCAGCTTTCAATGCCGCCACGGCACCTTCGATATCCTGCTCCAGGGAGAGCCGGTGAGCCGCGGTTTCCAGCAGATACTCCGTTTCCGCAAGTTTCCAGATATCGAGTTTTTGCTCGGCCTCGCTGCCCACCTTTTCCAGTGTGTTCAACAGCGCTTGCTGCCGGGCATCCGCAGATTCAACCCTGTCATTGAGAGCTGCTATCGCCGTTTCGGCCGCGGCAAGTTTTTTCAGGGTGGAGCTGGCCTCATCGATGCGGCTGGTAATGTTTTGCTGTTGGGTCAACAGTTCGGCCAGGCGTTGCTCTGCCGCTTCCATACTGCTGTTGATACTGACGATTTTTTCATTGAGAGAAGCGAGCTCTTGCAGCGTGGTGTCATGTTGCAGGGTTCTCAGCTCCTGCTGCTGTGTTTTCAGCGAGTCAAATTCGTTTTTGAGATTGACTATTTCCTCTTCGACAGCGGAAAGCCTCTGTCTGTTTTCCTGCAGGTTGGACTCAACTTCCCCGCTGCGGGCGGCGACGGCCTGTTCCAGTTTCTGGGCAGACTGCTGCTGGCCTGTCTGCAGTTGCTGCCATAAATAGTAACCAGCGCCACCCACTCCAAGGGAAAACAGCAGCGCCAGAAGCGCCAGGGTAGTCGCCGCGCAGCCACCGCCGCTTTTTTGCGGTTGTGGAGGTGGCGGCGGATGGTTGTCGCTTCGTTGAGGAGTGGCGGTCTGCTGCCGGCGCCTGTTTTTCGTGTTGTCCGGTGGTGCACCGGCGCTGACGCGTTTGGTGGTATTGTGTGATACATCTTCCGCCGTGGCGGAAGACGTTCTGGTTTTAGATCCGGGTTGTGCCCCCTGTTTCAATCCGGATGCTTTCTCGCCTGTTGCAGCCGGAAGGTTGTTTTTTCCGCTGCCTCTGTTTTTATCTTTCATCCTGAACCCCTGTGCATCGAGAATCTGTCTGTTGGGTAGCCCATTTGCGAATAGCGCCGATCATAGCACTGTCGCTGGCTTCATTGGCGACCAGCATCTGCTGTTTGAAGCCGGTCTCTTGTGCCAGTGCGGCGAGTCTGCGGTTGGTCAGAACGAGGGGGGTTTGAAACAGCCAATGCCGGTTGGTCGGGCCGGCGATATGGACAAGGTTCCGCAGCCCCTCTCCGCTGGTAATGGTTATGATGTCTATTTTCCCCTGCTCCCGCGCTCTTGTCAGGGTGGCTGGCGCGATCGTTGGGCAGGCGCGGCGGTAGACTTCGCAATACTCCACTTTCGCCCCGCGCGACCGTAAGGTTTTTGCCAGCAGTTCCCGACCGCCGTTGCCGCGAAATATGATTATATTCCGCATGGACAGGTTCTGCATACCGCTATTTGTCAATAGAGCTTCACTATTGAATGGCGGTGGGGCGCAGATTTCGGGTTCTCGCCCCAGTAACCGTGTCAACAAGCCGGCGCTTCCCCTGCCTATCGTTGCCATTTTTAGCCCGGGGGGAACCCCCCCCTGTTTCCGGATTAGTTCGATAGCCCTCTCCACGGCATTGGGACTGATGAATATCGCCATATCAAACTTGTGCAGCCGATCGAGTTGGCGCTGAAGTTCATCAGGAGGGCGTTCTGGCGGAAGAATCTCCAGCGTTGGCAGCCGAAAGGGCTGTCCTCCGGCCTTCTCAATCTGCTGGCACAACGGCTCTGCCTGGTGGGCCGGGCGGGTGACCATGACGCCGATCCCCTTTAGATCAATCGTAGAGCTCATCCAGAATCTCCCGTGCGCCTCTTGTCAGCAAATCGTCGGCCAGAGCCGTGCCAAGCGCCTCGGCCTGGGCGGCCTTGCCGCGGATTTCACTTTTTATGACAGGAGCGCCATCGGGGTGTCCCACCAGGCCGCGCAGCCAAAGCCCATCCCCCTCCAGCTCGGCGTAACCGGCAATAGGCACCTGGCATCCACCCTCCAGACGGTTGTTCATCGCCCGTTCAGCGGTCACTCGTATATGCGTTGTTTCGTCATTGAGGGGAGCCAGCAGTTCGTGGATGTCATCGTCGTTGGTACGGCATTCGATTCCAACGGCTCCCTGTCCGATTGCCGGCAGACTGATCTCCACGGTCAAAAATTCACGGATACGTTGTTGGAAGCCCAGCCGGATCAGGCCGGCAGCAGCCAGGATGATGGCATCGTACTGGCCGTCATCCAGCTTTTTAAGGCGTGTATTGACGTTACCACGGAGATCCAGTATTTGCAGATCCGGCCGCCGTGCGCGCAGTTGGCACTGGCGGCGCAGGCTGGATGTGCCGACCCGCGCACCTTCAGGGAGTGAGTCGAAGGAGGCGAAGCGATTGGAAACGAATGCGTCACGGGGATCTTCGCGTGGGCAGATGACAGCCAGGTGAAGGCCCTTTGGAAACTCGACCGGGACATCTTTCATGGAGTGTACCGCGATATCCGCCTCCCCTTGCAGCATTCCTGTTTCCAGCTCTTTCACGAACAGCCCCTTTCCGCCGACCTTGGCCAGGGGCGTGTCAAGAATTTTGTCCCCCTGGGTCACCATCTTGACCAGTTCAATCCGGATATTCGGGTGGATTTTTTCCAGGGCGGTTTTGACGTACTCCGCCTGCCAAAGAGCAAGGGGGCTGCGGCGGGTGGCGATGCGAACGATGTTTTTCTGCATAATCGGGATAACCAGTTTGTTGACCAGTCCGTTATGCTAAGCGGTGCAGCCTGAAGTGGCAAACATTGGATTGCCGGTTTTACAACTCCCTGTTGATACAGTACAGCAAAACCGGCGTTTTGTGGCGGGATGATGAGGTATCCGGCCCGGTCTGTTCCTCACGACTGCGCCAGCCCGGACGGAAACACGGTTGAACGCCGGGAAACCGGGTATTTATTTGCCAGCCACCGCTGTTTCGGCATACCGTTTTTTGCCATTTCGCAGATAAACGATGGCGATGGAATCGCCGGGGTTCAGCGCTTTCAGCAAGCCGGAAAGCGCCTTGAGGTTGCTGATGCCGGTGTCGTCGATGCGGATGATGACATCACCTTCCTGCAGTCCGGCCGTGGCGGCGGGAGAGCCGGAAACCACGCCGGTGAGGCGTACCCCTTCACCCCGGTAGGTGAAGTCGGGGATGGTTCCCAGTTGTACCTTGCGGGTCGCTGTGTTTTTCACCCTGTCTGGTTTGTGCTCCGGCAGGGTGACGGTGAGTGGCTGCTCCCGCCCGGCCAGGTAGTGAACCATCTCGCGGGCGGTGGTGGCCACCTTGACAAGACCGTCGGCGTCGATCTTGTCTGCAGTGTCGCCGGGCCGGTGGTAGTCCATATTCGGGCCGGAGAAGAGCTGGATGGCGGGGATTCCCGCCTCGTGGAAGCTCACGTGGTCGCTGGCATCCAGGGGTTGTTTGACCAGCTCCATCTCCACGCCAGTGACGAAGCCGATGCCGCGAATGATGTGCACCCACTCGCTGGCGGATTCGGCGCCCAGCACCAGCAGTTTTTTGTTGCCCAGCCGCCCCACGGTGTCGAGGTTGATCATGGCGATGCATTTGCCGTTTGGATAGCGGCCGCTGTTGGCCAGGTAGTGCAGTGACCCCTTGCGCCCCGCCTCCTCTCCCGAGAAGGCGATGAAGAGGATGCTGCGTTCCGGCTTCAGTGATCTGCCCAGGGTGCGCGCCAGCTCCAGCAATACCGCCACACCGCTGGCGTTGTCGTCGGCGCCGGGATGGATCTGGCCGCGGTATTTCTCCTCGCGCGGTTCCGGCCAGCCCCGTCCCAGGTGATCGTAGTGGGCGGCGATGACCACGCTCTGGCCGTCAT